>NZ_VJZD01000395.1 GCF_009377175.1 Streptomyces adustus
GATTACGGTCTTGGACCGCTCAATTCGTTGTCCACCCCATTGCGAGGACGCACTCACCATGAAGCAGTCTGCTGCCAAGACCCTCGGCGTCGCCGCCCTCGGTGCCGCCTTCGCCGCAGTCGGCGCGGGCGCCGCGAACGCCGCTCCGGCCCTTCCTGACGCCTCCCAGGCCCTGGACACCGTGACGAGGACGCTGCCGACGGAGAACGTCGCCAAGACGCTGCCGGGGGCCGGTGAGGCGCTGACCCAGGCGAAGCCCGCCCTCCAGTCGGGCCTGTCCGCGGCCCAGCCGGCCGTCACGAGGGTGCTCGCCCAGGGCCCGACCGCGCCGGTCGCCGGTCTGCTCGGCGGACTGCCGTTGCAGGGCCTGCCCGTGCACGGCGTGCCGGTGAACGGCATTCCGCTCGGCTGAGACCGGCGCACACACAGAACGGGGCGCACCCGGTGGATCCGGGTGCGCCCGACGACGTCCTTGGACGGCTTCCCTGCCCGCGCGGCGCCCGGCCGGGCGCGCCGGGTCACCAGGCGGTGCGAGCCTTGTCCTCGGCCGGCAGCAGGATCCACAGCGCGAGGTAGAGCAGGAACTGCGGTCCCGGCAGCAGGCACGAGACCAGGAAGATCACCCGCATCGTCGTCGCGGAGGTGCCGAAGCGCCGTGCCAGCGCTGCGCACACTCCGCCGAGCACGCGGCCGTGGGTGGGGCGGGCAAGGGCGGTCATGTCGGCTCCTTAGTGAGCGTCGGTCCGAGGCTGCCGGACGGCTGCCTCAACTGCCTTCAACGCTAAGAGGACGAGCTGGACCGGACGTCGCTCCAGGGTGCGATCCCGACCCTGGGAATCGTCGGGGTCCGACCCTGAGCCGCATCCTGCCTGCGGACGTCCGTCCGGTGCCGGTGCTCCGTCCTGCGGCGGAGCCAGGAGCGTGCCGCGGGTACGACCGCCGCGTGCGCGAGCGCCACCCCCACGGTGTTCAGGATCAGCGAGTCGACGTCCACGACCCGGCCGGGCACGCCGGTCTGGAGCAGTTCGATGCCCAGCGACAGCAGGGCCGCGGCGGCGACCGTGCGCAGCAGGGACGCCAGCGGGGACACGGCGAGCCGGCCGTGCGCGAGCGGCAGCAGGACCCCGAGCGGGGCGAGCAGCGCCAGTCCCTCGCCGATCCGTCGGGCCGCCACCTGCGGGCCCAGCGACAGGTCGGTGCGGATACCGGCGAACGGCCGCAGATTGGCGGGCATCACCCAGGGGACGTCGAGTGGGCGCAGCGTGAACCAGGCGACGAACGCGAGGTGTGCGGCAAGGAGGACGCCCCCTGCCACACGTATGCGGAACGCGGCGTTGCCGCCGACCGAGCCTTGACGCTGCACGCCCCCCAAGACGCGTCGGGCGGCACGATCGGTTCCGCGACACCGTCCGCCACCCGGACGAGTGCTCGGCCACACGGGTGCCCGGGGCGTGCCGCGCAGGTCCCGGCCGCCCTGGTGCAGTCGGCGAAAACCGGCTCTAGCCGCCGGTCACCTCGGACGACGGTGGTTCCTTGAGGCCCGGCCGGGCGCGGACCTCGTCCGTGCACGCGTAGCGGCGCAGCGGTTCGCCGTCGCGGATCGGCCCGCCGAGGATCACCGAGCCGTCGCCCTCGGCCGCCGCCGAGTCGGAGAAGGTGCAGACCAGCTGGGCGAGGGCGGAGGAGGTGAGGTCCCCGGGCGGGGTGCTCAGCCGCAGGGCGTCGTCCGGGTCCTTCGGGGTGGGGCCCTGCACCGACATCCCGCCGCGCACGTTCGTGGTGTACCCGGCCGCCTTCTCGGCGGACGACGGCGTCTGGGCGAGCTGGTTCAGCAGCCCCTGTGCGATCAGCACCCGGCGCTGGGAGTCCGCCGTGCCCTCCGGGACCCGTACCGAGCGGTCGACGGCCACCAGCGACGACCCGCAGAGCAGGAACACCTGGACCGGGACGCCGGGCGCGGACTGCGGCGCCACGTCCGGCTCGGACAGCGCGCAGCGCACCCGGGAGGGAGCGGGACCGAAGTCGGTGGGCACCTCGGTGGACCGGATCCCGCACCCGGCGAGCGCCGCGGCCAGGGCGGGCAGCGCCAGCAGCCGGCCCACGGCCCGCGCGGTCGGGCGTACGGTCATGAGGCGTCCCCCTTCGGGCCCGCGCCGTCCTTCTCGGCCTGCGGCGCCGGCTCGTACGTGTCCCGCGGCAGCCGCAGGGTGAACACCGCGCCGCCCTCGGGGGAGTTGGCGGCGGTGATCCGGCCGCCGTGGATGTGCGCGTTCTCCAGGGCGATGGACAGCCCCAGTCCGCTGCCCTCGGAACGCGGCCGGGAGGCACTGGCCTTGTAGAACCGGTCGAAGACATGCGGAAGGACGTCCTCGGGGATGCCGGGTCCGTGGTCGCGCACGCTGATCACGAGCTCGCCGCCGGTCGTGGCGCCGTCGTCGCCCGCGGTCACGCCCGGGCCGGCCTCGCCCCGCTCACCCGCGTCGCCGGTCTCCTCCGTGCCGCCGCTCCCGCCGGTCGCCCGCACCGACACCCGCACCGGGGAACCGCCGTGCTTGAGCGCGTTGCCGATGAGGTTGGCCAGGATCACGTCCAGCCGGCGCGGGTCGATACGGGCGTGGATGCCGCGCTCGGCGTCCAGTTCCACCGCGTCCAGCCAGGCGCGGGCGTCGATGCAGGAGGTGATCTGGTCGGCGATGTCGACGTCGTCGAGGACCAGCCGGGCGGTGCCCGCGTCGAAGCGGGTGACCTCCATCAGGTTCTCGACGAGATCGTTCAGGCGCCGCGTCTCGCTCACGACGAGCCGCACGGCCGGTTCGATCATCGGGTCGACGCTCCCGGTCTCCGCGTCGAGCTCCTCCTCCAGCACCTCGGTGATGGTGGTGATGGCGGTCAGCGGCGTCCGCAGTTCGTGGGACATGTCGGCGACGAACCGGCGGGACGCCTCGTCACGCGCGGCCATGTCGGCGACACGTTTCTCCAGCGCCTCCGCGGTGCTGTTGAACGTCCGCGACAGATCCGCGAGTTCGTCGGTGCCCGAAACCCGCAGCCGGGTGTCCAGGCGGCCCTCGCCGAGCCGGCGCGCGGCGACCCCGAGCCGGTGCACCGGCTTCAGCACGGTCGTGGCGGCGGCCTGGGCGAGCAGCGCGGCGCCGATCAGCGCGAGACCGGTGGCGATACCCAGCGACCAGGCCAGCGAGTTGAGGTCCTTGGCCTCCGGCTCCAGCGACTTCAGCATGTAGCCGGTCGGGCCGCCGCCGATCACCCGCGTCCCGGCGACGAGGTACGGCGTGCCGTCGTCGACGATCCGCTGCCAGTACAGGTGGTACGGCGACGAGTTGGCGGCCGTGAGGTCCTGCTCCCGGTTCACCGCGGTGCGCAGTGAGAGCGGCACCTCGCGCAGCGAGAGACCGCTCAGGCCGCCGGAATTGCCGTACACGGCCTTGCCGTTCGCGTCCTCGCCGACCAGCAGCACGCTGAAACGCTGGCTGCTGTTGGCCATCTGCCGGGCGGTGTACTGGAGTTCGTCCTGGGTCGGGTACTCCGGCAGCGACCCCGCGCGGTTCTGCATCTCCTGCTGGAAGTCGCGCAGCACCGCGTCCTGGGTGCGAGTGAGCACCGCCTCCCGGTTCAGCCAGTAGGCGATCCCGGACGCGGACACGGCGGCGGTCAGCGCCACCAGCCCGAACACCACGACGAGCCGCAGCCGCAGACTGGTGAAGCGCAGCCGGGACCAGGCCCCCTTGCGAGCCGCGACCCAGCCGCGGAAACCCTCTTGTGCGTCGGTCATTACTGGGGCGCGTCCAGGCGGTATCCGACACCACGGACGGTACGGATCAGAGTCGGGGACGACGGCACGTCCTCGACCTTCGCGCGCAGCCGCTGCACACAGGCGTCCACGAGCCGCGAGTCGCCGAGGTAGTCGTGTTCCCAGACCAGCCGCAGCAGCTGCTGCCGGGACAGCGCCTGGCCCGGACGGCGGCTCAGTTCGAGCAGCAACCGCAGTTCGGTCGGCGTGAGTTGGAGGTCCTCGCCGTTCTTCGTGACGGTCATCGCGGCCCGGTCGATGACGAGCGAGCCGTAGGTCGCCGCGTCGTTCGCCTCGCGCTCGCCGCGCCGCAGCACGGCCCGGATCCGGGCGTCGAGCACCCGGCCCTGGACCGGCTTGACGACATAGTCGTCGGCGCCGGACTCCAGGCCGACCACCACGTCGATGTCGTCGCTGCGCGCGGTCAGCAGGATGATCGGCAACTGGTCGGTGCGCCGGATGCGACGGCACACCTCGAACCCGTCGATGCCGGGCAGCATCACGTCCAGCACGATCAGGTCCGGCCGTTGCTCGCGCAGCAGCTTCAGACCGTCCTCACCGCTGGCAGCGGTCGCCACCCGGTGTCCCTGGCGCGTCAGTGAGAGCTCCAGGGCCGTTCGGATGGCGTCGTCGTCCTCGATCAGCAACAGGGAAGGCACGGGCTCATTCTGGCCCATGGCGGGGTGGGGTTTCGACACTTGGAGCGCTCCCATGCATCTCCCGCAAATGATCAATGTGGTATGTACGTCTGGGTAGCGGTACCGCGATTCTCTGTGACGGCGCTGTGCGGGCCCTGCGGACGACCCCTGTGACAGGTCTGTGACAGTCGGCGGACACGTCCATGAAGTGGCCCCGGCAAGCTTTTCGGCAACGGCAAGGAAGTACGTCGAACCGAGCCGAACACCGGAAGTCCACGACGGGGGGCGCGAGATGAACACGCTGCACAGCGTCAGCACCAGCGCAGTGATCACGCGTCTGCACGACGTGACCCGGGGTTCCGAGAGGTCCGGTGCTGTGAGCGGGCGGGGGTGCGCTCGCGGTACCGGGCGTCAGCACACCACATTCATGTCGGTGGTTGACGCGAGCACGGGGGAATCCGCGGCGGCTGCCGCCGCGGTCGGGGGAGCCACGTACGGGGAGGGCTCGGGGGAGCGTCGTTCGCTGTCGGAGGCGGAGTTCACCGCCTACGTCCAGGAGCGCCGCGCCTCCCTGTACGCCACCGCCTACCACCTGACCGGTGACCGGTTCGAGGCCGAGGACCTGCTCCAGAGCGCGCTGTTCTCGACCTACCGGGCCTGGGAGCGGATCAGTGACAAGGCCGCGGTCGGGGGCTACCTGCGCCGCACCATGACCAATCTGCACATCAGCGCGTGGCGCCGCCGCAAGCTGAACGAGTACCCGACCGAGGAGCTGCCGGAGACGCCCGGCGACACGGACGCGATGCGCGGCACCGAGCTGCGCGCGGTCCTGTGGCAGGCGCTCGCCCGGCTGCCCGAACTCCAGCGGACGATGCTGGTCCTGCGTTACTACGAGGGCCGCACCGACCCGGAGATCGCGGACATCCTCGACATCAGTGTCGGCACGGTGAAGTCCAGCATCTGGCGGTCGCTCCGCCGGCTGCGCGAGGACGAGGTCCTCAGCTTCGGCCGTGACGAGGAGAACGCCTTCGGGGAGCTGGTCGCCTGAGGGTCACGGGGGAGCGGTACCG
>NZ_VJZD01000396.1 GCF_009377175.1 Streptomyces adustus
GCCGGGGTGCTGGCCGCCTGCGGGGTCGCCTGCGCCATGCTCGTGCACTCGGCGGCCGCGGCGCTCGGCCTGTCGGCGCTGTTCGCGGCGCTGCCGGTGCTGTACCACGTGCTGCGCTGGGCGGGTGCGGCATATCTGCTGCACCTGGCCGTGAAGGCGTTCCGGGACCGGTCGCTGCCGGGCGAGGGGGCCGCGCCCGCCGGGCCCGGGCTGCGGCGCGCGTTCTGGCAGGGCGCCGTCACCAACCTGCTCAACCCCAAGGTGATCCTGTTCAACATCGCCTTCCTCCCCCAGTTCGTCGATCCGGAGCTGGGACACGTACGGGAGCAGCTCCTGGTGCTCGGGCTGACCATCGTGACAATGGGTTTCGTGGTGGACGGCTCGGTCGGGCTGCTGTCCGGGAGGCTGTCCGCGCTGCTGCGCCGCAGCCGCCGGGTGGCACGCGGGCTCAATGTGTTCAGCGGGACGGTCTTCGCGGCGCTGGCGCTGCGGCTGGCCACCTCTCCCCAGTAGGCCCGTTCCGGGCAATCCTCCCCCGACTGTCAACCACGAGTTGACGACTCTACCGTGTCAACCTAAGGTTGACACATGTCGACGCAACCGACCATCACGTCATCCGTACGTCTCGACGACCTCATCTCCGCGATCAAGAAGGTCCACGCGGAGCCCCTCGAACAGCTCCAGGACGCGGTGCTCGCCGGTGAGTACCTGGGCGAGGTCGCCGACCATCTGATCGGGCACTTCGTGGACCAGGCACGTCGCTCGGGCGCCTCCTGGACGGACATCGGCAAGAGCATGGGCGTCACCCGGCAGGCGGCACAGAAGCGGTTCGTGCCGAAGGAGTCGATCGACCTCGACCCCAGCCAGGGCTTCAACCGGTACACCCCGCGCGCCCGCAACGTGGTCATGGCCTCCCACAACGAGGCCAAGGCCGCGGGCGGCACCGAGGGCCTGCCCGAACACCTAGTCCTCGGCCTGCTCGCCGAGCCCGAGGGACTCGCCGCGCGGGCGATCACCTCACAGGGCGTCTCTCTGGACGCGGTCCGCGAGGCCGCGACGGCCGCGCTCCCGCCGGCCGCCGAAGAGGTGCCGGAGCTGATCCCGTACGGCCCCGCCGCCAAGAAGGCGCTGGAACTCACCTTCCGCGAGGCCCTCCGCCTCGGCCACAACTACGTCGGCACCGAGCACATCCTGCTCGCCCTGCTGGAGTTCGAGAACGGCGAGGGCGTGCTGAGCGGGCTCGGCATCGACAAGGCCCGGTCCGAGGCGTTCGTCGTGGAACTGCTGGAGACGATGCGGCTGGACCAGGAGCAGGCCCAGGAGCAGATGCAGATGCAGACGCAGGACGTGGACGGGGAGCAGGAGGAGGAGCGGTAGCCCCGGCGGCGGTGAGCACGGCGGCCGTGGGCACAGCGACGGTGGGCACGGCGGCCGCGGGGACGGCGGGTCCGGCCTGAGCGGGTCGAGGAACCGCAGGTCGGGGCCATTGTCAGAGGCTCCTGCGAGACTCGTCGCATGGCCGACCGGTGGGCGCTCGCTCCGGCCGAGGACGGTGGCGTGGAGATCGCCCCCCTCGGTCCGGACGGGCTGCCCGCCGCGCCGGTGGCATGGGAGCCCGACCTCGCCGAGGCGGTACGCCGCAGGCCGGACGTCTTCCGCTGGGTGTGGCGTGCCACCGCCGAGGTCTACCCGCGACTGCTCGCCACGGGGGTGCGGGTCGAGCGGTGCTACGACATCGAGGACGCCGAGACCCTCCTCCTCGGCCACGAGGGCCGTTACGGCGAACCCCGGTCGGCGGCCGCCGCCCTCGCGCGGCTGCGCGGCCGTCCGGTGCCGCCCGATCCGCGCCAGCGGTCCGCGGAGCCCGGCGCCCAGTCCCCGCTGTTCGAACCACAGGGCACCCGGCTGCCGCTGACGGACCTCGTCGAGGTCTACGCGGAGCAGCAGCGGCGGCACGACCGGTCCGCCCACCCCGACCGGCTGCGGCTGCTGACGTCCGCGGAGTCGGCGGGGATGCTGGTGGCGGCCGAGATGAACCGCGCGGGACTGCCGTGGAGCGCGGACGTGCACCGCGAGGTCCTGCGCGAACTGCTCGGCGAGCGGTACACCGGCGGCGGTGAGCCCCGGCGCCTGGCCGAGCTCGCCGAGGAGGTGTCGGCGGCGTTCGGCCGCCGGGTGCGGCCCGATCTGCCCGCCGACGTCGTCAAGGCCTTCGCCCAGGCCGGCATCAAGGTCGGATCGACCCGGCGGTGGGAGATCGAGTCCCTCGACCACCCGGCGGTGAAGCCGCTGATCGAGTACAAGAAGCTGTACCGCATCTGGGTCGCGCACGGCTGGTCCTGGCTCCAGGACTGGGTGCGGGACGGACGGTTCCGGCCGGAGTTCCTCGCGGGCGGGACGGTCACCGGGCGCTGGGTGACCAACGGCGGCGGCGCCCTGCAGATCCCCAAGGTCATCCGGCGTGCCGTCGTCGCCGATCCCGGCTGGCGGCTGGTCGTCGCGGACGTCGACCAGATGGAACCGCGCGTGCTCGCGGCGATCTCCCGTGACCCCGGTCTGATGGAGGTCGCCGCCCGGGAGGACGACCTGTACCAGTCCGTCTCCGACCGCGCCTTCTCCGGCGACCGCGCCCAGGCCAAACTCGCCGTGCTCGGCGCGGTCTACGGCCAGACCTCCGGGGACGGCCTGAAGAACCTCGCCGCCCTCAGACGCCGCTTCCCCAGAGCGGTGGCCTACGTCGACGACGCGGCGCAGGCGGGCCAGGAGGGCCGGCTGGTGCGGACGTGGCTGGGGCGCACCTGTCCGCCCGCGGCCGGGGCGGGCGACGAAGGAGCGGAAGAGGCGGGGATGCCGCAGGAGGAGCCGGCCGGGCAGCCCGCCGAGCAGGGCTGGACGCCCGGATACGCCTCCACCGACGCCCGCGCCCGCGGCCGCTTCGCCCGTAACTTCGTCGTCCAGGGCAGCGCGGCGGACTGGGCCCTGCTGTTGCTGGCCGCGCTGCGGCGGACCTGTGCCGCCCTGGCGGCCGAGCTGGTCTTCTTCCAGCACGACGAGGTGATCGTGCACTGCCCGGCGCACGAGGCCGACACGGTCGTGGCGGCGATCCGGGAGGCGGCGGACCTCGCGGGACGGCTGACGTTCGGGGACACCCCGGTGCGGTTCCCGTTCACGACGGCGGTGGTGCAGTGCTATGCCGACGCGAAGTGAACGGCCGCGGTCCGCTGCCCGGCGGACGGCGGACGGCCGAACAGGGCGTTCTTCGGACACGCGGAGGACGGCTGAATCAGCGCGCGGAGGACGGCTGAATCAGCAAGGGTCGGCGAGCAGCGCCACGAGTTCCGCCACGACCGCCTCCTCGTCCGTCCCGTCCAGGGCCGCGAGGGCCGCGCGCCACTCCTCGTACGCCTCCTCGGCACGTCCCCGCTCCCGGAGCAGCAGGCCGAGCTGGTGCCGGGCGAGCCCGCCGGTGTAGCGGTCGGCACGGGCGTCCGCGCGGCGCAGCAGCTCGGCGCACTCGCGGGCGGCGGGGCCGCCGCGCCCGAGCAGCCGCAGGGTGCGCACCAGGCCGAGCCGGGTCTGGGACTCGCCGTGCCAGTCGCCGTGGCCGCCGCGGATGCGCCGGCTCTCCTCGAAGTGCGGCAGGGCGGCGGCCGGTTCGCCCAGGGTGAGATGGGCGTAGCCGATATTGCAGTGCGCCGAGTGCTGCACGATGACGGCACCGATCTCGTCGCCGAGGGCGAGCGAGCGCCGGTGCTGCTCGATGGCGGCCCGGGGGTCGGTGTGCTCGTACAGGTTGCCCAGGTGGCTGTGGGTGACGGCCTCGCCGTACGGGTCGTTCAGCTGCCGCGAGTACTCCAGGCTCCGCCGCAGCGCCGCGCCGGACTCCTCGTACCGGCCGAGCCCTTCGAGCAGCAGACCCCGGTTGTTGAGGCAGCGCCGGATCCGGGAGGTCCGCTCCAGTCGGCGCCAGCGGGCCAGGGCGCGGTCGTTCAGGGCCAGCGCGTCCTTCTGGCGGCCGGTCAGAAAGTGCACGGCGGCGAGATCGCCCAGCGCGTGGGCCTCGGCCGCCTCGTCCCCGAGCCGGCGCGCCGCGGCGAGCGCGGCCCGCCCCAGCACCTCCATCTCGGCGCATCGCCCACTGCGCTGGACGTAGGGGAACAGCAGCCGCAGGAGGGTGGACACATGGGCGGTGGTGACGGCATCCGCCGTGTCCGCCGGGTGGCGCCGTACCAGCGTGACGATGTTCTCCAGTTCCAGGTCGCCCCAGGCGAAGGCCTCCTCGGGGCCCGCGAAGGGCGGTACCTCGTAGGCCGGGTGCCCGGGCGGCTGGGAGGCGGTCGGCCACCGGCGGTCGTCCTGCTCGTAGCCGGGCTCCACGATCGCGCCGAGGACCCGGTCGGCGACGGCGGCGTACCAGCGCAGGGCGAGGACGGCCGGGGCGGGTTCGTCCTCGGCGCGCGGGCCGGTCTCCGTGTCGGCCAGTTCGCGGGCGAAGTCGCGCACCAGGTCGTGGGGGGCGTAGCGGCCGTACGCCGTCTCCTCCAGGAGTGCCACGTCGACGAGGCGGTCGAGGGCGGCCTCGGCCCGGCGTTCGTCGGTGCCGAGGAGCCGGGCGAGCAGGGGCGCGCCGTACACGGGCAGATCGAGCGCGCCGACGCGGCTCAGTGCGCGGGCCGCGTCCCGGTCGGTCTCGCGCTCGGAGGCGGCCAGCGCGTCGTGCGCGACGGCCAGCGAGCGGCGCACGCTCAGATCGTCGTACTCCAGATGGTGCAACCGTCCCGTGGCGGCCAGTTGACCGGCGAGCACGTCCGGGGTGAGGGCGCGGCGGGCCGCCAGCCGGGCGGCGACGACCCGCAGGGCGAGCGGAAGCCGGCCGGTGAGCTCGACGAGCGGATGGCCGGCGTCGAGCCCGTCGCGGCCGGAGACCGTGCGCAGCAGCGCCGCGCTGTCCTGGTCGGAGAGCGGGCCGAGCGGGAAGCGGTGGGCGCCGTCGAGGGCGGTCAGCGGGGAACGGCTGGTGACGATCACCGCGCAGCCGGGGCCGGCCGGCAGCAGCGGACGGATCTGCGCGGCGTGCGCGGCGTCGTCCAGCACCATCAGCGTGCGCGTCGGCGCGAGCAGGGAGCGCAGCAACGCGGTGGCCGCGTCCTGGTGTTCGGGGATGTGGCGGCGGTCGGCACCGAGGTCGCGCAGCAGCGCGGCAAGCGCCTGGGCGGGGGTGAGCGGGGTCATGCCCGGGGTGGCGCCGTGCAGGTTGATGTACAGCTGGCCGTCGGGGAAGCGGTCGCGCAGACCGTGCGCGACATGCAGGGCGAGGGCGCTCTTGCCGACCCCGGCCATGCCGCTGACCACGGCCAGCGGGAGCCGCGGGGAAGAGAAGGCGGAAGCGTCGTCCGCGCGGGGAGGATCGACCGCCAGGGTCCGGCGCAGCGCGCTCAGGACATCGAGACGCCCGGTGAAGTACGCGGGCGCGGGCGGCAATTGGGC
>NZ_VJZD01000397.1 GCF_009377175.1 Streptomyces adustus
GCATCAAGGCGCCCGCCGGGAAGCCGGGCGCCTTGATGCTCGCGAGATACCCGTCCTTCACCGTGTCCACGGTCGCCCAGTCGTCCTTCAGGATGCCGCCGGTGTCACCGGAGTTGGGGTTCCACGACCAGAACGTCCAGTGGAAGGCGTCGGCGCCGTAGGTGGCGGTCGGCCGCAGATAACTCACCAGCGCGGCCAGCCACTTCTGGTCCACCGTCGACTGGAGCGTCGTACCGAACTCGCCGACCCACACGGGCGCGATGTTCTGTTTGAAGATGTAGCCCCAGTACTTGTCCCAGACGCCCGGCATGTTGGCCGGGAACGTCGGGTCGCTGAACCAGCTCTGCTGGGCGACGCTGGTCGCGTAGTCGTGGGCGGAGTACACCACCCGGTTGGCCACACTGAGCTGCACGGGGTACTGCCCGACGCCCATCAGGTTGCCGCCCCACCAGCCGGAGACCCCGTTGAACGACTGCACGCCCTCCACGAAGATCAGCAGGGCGGGGTTGACGGACAGCACGGCGTTGCCCGCGCGCTGCGCCGCCAGCCGCCAGTCCGTGGCCGCGTCACCGCAGCCCCAACAGGCCGGGTCGTGCGGCTCGTTGTGCAGGTCGATGCCGATGACGGTGTCCTGGCCCGCGTAACGGGACGCCAGGGCCTTCAGGTTGGCGATCCAGGTCGACTCCGGGACGGCCGAGGTGTACCAGAGCGCCGACTGCCCGCCCGAGTCCGGCCGGTGCCGGTCCAGGATGACCTTCAGACCGTCCTGGCCCGCGTACGACACGATCCTGTCCATGACGCCCAGCGAGTTCAGCCCCGCCAGGTCGGCGTTCTTGCCGCCGGAGAAGTCGATGCTGTTCGGGACGGTCGCGCTCTTGAAGATGTCGTCGCTGTAGGGGAGGCGGATGGTGTTGTAGCCCAGCGACTTCATCTGGTCGATCATGCTCTTGTAGTCGCGCGACCAGAGGCCGTGCACGACGTAGTTGGCGGTCTCGAAGCCGAACCAGTTGATGCCGGCGATCCGCACCGGCTGTCCGGACGCGTCCAGGATCTGACGGCCGCTGGTGTGCCAGTAACCCGCCCCGGCGTCGGCCGCGGCAGCCGCCGGGGCGGCGGCCGCGTGGGCGGTCTGGACACCGGCCAGCGGTAACAGGAGTGCCGCGGCGGCGGCACACAGCGCTCTGCGCAGACTGCGGAACATGTCGCTGCTTCCTCTCGTGGGGGGCTGCGGGTCCGGAACATGTGGGAGCGCTCCCACGACGCCGCGCCTTCCATGGAAGTAAGAACTCACGCGCCCGTCAAGACGCGTGACGTCACCTCAGTTCCGGCGCAGCAGCCTCCGCAGGCCGAACAGCCCGGCGCAGACCGCGGCGACGGCGAGCGCACCGTAGGTGACACCGCTGCCGCCGGAGTCGCCACCCGTCGCGGAATCCCCCGAACCGCCACCGCCGGACGGCTTGCCGGAGCCGGACCCGCTGCCGCCCGCCCCGCCGCCGGGCGCGTCCTCCGCCTTGACCGGACTGTCGGCGCCCTCGCTGCCGTACATGAGCTTGGTCCCGTCGGCGGAGTAGCTGACGGACTCGCCCTGCCCCTGCAACGGCACGTTCAGGCGGCCCAGCCGCTCGATCCTCCCGCCGTTCCAGTCGTAGTAGATGCCCCCGAAGTAGCCGCGTACGGCGAGTTGCCGACCGTCGGGCGAGAAGGCGGCGTCCGTCGCCCAGAGGTCGACCGTGGCGACGGGCTTGAAGATGTTGGCGCCGGAGGACGACAGCTCGGCCGGGCCCTCGTAGAGGTGCCCGCCGTCCTCCTTCTTGTCGATGATGTACACCCGGCCGGTCTTCGGGTGGACGACGAGCGACTCGGCGTTGCGGGCGCCGTCGGAGTACTTCACCACGTACTGCGTGGCCCTGATCGTCTGGTCCTTGAGGACCTTGGGCTCGGGCAGCCGGTAGATCCAGACGTACGGCCAGGTCCCGTCGAGGTTGTCGCCGATGTCGCCGACGTAGATCTGGTTGCCGGGGCCGATGGAGATGGCCTCCACGTCACGCGGCGAACCGATGCCGCTCAGCGTGACGGTGGCGACCGTCTTTCCGGTGGCGCTGTCCACGGCGTAGATGTAGGGCCCGTCGTCGCTGTCGTTGTGGGTCCAGTAGATCCCGGGGTGCAGGTGGGAGGCGGCCAGGCCGCTGGACTCGGTGATGCGCGGGTCCTTGATGGTGAAACCCTCGTCGCCGTCGGCGGCGAGGGCGGGCGCGGCCAGCACACCCGTGAGCAGGACACCGGCAAGGAGGGCGAACGGTCGACGCATGCCCCCAAGACTGCCATCCCGGACCTGGTGCCGCGTCAGCCGAGGTCCGCCGCGCGCGCGTGGCAGGCCTCACACCCGGGCCGGTCCACCGACGGCCCGCCGATCGTCCATCATGAGCGGATGCTCAGGTTCATGCCCGTCGGCGACTCCCAGACGATCGGAAGCGCCGGCGAACACACTTGGCGTTACCGGATGTGGCAGCACCTGCGCACGACGTACGGCCGTCCGTTCGCCGTCGTCGGCCCGCGCGAGACGCTCCACGACAAGGCGACGGACGCGCCCACGTCGTACGAGTACGCCGAACCGGACTTCCCGCGCGCGCACCTGGCCGGCTGGGGCGAGGGCTGGCTGCACATGGCCCCGCTGGTCGGCGACGCGGTCCGCGCGCACCGGGCCGATGTGCTGCTGGTCGCGCTCGGCCTGATCGACCTGGGCTTCTACACGAACGCCCGGCAGACGACGGACAACGTGCGGCTCTTCGTGGCCGAGGCGCGGGCGGCGAACCCGCGGGTGCGGATGGTCGTCCTGCCGGTGATACCCAACTCCCGCGCGCTGGAGGACCCCGACTTCGCGGTGGAGGTCTCCGCCTTCAACGAACTGCTGGCGAAGGCGGTCGCCGACCTCGACGAGCCCCGCTCGCCCCTGCTGCTCGCCTCGCCGCCGCCCGGGTACGACATCAACCACGACACCTACGACGGCACGCACCCCAACGCGAGCGGCGAGCACAAGATCGCGGAGGCGTTCGCGGAGGCGATGCACCAGGGGTGGGGACTGGGCGGGGAGTACGAGCGGGACTGAGACGGGTCCACTCCGGCAGGCCTCCGGCATATTCCACTCCTGCCCGTGACCCCGTCACCGTGCGTATCGTTGTACCGCGCGGCGGCACTGGTCCATGGGGCCGTCGGGGAGGAGCGCCACGATGACCGTCCTCGCCGAGGTGCCCGTGTACCTCGTCGCCGACCCCTGCCAGGGCAGGTGCCATCTCTTCACCCAGCCCAAGGACGGCGAGTACGTCAGTGAACTGACCGTCTCCTTCGGAGCGGACATCGACCTCACCGCGACCCCCGTCGGCCTCACCCTCACCACCGACGACTTCCCGCGCGGCTGACACCGCCCGCCCTTGCATAGAGCGCACTCCAGGCCGTTGGCTTGGAAGCCATGGAATACACGCAGCTCGGACGCACCGGACTCAAGGTCAGCCGACTCGTCCTCGGCACCATGAACTTCGGCCCCCTGACGGACGAGGCCGACAGCCACACGATCATGGACGCGGCGCTCGACGCCGGCATCAACTTCTTCGACACGGCGAACGTCTACGGCTGGCGCGAGAACAAGGGCCGTACCGAGGAGATCATCGGGAACTGGTTCGCCGGGAGCGGTGAGCGGCGCGACAAGGTCGTCCTCGCCACCAAGGTCTACGGCAACATGGCCGCCGAGGGCGACGCCTGGCCCAACCACGACAAGCTCTCCGCGCTCAACATCCGGCGCGCGGTCGACGCCAGCCTGAAGCGGCTGCGGACCGACCACATCGACGTCTACCAGTTCCACCACGTCGACCGCTCGACCCCCTTCGAGGAGATCTGGCAGGCCGTCGACGTACTGGTGCGGCAGGGGAAGATCCTCTACGTAGGGTCCTCCAACTTCCCCGGCTACAAGATCGCCCAGGCCAACGAGATCGCCGCCCGCCGCGGCACCATGGGCCTGGTCAGCGAGCAGTGCCTCTACAACCTCGCCGAGCGACGCGCCGAGATGGAGATCGTCCCGGCCGCGCGGGAGTACGGGCTCGGGGTCATCCCCTGGTCACCGCTCCAGGGCGGTCTGCTGGGCGGTGTGCTCAAGAAGGAGGCCGAGGGCGGACGCCGGGCCTCCGACCGGACCGCCGACACCCTCGCCGACCCGGCCAGGCGCGCGCAGATCCAGGCGTACGAGGACCTGCTCGACAAGCACGGCCTGGAGCCCGGCGAGGCCGCGCTGGCCTGGCTGCTCACCCGGCCGGGCGTGACCGGCCCGATCGTCGGCCCGCGCACCGCCGAGCAGCTCGCCTCGGCGCTGCGCGCCGTCGAGCTGGAGCTGGGCGAGGAGCTGCTGGCGGGTCTCGACGAGATCTTCCCGGGTCCTGGCCCGTCCCCGGAGGCCTTCGCCTGGTAGACGGCCCACCGTCGGGCGCCCGACGGACGGTCGCCGGGGGGGCTCGCCCCGGTGGGCCGGGCCGTCGGCCCGGCGGCCACGGCAGGCCCGCACGCCGGCGCGGTCACGGCACCCGAAGGGGCACGGGCTCACCCGGTCATGGCCTCACCCGGTCGCGGACCCGTACGGCCGCGGCCCCGCACGGCCGTGCGCTCACTTGCCTAGCGCGGCCGCCAGGGCGACGACGACGAACAGCAGCACAAGCGCACCGGCCATGATCCGGTTCCGGGTTTTCGGGTCCACGCGTCCGAGCGTAACCGGCCCCGGCGCAAACCCGTCCGGCGGACCGTCCCGAAGCCGCCCGGCTCCGCTCAGGCCACGTGGTCCCCGTCACCGGCGGCGCTCCCGTCGTCCCCGGTCCGCCGGGCGGGGCCCAGCGGCCAGCGGGCGACCGTCTCGTAGCGGGGCTGCTCACCGGGCACGCCCGACTTCGGCAGGTTGCTGCGGACCAGGCACAGGTCCGTCACCGTCCAGGTGTCGCTGGTGAAGCCGGCGAGGGCCTCGACGTACGGGTGGGTGTCGATCGCGTCGCGGCTGCGGGCCACCGTCAGATGGGCCTGGTAACGGCGGTGCTCGCCCATGGGCAGGCCCGCCTTGCGCGCGGCGGCCTCGCTCCGGTCGGCCAGCAGCCGCAGCGTCTCCAGATCGCCTGCCGCGCCCGTCCACAGCGCCCGTCCGTGCCCGAACTGTCCGCCGCCGCGCAGTGCCAGCGGGAAGGGGGACGTGCGGTGCGCGGCACGCTCCAGGCGGGCCGACAGCTCGGGTACGAGGTCGTCGTCGACCTCTCCGTAGAACGCGAGCGTGAAGTGCCAGCCGGGGCGGCCCGTCCAGCGCAGCCCCTGCGCACCGGGCAGCTTGCGCAGGACGTCGACCTCGGCGGCCAGTTCGCGGGTGACGTCCTGCGGGGGCAGCACGGCGGCGAAGAGTCTCATGGACGTCACCCTTCCAGGGAACGGACCACCCGGCGAGCCCCCGCCC
>NZ_VJZD01000398.1 GCF_009377175.1 Streptomyces adustus
GCCGGATGCCCCGGCCCGGTCAAGCCACGGGCCCGATCGATTCGTAGCTTTGTGTGGTTGTCCGGATCTTTTCCGTAGGCATGGGAGTGATCCCCCGGCGCGCGGCGGGCGCGCGGGCTCCGGGCGGTTTCCGGACATGACCCGAGGGGCGGGCCTCGCCGCGCGCTGTCAGGTCGCGCGGAGAGGCCCGCCCCTCGGAGATTCGGCCCGCGGTGCCGGGCTCGGTCCGGTGGTGCCCTAGGACTTGTGCGGGACGGGGGCCGCCTTGTCGACGACGCCCGGGTTGTCCTTCAGCCAGGCGCGCACCGCTTCCTGCTGCCGGCCCTTGCCCGCCTTGTTGATCGCCGCTTCCAGGCCGGTGAGCTGCTTCTCGGTCATCCGGAAGTTCTTCAGCCAGGTGCCGACGACCGGGTTGTCGGCCGCGAAGCCCTTGCGGGCCAGCGTGTGCACGCCGTCGCCCGTGCCCCAGGCGCCCTTGGGGTCCTTCAGCTTCTTCAGGTCGTAGTCGTTGTACGCCCAGTGCGGCGACCAGAGCGTGACGACGATCGGTTCCTTCCTGCTGTAGGCGCGCTTGAGCTCGGCCAGCATCGCGGGTGTGGAGCTGTCGACGACCTTGTACTCCTGGTCCAGGCCGTACTCCTTGAGGACCTTGCTCTTGAGCAGGGCCGTCTCGCCGGCGCTGGACTCGATGCCGGTGATCTTCCCGCCGAACCGCGACGCCTGGCCCTTGAGGTCGTCGAGGGAGTCGACGCCCTTCACGTACGAGGGCACGCTCAGCTCCAGGGACGTCCTGCCGTACCAGGAACCGAGGTCGTCGAGGCGGTCGCCGTACTTCTTCCAGTACTGCGCGTGGGTGGTCGGCAGCCAGGAGTCGGTCTCGAAGTCGACGTCGCCCTGGGCGAGCGAGGTGTACAGCGGCCCGGCGTCGTACTGCTTCGCGTCGACCTGGAAGCCGCGCTGTTCGAGGATCTCCTTCCACAGGAAGGTGGAGGCGACGCCCTCGTCCCAGGGGATGTACCCGATGGTGATCTTCTTGCCCTGGCCGACGTCCTTGCCGGCCGCGACGGGCTGTGTGCCGTCTCCGCCGCCGAGGACGCCCATGCCGCCGGCCACGAGGCCGAGGACGACGACGCCGATCACGGCGAACTGCGGGCGGGGACGGTAGGACCAGATCCGCGTGCCCCCGGCGGCGCGTGCCCTCAGGGCGGCGCGGCGGCCGAGCGGGGAGACCTGGGTGCCCAGTGCGCCGGTCATCCGGTCGAGGTAGATCGCGAGGATCACGATGGCGACGCCGGCTTCGGAGCCGAGGCCGACGTCGAGCTGGCCGATGGCCTCGTTGACGTCGCCGCCGAGGCCGCCGGTGCCGACCATGCCGGCGATCGCGGCCATGGACAGGCCGAGCATGATGACCTGGTTGACGCCCGCCATCACGGTGGGCAGGGCCAGCGGAAGCTGGACGCGCAGCAGGGTGTCACGGGGCGTGGTGCCGAACGCGTCGGCGGCCTCGACCAGTTCCTTGTCGACCTGCCGGATGCCCAGTTCGGTCATGCGTACGCCGGGGGCGAGCGCGAAGATCAGGGTGGCGACGATGCCCGCGGAGGCGCCGGTGCCGAAGAAGAGGATCGCCGGGATGAGGTAGATCATCGCGGGCAGCGTCTGCATGAAGTCCAGGACCGGGCGGACCAGGGCGCCGACCCGCTCGGAGCGGGCCGCCCAGATGCCCACCGGGACCGAGATCACCAGGGCGATGACCGTGGCGACGAGGACGAGCGACAGGGTGACCATCGCGTCGTCCCACAGTCCGAGGGAGTCGATGAAGGCGAATCCGACGAAGGTGAGGACACCGGCGAGGGTGCCGCGCAGCCAGAAGGCCAGCACGGCGAAGATCCCGGCGAGCAGCAGCGGCTGCGGGGCCTGGAGTACGGCGTCGATGCCGTCGTAGGCGCCGGTGAAGACGGCCTTGAGGAGGTCGAACAGCCAGGACACATGGCCGAGCAGCCAGTCGACCGCGCTGTTGACCCAGTCGCCGAGCGGAATCCTAGGCACGGGCCACCGCCTTGGCGTCGTCCGTCGCGCTGTCCGTCGTCGCCTTCGCGCTGTCCGTGGTCGTGGCCTTCGCGCTGTCCGTCGCGCGGGGCGTGTCGCAGCGGTCCGGCGCGGCGGCGGGCTCGTCGCCGAGGAAGCCGAGCAGGCGCTGCCGGGGCACGACCCCGACGAGGGTGCGCCGGGCGTCGAGCACGGCGACGGGATGCGACACGCGCGCGCTGATCGCGCACAGTTCGGTGAACGGGGTCTGCGGCGTCGCGGTCTCGCAGCCGCAGTCGGCCTCGTCGCCGCGTACCGCGCGGTCCATGACGGCGTCGGCGGTCAGCACCCGGGAGCGGTCGACGTCCTGGGTGAAGGAGGCGACGTAGTCGTCCGCGGGGCGCACGAGGATGTCCTCGGCGGTGCCGATCTGCGCGACCCGGCCGTCGCGCATCACCGCGACGCGGTCGCCCAGGCGCATCGCCTCGTTGAGGTCGTGGGTGATGAAGACGATCGTCTTCTTCAGCGTCTTCTGGAGTTCGAGGAGCTGGTCCTGCATGTCGCGCCGGATCAGCGGGTCGAGGGCGCTGAACGACTCGTCCATGAGCAGCAGTTCGGCGTCGGTGGCGAGGGCACGGGCCAGACCGACGCGCTGCTGCATACCGCCTGACAGCTCGTCGGGCCAGGACTTCTCCCAACCCGCCAGGCCGCACAGGGCGAGCGCCTCGTCGGCGCGGCGCGCTCGCTCGGCACGCGGCACGCCCTGCACCGCCAGACCGTAGGCGGCGTTGTCGCGGACGCTGCGGTGCGGGAAGAGCGCGAAGTGCTGGAAGACCATGCTGATCCTCCTGGAACGGACCTCGCGCAGGCCGCGGGCGTCGAGTCCGGTCAGGTCCTGGCCGCCGAAGCGGACCTGTCCGGCCGTCGGCGGGAGCAGGCCGTTGAGCATGCGCAGCAGCGTGGACTTCCCCGATCCGGACAGGCCCATGACGACGAAGATCTCGCCCGGTTCCACGGTGAAGGAGGCGTCGATCACGGCGGCAGTGGCGCCGTCGGCGCGCAGCTCCTCCCGGTCGGCTCCGTTGCGCAGCCGTTCGACTGCCTGGTCCGGTCGTCCGCCGAACACCTTGTAGAGATGTTCGGCTTCAAGTCTGGCTGACACACGTGCCTCTTACCCTCGGGGACAGGTCGCGGCGAGACGGCCGACCGCAAACGTTGAAACTGCAATCTCCGTCGCTCCGAAGCGGCGCCTGCCCCGGCTTCGACCTGCCAAACGCCCCAGTGGCCCAGTTCACAGCGCGTTCACTTCCGCCACGTGTCCGACCCGCTGTCGCCCTGACGAGTGATTGTCGGTGCCGTACGGCATGATGCGAGCGTGACCGGACGACTGATGCTCCTCGACACCGCCTCCCTGTACTTCCGCGCCTACTTCGGCGTGCCGGACTCCGTGAAGGCACCGGACGGCACCCCGGTGAACGCGGTGCGCGGGCTGCTGGAGTTCATCGACCGGCTGGTCAAGGACCATCACCCGCAGCACCTGGTGGCCTGCATGGACGCCGACTGGCGGCCCCACTGGCGGGTCGAGCTGATCCCGTCGTACAAGGCGCACCGGGTCGCCGAGGAGCGCGCGGCCGGCCCGGACCAGGAGGAGGTGCCGGACACCCTGTCCCCGCAGGTGCCGGTCATCGAGGAGGTCCTGGACGCGCTGGGCATCGCCCGCGTGGGCGTCGCGGAGTACGAGGCGGACGACGTGATCGGCACGTTCACGGCGCGCGCGAAGGGCCCGGTCGACATCGTCACCGGCGACCGCGATCTGTACCAGCTCGTGGACGATGCGCGTGGGGTGCGCGTGCTGTACCCGCTCAAGGGGGTCGGCACGCTCCAGCTGACCGACGAGGCGCTGCTGCGGGAGAAGTACGGCGTCGACGGACGCGGGTACGCGGATCTGGCGCTGCTGCGCGGCGACCCGAGCGACGGTCTGCCGGGGGTGCCCGGGGTCGGCGAGAAGACGGCGGCCAAGCTGCTCGCCGAGTTCGGCGACCTGGCCGGGATCATGGCGGCCGTGGACGACCCCGCGGCCCGGCTGACCCCGACGCAGCGCAGGCGGCTCGACGAGGCGCGGCCGTATCTCGCGGTGGCCCCGAAGGTCGTCCGGGTCGCCGACGACGTCCCGCTGCCGGATGTCGACACGGCGCTGCCGCGCCGGGCGCGCGACCCTCAGGCGCTGGACGCGCTGGCGGCGCGCTGGGGGCTGGGCGGTTCGCTGAACCGGCTGCTGACCACGCTGGACACGCCTGGCACGTGATCATTGTTCCCGCGCCCGGACCTGACGCCGCCGGGGACGAGAAGCCATGATCTGTCCGAGAGGTTCATGAACCTCCCGGCAGGAAGGACCTCACCGGGGAAAGTGATGCTAACTTAGGTAAGCCTAAGCTAGAAAGCGACTGGGAGGCCGTCATGGCAGAGCGTCCGGCACGAAAGCCGCGGAAGCCGCACTCCGCGCAGGTCGTTCGCACCGAACGGCTGACCCCGCACATGCAGCGGGTGGTGCTGGGCGGCGCGGGGCTGGCCGAGTTCACCGCGGGGACCTGCACCGATCACTATGTGAAGCTGCTGTTCCCGGCCGGGGGCGCGACCTACCCGGAGCCCTTCGACGAGGAGCGGATCCGGGCCGAGTTCCCGCGTGAGCAGTGGCCGGTGACCCGCACCTACACCGTGCGCGCCTGGGACCAGGAGCACCGCGAGCTGACCCTGGACTTCGTGCTCCACGGCGACGAGGGCCTCGCCGGGCCGTGGGCGGCCCGCGTCCAGCCGGGCGAGACCGTCCACTTCGTGGGCCCCGGCGGCGCCTACGCCCCCGACTCGGGCGCCGACTGGCATCTGCTGGCCGGTGACGAGAGCGCGCTGCCCGCGATCGCGGCCGCGCTGGAGAGCCTGCCCGACGGCGCCGTGGCGCACGCCTTCGTGGAGGTCTCGGGCCCGGAGGAGGAGCAGAAGGTCGACTCCGACGTGGAGATCGTCTGGCTGCACCGCGGCGCGGCGCCGGTGGGCGAGAAGCTGGCCGAGGCGGTGCGCGGCCTGGACTTCCCGGAGGGCCGCGTCCAAGCGTTCGTGCACGGTGAGGCCGGTTTCGTGAAGGAGCTGCGCCGGCTGCTGCGGGTGGAGCGGGAGATCCCGCGCGAGGACCTGTCGATCTCCGGCTACTGGCGGCTCGGCCACAACGAGGACGGCTGGCAGGCCTCCAAGCGGGAGTGGAACGCCCGGGTGGAAGCGGAGCAGGAAGGTTCCGCTCCCTCGGCGTGAAGCGTCTTCCGAAGCGGCGGTACCCCGAGGGGTGCCGCCGCTTCGCCGTGTCCTGGCGCCCGCGGCCTCCCGGCACCCGTGCGGCACCGCGGGCCGGGAGGCCGCCGCAGGGGCGTACGGCCGGGCGGCCGGGGGCGTGGGC
>NZ_VJZD01000399.1 GCF_009377175.1 Streptomyces adustus
GCTGGGCGGCTACGGCTACACGCGTGACTACCCGGTCGAGCGCATGATGCGCGACGCCAAGATCACCCAGATCTACGAGGGCACCAACCAGGTCCAGCGCATCGTCATGGCCCGCAACCTCCCGTAACGCGGCCGCACTTCCTTGCCCGGTGGCCCCCCCGTCCTTCCCGGACCGGGGGCCACCGGCGTATGTACACCGTCCGTCCGCTCAACATCCTTGTACGTCAAGGATGTTGGAGCCCGTCCGGTGGTAGCTTGCAGGACGGCCGCGAGCCGCCGACGACGCAAGGAGTCCTGAAGCCATGTCACAGTCCGATCTCCCCGCCGCCGAGGACGAAGGCGTCGCGCGCACCACCCGACTGCGTACCGACGTCTCGCACTCGGCCCGCATCTGGAACTACTGGCTGGGCGGCAAGGACCACTACCCGGTGGACGAGGAGGTCGGCGACCAGATCCTCGGATTCGTGCCGGCGCTGCCCCGCTCCGCGGTGGCGGACCGGGGCTTCCTGGCGCGGGCGGTGCGCCACCTGGCCGGAGAGGTGGGGATACGCCAGTTCCTCGACATAGGCACCGGCCTGCCGACGGCGGACAACACGCACGAGGTCGCGCAGCGGGTGGCCCCGTCCGCCCGGATCGTGTACGCCGACAACGACCCCCTGGTCCTCACCCACGCCCACGCGCTGCTCACCAGCACGCCCGAGGGTGTCACGGACTACATCGAGGCGGACGTGCGCGACCCCGAGACGATCCTCAGGGGTGCGGCGCGGACCCTGGACCTCGACCGCCCCGTCGCCATCACCATGCTGGGCATCATCAACTTCGTGATGGACACCGACGAGGCCGTGTCCATCGTCCACCGGCTCCTGGACGCCGTTCCCTCCGGCAGCCACCTGGTGATCTCCCACCCCACCACCGAGGTCGACGGCGAGGCCATGACCCAGGCGGTGGAGTACTGGAACAGCCAGGGCTCGGCCCCCATGACCCTGCGCAGCCGGGACGACCTGACGCGGCTCTTCGACCGCGTCGAACTCCTCGAACCCGGCATCGTCTCCTGCTCCCGCTGGCGGCCCGACCCCGCCGACGCCAAGGACGGGGCGCCGGTGGAGGTCACCCACTTCGCCGGGGTGGGCAGGAAGCCGTAGGGCGTACGACGGCACCGGCGGCCGGGCGGATGCGGCAGGCATCGCCCGGCGGCGGGGTGCCGGGGCCCGGTCAGGCGAAGAGCGGTTCCAGGGCGCGTTCCAGGTCCGGCGCCCGGCGGAAGTGCACGCCGTGCATCCCCAGCGCGGTGGCCGCCGTCACGTTCTCCTCGGTGTCGTCCACGAACAGGCACCGCTCGGGCCGCGCGCCCGCCCGGACCGCGGCCAGCTCCAGGATCCGCGGGTCCGGCTTGGCCAGCCCCACCCGGGCGCTGCTGACGACGTGGTCGGCGAGGTCGGTCAGCCCGAGCGAGTCGAGGTCGGCCTCCAGGCCCAGGGTGGCGTTGGTGACCAGGACCAGCGGCACCCGGGTGCGGGCCCGGCGCAGCAGCGACACCACCGTCTCGTCGGCGTGGAAGGGCGACTCCAGCAGGGCTGTGCCCAGTTCCCAGGCCGTCGCCTCGGGCACCAGGCCGGTCAGGCCCTCCGCGATGGACTCCACCCACTCCTGCTCGGTGGCCAGGCCCAGCAGGACCGGCAGGTCGACCTCGGGGGCGAAGGCCACCTTCATCGTGGTGCCCTCGGCCAGCCCGGCGGCACGCTCCAGCGCCTCCAGACCGGCCGGGTCGAAGTGCCGTATGACGTTGTCGACGTCGCACAGGACGGCGTCGAAGGGCGGTCTCGGCCCGGGCGGAGGGGTCGGCTCAGTCACCGGACACCGTGACCTTCTCGTCGTTGTTCAACTCGTTCACCAGCGTCTTCACCTTCGCCTTGTCCCAGACGAGGTTGCCGCCGGTGGAGCCCGAGATCGGCATGTTCATCGACGTGCCGTCACCGCCGTTGACCCCCTTCATCGCGAAGAACATGGAACCCAGGTCCCACAGGCTCATGTCCTTGTCGACGATCAGGGAGTCCAGGCCCGCGCCCATGGTCGGGTAGAACTTGAACGGGTTGAGGATCGTCCCCGGGGTGGCCACCTGGTGGGCCAGCGCCGCGAGGAACTTCTGCTGGTTCTTCGTGCGCTGGAGGTCGGACGCGGCGAAGGCGTGCCGGGTGCGGACGAAGGCCAGCGCCTCCTCGCCGTTCAGCGTCTGCTCGCCCGCCTGGAAGTCGGCGCCGGAGTACTTGTCCTTGAACGCCTTGTCGATGGTGATGTCCACCCCGCCGACCGCGTCCACGATGCCGGCGAAGCCGGCGAAGCCGATCTCGACGTAGTGGTCGATGTGCAGACCGGTGTTGAACTCGATCGCGCGGACCAGGAGCGTCGGGCCGTCCGTGGCGTACGCGGCGTTGAGCTTCATGTGCTGACCGCGGCCCTGGTAGGTCTTGCCCGACTCGGAGCCCTGGTACGTCGGTATGACCACGTCCGAGTCACGGGGCAGGGATATCAGCGTGTCGCCGCTGCTGCCCACGTGCAGGATCATCATCGAGTCGGTGCGCTTGCCCTCGGCGGAGCCGGTGTGCAGCGCCTTCTTGTCGGCGCTGGACAGGCCCTCACGGCTGTCGGAGCCGACGATCAGGTAGTTCGTGCCGTCGCCCGACTCGGGCCGGTCGATGACCTTCGACAGGTCGACCTCGCGGCGCAGCTTGCCGTCGGCCCAGAAGTACGTGCCGATGGTCGTGACCACCAGCACGCTCACCACGGTGATCGCCGTCCACTTGATCCGGCGGCGCCAGTTCGGCCGGGGCCGCCCGTACCCGTCGGGGCCCTCGGGGCCGCCGGGGCCGCCACCGGGCGCGCCGTAGACATGGCCCGTGTTGTAGCCGCTGTCGTAGCCGTCGTCGTAGCCCTGGCCGTCGGTGTACGACGGCTGGTGCGGGACGCCGCCCCCGTACGGCGGCGCGGACGGGCCGGGGCCGTAGCCGCCGCCCTGATTGGGCGGAGTCGCCGGACCGCGGCGGACCTGCCGCATCACACGGGCGCTGTCGGGCTGCGCGCTCGCGCTGCCTCGTCCGTGCCGGCTGCCGCCGTTCTCGTCGGACCATCCCTCGGGCCAATCGCTCATGGGCCCCAGTGTGCCGGGACCTGGGGTGTGCCCCACAAGAGTCGTCGGAAAATCAGGGCTCGGCTGTTGCCAAGCTGACACAAATTCCCTGGATGTCGCCTCGGCATAGGGTGGGGGTCATGACAGACCAGGTCTCAGCAGTGGAATCGGACACCTCGGATATCCCGGGCAAGCCGACCTCCGCGTCCCGCACCACCCTCAGCCACATCATGACCCACAACCACACCAACCTCCTGGGCTCGGTGCACGGCGGAGTGATCATGAAGCTGGTCGACGACGCCGCGGGTGCGGTGGCCGGCCGGCACAGCGGCGGCCCGGCCGTCACCGCGTCCATGGACGAGATGGCGTTCCTGGAGCCGGTCAGGGTCGGCGACCTGGTGCATGTGAAGGCCCAGGTCAACTGGACCGGCCGGACCTCGATGGAGGTCGGCGTCCGGGTCCTGGCCGAGCGCTGGAACGAGTCCACCCCGGCCACCCAGGTCGGCTCCGCCTACCTGGTCTTCGCCGCGGTGGACGCCGACGGCAAGCCGCGCCGGGTACCGCCGGTCCTCCCGGAGACGGAACGCGACAACCGTCGCTACCAGGAGGCCCAGATCCGCCGCACCCACCGCCTCGCCCGCCGCCGGGCGATCATGGAGCTGCGGGCCCGTCGGGCGGCGGAGGGCATCGAGGACTGATCCCGTCGGGGACTGATCCTGTCGGGGACTGATCCTGTCGGAGACCGAGCGCGTCGAGGTCCCGGCGCGTTGGGGTCCCGGCGGGTCGAGGCAGCGCGTCGAGGTCGCAGGGGCCCGGCGCGTCCGGCGCGCCCACGGCGGCCGTTCCTACGCGCAGCCCACCTCGTCCCCGCGGACCGCCCCGAACTCCCCCTGCCGGGGATCGTCCGCCCGCACCCTGCGCACCTGGCGGAAGTCCGTGCCGGCGATCACCTTCAGCACCGGCCCCTGGCCGCGCACCGCCCGCAGCTCACTGCCCGGCAGGGCGACGGCCAGGGACTTCGCCGAGCGGTCCCAGCGCGGGTCGTAGACGACGACCGTGCGCGTGGCCGTGCGCTCGGCCGCGTTGGCGGGACGCCGGGTGGTGGCGAAGCCGGTGGCGGTCAGCGCGGCGTCCACACGCCTGCCGAGTCCGGCGGTGGCGGTGCCGTTCTCCACCTGCACCCGGATCTGCTGCGGGGCCACGGCCACCCGGGCCGCGGCGTTGCGGGGCGGCGGCCGGTGCGTGGCCAGCGGCCTGTCGTCGCGCAGTGCCTGGAAGAGGCGCTCGGACCTGACGGGGTCCCACTTCAGCGTGGAGCCGATACCCTTGACCACGTATCCCATCCGGCCGATGGGCACGGTGGTGAACTCCGAGGAGGACGGCGAGAAGTTGCGCATCGCCCGGCCCAGGTCCAGCAGTTCGTCCGTGCCGAAGCCCTTGTCGGCGCGCACCGAGCCGAGCACCGCCCGCGTGACGTCCCGGAACCGGATCGGGTTCAGCAGCACCCCGGAGGACGTGGCCCGGTCCACCAGTGCCGCCAGGAAGCGCTGCTGGCGCTGCATCCGGCCGAGGTCGGAGGCGCCGTCCACGTGCCGGGAGCGGACGTACTGGAGGGCCTGCCCGCCCATCAGCGTGTGGGTGCCGGCCGGCAGGTCCAGCCCGGTGTAGGAGTCCTTCATCGGTACGGCGGTGCAGATCCGCACCCCGCCGAGCACGTCCACCGTCTTCATGAAGCTGGTGAAGTCGACCTCCAGATAGTGGTCGATCTTGACGTGGGTCATGCTCTCGACCGTGCGCACGGTCAGCTGCGGCCCGCCTTCCGCGTAGGCCGCGTTGAGCTTGATGGGGTGGCCGGCGTGCGGCCGGCCGGTGGTCAGGTCGACGTGCGGAGGCGTGTCGGCGTAGCTGTCGCGCGGCAGGCTCACCACGCTCGCCCGCTCCAGGTTCTCCGAGATGTGCACGATCATGATCGTGTCGGTGCAGTGGCAGGGGGCGCCGCCGAGCCGGTACTTGCGCCGTTCGGCCTCGGTGATCCGGTCCCGGCCGTCGGTGCCCACCAGCAGCACGTTCATGCCGTGGCCCGCGCGCGGACGGTTCTTCATGTCCTTGAACGGGTCGACCCGGGCGATGCCCGCGTCCAGGCTCGCGACCACGGAGTGCCCGATCCCGGCGGCGGCGAGCACCACCACCGACACCGTGGTCACCGCCCGCATGGCCCAGCGCGGCCTTCTGCGCCGTACGGGGGGCCGCGGCGCACGGCGGGCCTGTTGCGGTCGGGGCCGCGGCCGGGCGGGAGAACGGG
>NZ_VJZD01000039.1 GCF_009377175.1 Streptomyces adustus
GGCAGGGACGGTGCCGGGCGGGCCTCGACGGGGCGTGCCGGGTGTGTCCGCGCGCGCCGGCAGGCTCGTACGTCAACTGCCAAGCGGGATCTGTGAGTTACACATGGGGCGCCTGTGATTCATGTCATGGATGGGGAAAGCTGGCCGGTATTGCATGTGCACTTCACGTGAAGAAAAGATTCCTTGACCTTCTTTAGACCCTCTTTAGCTGCGGGTGATCTGTGTTCGAAGCAGGGAAGACGTGGCGGCGCAGTGCTGTCACTTTCGTGACAGGTGCATTACTTGTCTTTGGGGTGGGCTTAGGCGGAACACCAGCCGCTGCCGCCGTCGCGTGCCCGTCCGGAGTCGAGTCCGACTTCAACGGCGACGGCATCCGGGACACGGCGATCGCCGACCCGGAGGCGACCGTCGACGGAATGGCGAAGGCGGGCCTCGTGCACGTCGTCTACGGCGGCGGCAAGGGCACCCTCGCCCTCTCGCAGGCCACCGACGGCATCCCCGGCGCCCCCGAGACGGGCGACCAGTACGGCTACTCCCTGGCCGTCTACGACGCCGACCTCGACGGATGCAGCGACCTGGTGGTCGGCTCCCCGTACGAGGACATCGGCACCGTGCCCGACTCCGGTCTGGTCCAGGTGATCTACGGCGCTCCGGCCGGCCTGGGCAGCGGCACCAAGGCCGTGACCGAGTTCCTCCAGGGCAGCGACAAGCCCCTCGGCGGAACCCCGGAGACCGATGACTGGGTCGGCTACGCGGTCGCCGCCGGGAAGACCTCCGCCGGCACCCCGTACCTGCTGATCGGTGGCCCCGGCGAATCCATCGGCACCGTCGAGGACGCGGGCGACTTCTACTACGTGAGCGGCACCGCTCTGACGGTCGTCGGCATCACCCAGAACACCGAGACCGGCGGCGCCGTCCCCGGAGTCGCCGAACAGGACGACCGCTTCGGCTCCACGCTCGCCGCGACCCCGACCCACTTCGCGGTCGGCACCCCCGGCGAGGCGCTCGGCACCACGACCTTCGCGGGCGGCGTGGCCTACTTCAGTCACACCCTCACCTCCGGTTACCCGAAGCCGCTCGGCGGACTCGG
Organism: Streptomyces adustus; assembly: GCF_009377175.1. Lineage (GTDB taxonomy): Bacteria > Actinomycetota > Actinomycetes > Streptomycetales > Streptomycetaceae > Streptomyces > Streptomyces adustus. The sequence goes on from NZ_VJZD01000039.1 coordinate 1,091, forward strand.
CCAGGACCAGGACGCGATCAGCGGGGCCGAGGAGGTCGGCGACCAGTTCGGCGCCGCGCTCGCCATGGTCCCCTACCGGGCCGCGGGCGCCACCTCCACCACCGAGTCGCTGCTCGCGGTCGGTGTCCCCGGCGAGGACCTGTCGACCACCGTCGACGCGGGCGCCGTCCAGGTCTTCCGGCTCGCCGCGAACGGCACCTTCACCGAGACCGCCTGGATCGACCAGAACACCGCGGACGTGGACCAGGAGGCGGAGGCCGGCGACTTCTTCGGCCGACGGCTCGCCGCCGTCAACACCTCCCCGAACGCCACCTCCACCGGTACGAACACCCGGCTCGCGATCGGCGTGCCCGGCGAGGAGTCGTCCGAGGACAACCCCGAGCAGGGCGGCGTCCAGATCGTCCCGCTGGTGGGCGCGCCCGGTGCCTCCGACCAGTGGCTCGAACCCGGCTCCGGCATCCCGTCCGGCCCCGCGCCGCGCATGCTCACCGGCCTCTCGCTGGCGGCCACTCCCTCCCTGCTGTACGTGGGTACGCCCTACGGCCCGGCCGCGGGACAGGCGGTCTACGGATTCCCCTGGGGCGTCGCCTCGGGCGGTGCGCCGACCCAGACGTTCAAGCCCGGCGAGGGCGGCATCCCGGCGACCGGCGTCGCCTTCGGGACGACCGTCCGCTGACCTCTCGTACGGCCGTCGGGCCCGTACGTCCGCCGGACCCGCACGGCCCCTGGGCCCGCGGGTCCGACGGACCTCGGACGTCCGACGGACCCCGGACGTCCGACGGCCGCGTCGGCCTTCCCGTCTTCCCGGGCTTCCCGGACTTCCGACACAGACATGACCCGACTGGAGAGTGGACGCGTGTCCGCAGACAGACACAGACCGATACGGCGCGGCCCGGTGCTGCGTGCCGCCGTCGCCGCGGCCGTCACCGGCGCGGTGGTGGCGGGCACCCTGGCGGTCCTGCCGGGCGGCGGCACCCGCGCGACCCAGACGCCGGTCGCCGCCGACCAGCCCATGCAGACCGAGCAGCAGGCCATGGCCGCCGCGCAGGACAGCGGCAGGAAGACCGAGGTCGTCGGACTGCGCACCGAGCGCAGGGAGATCTTCGCCGAGCCCGACGGCACCTTCACGGCCCGCGAGTACACCGAGCCCGTCCGTACGGTCCAGGGCGGCAAGTGGGTCGACATCGACCCGACACTGGTGAAGCGGTCCGACGGGAGCTGGAGCCCCAAGGCCGCCACCGTCGACCTGGCCTTCTCCGCCGGTCAGGCGGGCGAGCCGTTCGTGACGATGCAGCGGGCGGGCCGCGAGTTCGCCCTGACCTGGCCGTACGGCAAGCTGCCCGCGCCGACCGTCGACGGCGACACGGCCACCTACGCCGACGCCCTGCCCGGCGTCGACCTGACCGTGCGCGCCGAGGCCGACGGCTTCGGCCATCTGCTGGTCGTCAAGACGCCCGAGGCGGCGGACGACCCCAGGCTGGCCCGGCTCGACCTGGGCATGACCACCGACGGCCTGAAGGTGACGGAGGACTCCTCCGGCGCGATCGTCGCGAAGGACGCCGAGGTCGGCGGCACCGTCTTCGAGGCCGGCAAGCCCGCGATGTGGGACTCGGCCGCCGTCCGGGAGACCGCCGCCGCCAAGCAGGGCCCCAAGGCCGTAGCCAAGGCACTGACCGCCGCGGCCGCCGACGCGCCCGGCACCCCGGCCGCCCCCGAGCCCGCCCTCGAAGGCCCCGGCGGCGGCGGACGGGTCGCCCCGCTGGACGTCGAGGTGGGTAAGGGCAAGCTGAGCCTGGTCCCCGACCAGAAGCTCCTCAAGGGCGCGGACACCGTCTTCCCCGTCGTCATCGACCCGATCCAGCGCACCACCTCGCGCACCGCCTGGACCGGCGTCATGTCCGGCATGCCGAGCGAGCAGGACTGGAAGTACTCCGGCAGCGCGGGCGTCGGCAAGTGCCCCACCGACTACAACCCGGTCTCCTGCAACGGGGTCGGCACCCGGCGCGTGCTGTTCACGATGCCGCTCTCCTTCTACAAGGGGAAGCAGATCCTCGGCGCGACCTTCTCCGCCCGGGTCGAGTTCATCTACAGCGCCACCCCGACCGCGGAGCCCATCAAGCTCTACCGGGTCGGCGGCAAGAACTACACGATCAATTCGTCCAGCAACTGGTCCAACACCAACGGCGACTGGGTCGACTACCTCCAGACCGTCGACAAGGCGATCTCCCCGACCTCCTGCTCCAGCCAGGCCAACCTGAACTTCGAGAGCGGCGCGACCGGCGAGCTGACCAGCGAGATCAAGACGGCCGCCGCCGACGGCTGGAACTCGATGACGCTGGGCCTGCGCGCCTCCGACGAGTCCCGCTTCGCCGAGTGGAAGCGGATCTGCGGCAACGCCTACCTGTCGGTCAAGTACAACAACCTGCCGCGACAGATCAAGACGAGCGACATGTCCACCGACCCCGGTGGCCTGTGCAAGTGGGGTGCGAGCCGCGAGTACACCGAGGTCCCGCCCAAGCTCCAGGCCATCGCGAGCGACCCCGACCACGGCAACGGCCAGACCGACAAGGTGAAGGTCGAGTTCAAGGTGGAGTGGACCGACCCCACCACCAAGGAGGCCAAGTCCTACAGCTACACCACCCCGGACTGGCTCTCCCCGACCGCCAACACCCGGTTCACGCACACCGTCAAGTCGTCCATCCCGCAGAACACCGTCATCTACTGGAGCGCCCGGGCCAACGACGGTGACGGCAACGGCCCGTGGAGCTACGAGGGCGACACTCCGCAGCGCTGCGAGTTCATCTACGACAAGACCATGCCCGGCAAGCCGAACGTGCTGTCCAAGCAGTACCCGTCCGACACCGTCTACCACGACGGCGTGGGCACCTACGGCACCTTCACCTTCGCGCCCAACCCGAACGACTCCATCCCGGACACCGACGTCGTCAAGTACCGGTACGCCTTCGACAGCACCGCGAGCCCGGCGACCGTCCTCACCCCGTCCGCGGCGGGAGGCTCCGTCTCCACGACCTGGATGCCGACCCGGTCGGGCCGGCACTGGGTGGACGTCGTCGCCGTCGACAAGGCGGAGAACCCCAGCACCAGGGCGCACTACGAGTTCCTCGTGAGCGAGGGCAAACCGGTCGTCGCCCAGTGGAACCTCGCCGACCAGACGGGCGACACAGAGGCGCACGACGAGAGCGGCGAGTTCTCGGCGACCGCGGGCAGCGCCGTCGCCTTCGGCGCGGACGGCCCCGGCGGCAAGGCCGACAAGGCGGCGCACTTCGACGGCACCGCCGACTCCTACCTCGACGCCGACGAGACCGTGCTCGACACCACCAGGAGCTTCAGCGTCAGCGCCTGGGTCCGGCCCACCGCACTGGACCGGAACATGACCGTGGTCAGCCAGGACGGCACCGGCGAGCCCGGCTTCTTCCTCGGCTACGACGCCTCCGCGGCGACCTGGAAGTTCTCCGTCCCGGTCAACGACGTGGACTCGCTCGGCGAGTGGAAGGCCGTCTCCACCGGAATCTCCGTGGTCAAGGACCAGTGGGTGCTCCTGACCGGCGTGTACGACGCGCAGAAGACCGACGGCCCGCTGCTCCAGCTCTACATCAACAAGGACCTGAAGGGCTCCGCCGGCCGACGCTCCAGCTGGAAGTCGTACGGCCCGCTCCAGATCGGCCGCACCACGGCCAGGAGCGGCTACCGCGACAACTTCACCGGTGACCTCGCCGAGGTCCGGGTCTTCGACCGGGTGCTCCCGGCCGCCCAGGTCGCCGAGCTGATGACCGTCAAGCCGGAGCGCAAGGGCTACTGGCAGCTCGACACGGCCACGAGCGGCGCGGCGGCCGAGACCGGCGGCGGCCAGGCACTGACCCTCGCGGGCAACGCCTCCATCTACCGCCCGGCCGACCCGCTGTTCGACACGGCGGCCCTGGTCGGCGACGGCAACCTGGTCCTGGACGGCGACGGGGACTACGCGTCCACCGCCACCGCCCCGGTCCCCGGCAACAGCAGCTTCACCGTGACCGCCCGCGCCCAGCTCACCTCGCTGGACCCGGAGAAGTCGCAGACGGTGCTGTCCCTGCCGGGCGCCAACGCCAACCGCGTCCAGGTCCGCTACCAGGCGGCCACCGGCCAGTGGGAGCTGGCCGTCGCCAGGACCGACGTGACCGCCCCCGAGATCGTCACCTTCACCGACGACCAGGAACTGCCCGACACCGGCGGCTCCGGCCAGCACCTCGCGGTGGTCTACGACGCCTTCGCCAACTCGATCCGCCTCTACGTCGAGGGCCAGCTCGTCGCCGGCGCCTACGGCAAGGACGACACCCGGTGGACCGCCACCGGCGGCCTCCAGGTGGGCCGTTCGCTGCGCGGGGCGAGCGAGTACTTCGCCGGCGCGATCGACGAGGTCCGCGTCTACAGCGGCGCGGCCGACCCGGTCGCGGTGCAGCAGATGGCCTCACTGACGGCACTGCCGGACATGTAACCGAACCCCCATCCCTCCGTGTGCCGGGCCCCGACGGGCCCGGCACACCCTTCCCCATGCCTTTTTCCTCCGACCAGGGAGTTGTTCGATGTTCTTCCGTGGCCGCTCATTGAGCCGCCGCATGCCCAGATCGGCGGTCGTCGCGACAGTGCTCGGGCTCTCGCTCGCACTGTCCGCATCGTCGGTCCAGGCATTGGCGCTCGACGACGGCGCCCGGGGCCGCACCAGCCGCCCCGGCGTCCAGGACGACGGGGATCCCGCCAAGGGGTCCGACGCGAGAGCGAAGTCCCGCCCCTCCGACGACCCGGCGCGCAAGGCCGCGGTCAAGGGGCTCGACAAGGCGGTGTGGCCCAAGCAGGGCGGCGCCGAGGTGAAGCTCGGGGCCACCGCGGCGGCCGGCGGTCTGCCGGTCAAGGTCACCGCGGCGAAGTCCGAGGCGAAGGCCAGGGCGAAGGCCAGGGCGGCGCAGGCGGCCGACAAGGTCCGGGTCGACGTCCTCGATCCGAAGCGTGCCGCCCAGCTGGGTGCCGGTGTGCTGCTCGGCGTGCAGCGGGCCGACGGCGAAGGCGAATCCGCCAAGGTCCGTCTGACGGTGGACTACTCGGAGTTCGCGGAAGGCTTCGGCGGCTCCTACGCCTCGCGCCTGCGGCTGGTCCAGCTTCCGGCCTGCGCCACGGTCGCGACACCCGGCAGCAAGGCCTGCCCGGAGCAGCCCAAGGTGCTGCCCACGGTCAACGACGTGAAGACGGGCACCGTCTCGGCCGATGTGACCGCTGCCCCGGCCCCCGTCGAGGGTGCCTCCACGATGGCGGCCACCGCGACCTCCCTGGTCGCCCTCGCCGCCGGCCCGTCGAGCGCGCAGGGCACGTACAAGGCGACGGCACTGTCACCGTCGGCCAGCTGGAGCGTCGCCACCTCCTCCGGCGGGTTCAACTGGAACTACCCGCTGCGTACGGTTCCCACCCCGGGCGGTCTCGTCCCCACGGTCGGTCTCGGCTACTCGTCCCAGTCGGCGGACGGCCGCACCTCGGCGACGAACAACCAGGGTTCCTGGCTGGGTGAGGGTTTCTCCTACGACCCGGGTTACATCGAGCGCCGCTACAAGCCGTGCGCGGACGACGGCCACTCCGGTTCGGGGGAGCAGTGCTGGGCGTTCGACAACGCCACGATCATGCTCAACGGCTCGTCCGGGGAGCTGGTCAAGGACGACACCACCGGTGAGTGGCACATGTCGGCCGACGACGGCACCAAGGTCGAGAAGCTGACCGGCGCCACCAACGGTGACGACGGCGGCACGGGTGACAAGGGCGAGCACTGGAAGGTCACCACCCCCGAAGGCATCGAGTACTACTTCGGTCTGAACCGTCTGCCGGGCTGGGCCACGGGCAACGAGGAGACCAACTCGGTCTGGACGGCGCCGGTCTTCGGTGACGACTCCGGTGAGCCGTGCTACAACGCCACCTTCGCCAGCGCGTACTGCCAGCAGGCGTGGCGGTGGAGCCTGGACTACGTCAAGGACACGCACGGCAACGTGATGTCCTACTTCTACGACCGCGAGACGAACTACTACGCGCTGAACGCCAAGACGGACGTCAACGGCACCGCGTACCACCGCGGCGGCTACCTGAAGCGCATCGACTACGGCCAGCAGGACGGCAAGGTCTACGCGGCGAAGGCCCCGGCCCGGGTCGTGTTCAACACGGCCGAGCGCTGCCTGCCCACCGCGGACTTCGACTGCGCGGAGAGCAAGCGCACCAAGGCGAACGCCGCCTACTGGCCGGACGTGCCGATCGACCAGGAGTGCAAGTCAGCCACCAAGTGCACCTCACCGGTCACGACGTTCTTCACCACGAAGCGGCTGACTTCGGTCGTCACGCAGATGCGCAAGGACGCCACGAACTACCAGGACGTGGACGCCTGGAGCTTCACGCACCTGTTCACCGACAACGGTGACGACTCCAAGACTCTGTGGCTGTCGAAGATCGAGAACGAGGGCCGGGTCGGCACGGCGGTCAAGCTCCCCAGCGTGGACCTCTTCGGCGAGCAGCTCGCCAACCGGGTGGACGCGATCGGCGACAACATCGCGCCGTTCTACCGCTTCCGGCTGTCGATGGTGCTCAGCGAGACCGGCGCGCAGCTGGACGTGAACTACGCGCCCACCGACTGCACCAAGGCGACGCTGCCCAGGCCGGGTGAGTCGACCAAGCGCTGCTACCCCGTGAAGTGGGCCCCGCCGGGCTACATCGACCCGATCACGGACTGGTTCCACAAGTACGTCGTGTCGGCGATCATCGAGACCGATCGCACCGGCGGCAGCGACGGCATGGTCACCCGCTACGACTACCAGGGCGACGCGGCCTGGCGTAAGGCGAAGCCGGACGGCATCACCGACGACAAGTACCTGACCTGGGGCGGCTGGCAGGGCTACGGCAAGGTCAAGGTCACCAGCGGCTCCGCCGACCAGCAGACCACCCGCGTCGACCACACGTTCATGCAGGGCATGGACGGCGACAAGGACGCCGACGGAAAGACTCGTTCGGTGACGGTCAAGGACTCCACCGGAGCCTCGTACACCGACGAGGAGGAGTTCACCGGCCAGGAGCTGGAGACGGTCACCTACGACGGGGACAAGCTCGTCGGCAGGACGATCAACACGCCGTGGAAGTACTACACGGCCACCCAGACCAAGAGCTGGGACACCACTCACGCGGCGATCGTGCGCACCCAGACGGGCCGTGGCTTCAGCCTGAAGTCCGACGGTTCCTGGAGCGAGACGAAGTCCACCACGACGTACGACACCTCCAACGGCACCGGCCGGGTGCTGAGCGTCGACGACCAGGGTGACGTCTCCACCACCAAGGACGACACCTGCACCCGCACCACGTACGCGGACAACACGGCGAAGAACATCCTCTCGCTGCCCGCACGCAGCGAGGTCGTGTCGGTCAAGTGCGCCACTACACCCGACCGCAAGACGCAGGTCCTCGGCGACGAGCGCACCTCGTACGACGGCGGTGCGTTCGGGGCGGCGCCCACCAAGGGTGACGCGACCAAGACGGAGCGGCTGACCGCGCACGACGGGACGACGGCGACGTACCAGGTCACGGGCGCCACGACCTACGACTCCTACGGTCGTCCGCTGACCCAGAAGGACGCCAAGCAGTACGGCACCACGGACCAGACGAAGACCGTCTACGCCGAGACCAACGGCCTGCTGTCCAAGACCACGGTCACCAACGCCCTCGGCCACAACACCGTCACCGACTACGCCCAGGCCTGGGGGATGTCGACTGGCCAGACCGACCCCAACGGCAAGCGCACCGACCTGGCCTACGACGGTCTGGGCCGGCTGACCTCCGTCTGGCTGGCGGACCGGGCGAGCACGCAGACGCCGAGCATCAAGTACTCCTACAACGTCCGTAAGGACAAGGTCACCTCGATCAAGACCGAGAAGATCGAGAACGACGGCTCCTACGGCGCCGAGTACCAGCTCTACGACAGCATGCTCAGGCCTCGGCAGATCCAGACCGAGGGCCCCGACGGCACCCGCATGTCCGCCGACACCTGGTACGACGCCACCGGCAACGTCAAGAAGACCAACGCGACCTACAACGCGGCCGGTGCGGCCTCGGACGAGCTGCTGCTCGTGCACAACGGCGAGGTCGGCGAGCAGAGCCTGCTCGAGTACGACGGCCTGGGACGTACCACCGCCCAGATCTTCGCGGTCTCGGGTGTCGAGCAGTGGCGCACCACGACCGCCTACGACGGCGAGATCACCCGTGTCGACCCACCGGTCGGCGGAGTGCCCACCACGACGATCACCGATGACCAGGGCAACGTCTCCGAGATCCGTCACCACCGCGGCGCCTCGCCGAACGCGGGCGTGCCGTACGACTCGACGAAGTACACCTACAACACGGCCGGTCTGCTGGAGACGGTCACCGACGCCAAGAACAACGTCTGGCGTTACGAGTACGACCAGCTCGGGCGCAAGACCAAGTCGATCGACCCCGACGCGGGCACCTCGCGCACCGAGTACGACGAACTGGACCGGCCGGTCGTCTCGTACGACGGCCGGAACAAGAAGACGACCACGGTCTACGACAAACTCGGCCGGGTCACCACGACCTGGCAGGGCGACGCCGACACCGGTACCAAGCTGACGGAGACGAAGTACGACAAGGCCGGCTGGCTGGGGCAGGCCTACGGCACCCTCAGCTACATATCGCCGACCGAATACTTCGCCACGGCCATCCAGTCGATGGACGAGTTCTACCGTCCGCTGAAGACCGGATACCAGGTCCCCGCATCCCAAGGAGCCCTGGCCGGCACCTACGTCTACACCTCCACGTACAACCGGGACGGAACGCTCCAGACCACCGGCCTGCCCGCCATGGCAGACCTGCCGTCGGAGGCGGTCACCTACACGTACGACACGTTGCAGCGCCCGAAGACCATGACGGGCAGCACCTCGTACGTCACCGACACCGTCTACGACAAGAACAGCCTCCTCAAGCAGCTGGAGCTGTCGACGGGCGGAAGCGGCAAGAAGGTCTGGCAGACCTACGACTACGAGACGGGCACGGGCCGGCTGACCCGCTCGGTGGTGGACGTCTACGGCGCGACCACTCCGGTCAAGGAGTCGACGTACTCCTACGACCAGGCGGGCAACGTCCTGTCCATCGCGGACGCGGCGAACACCGCCTCGCCGGACGTGCAGTGCTTCGCCTACGACAGCCGGCAGCGGCTGAGTGATGCCTGGACCCCGTCGGCGACCGCGGCGACCGCGGCCGGCTCCGGCACCCGTGGTTCCACCGCCCCGCTGGACGGCACCGGCCCCACGGCCTGTGACTCGGCGGCGGGTTCGAGCGCGCTGGGCGGCCCCGCCCCGTACTGGAAGTCGTACGAGACCGACGCCATCGGCAACCGCGTCACCGAGGTCAACCACGACACCGGCCTGAACGCGGGCAAGAACGTCACGCGCAGCTACGAGTACGGCGGCGCGGGCGCCCTCGGCGACGGACCGCACCAGGTCACCAAGGTCACCGAGAACACCCCGACCGGGGACCGGCAGTCGACGTACGAGTACGACGACGCGGGCAACACCACCAAGCGCACCATCGGAGGCAACGCCCAGGTCCTCAAATGGGACGACTCCGGCGCGCTGAACAAGGTCACCGAGGCGTCTGGCTCGGAGACCGGTTACCTGTACGACGCGACCGGCAACCGGGTGCAGCGCAAGGACCCCTCCGGCACCACCGTCTACCTTCCCGGCACGGAACTGAAGCTGTCGGCCGACGGCACCAAGACGGAGGCCACCCGCTACTACGAGTACGCCGGAGAGACCGTCGCGGTCCGGACCGCCGCGAAACTGTCCTTCCTCACCGCCGACCACCACGGCACGAGCGAGCTGGCGATCGACTCCGCCACCGGGGCGGTCTCCCAGCGGCGCTACGACCCCTTCGGCGTCGCACGCGGCGCGGAGACCGGCACCTGGCCGGGGGAGAAGGGCTATGTCGGAGGCACGATCGACGCCTCGACCGGCCTCACCCACCTGGGCGCGCGGGAGTACGACGCGACGATCGGCAAGTTCATCTCGGTCGACCCGGTCATCGACTACACCCAGCCGCAGCAGATCAACGGCTACGCCTACGCCAACAACTCCCCGGTCACCCACGCCGACCCCAGCGGCATGATCGTCCCGGAGTGCCGGGAGGGCCTGATCGAGTGCCGTGGCGGCGTGCCCGTCACGAACACCGACCCGGACGTCGTGAAGGCGCAGTCGGATCAGAGCAAGGCGTCCAGCGATGTGGCGGCGGCGGAGCAGCAGCAGGCGAGCGCCAAGCAGCGGATCAAGTCCGCGGGCAAGGCGCTGGTCAAGATCGCCCGGGACATCCTCGGGGTGGACGCCGCCCTGGACTGCATCTCCACCGGTGACCTCGGTTCCTGCGGCGAGACCCTGCTCAACATCGCCGGCTCCTTCGCGGGCGGCCTGGCGGGCAAGATCCTCGCCAAGTACGGCGCGCCGTGGAAGTGGGCCAAGGGCCTCAGGCTCGTGAAGCGGGTCACCGGCCTGGTCAAGGACCTGGTCGGCAGCGTCAAGGGCCTGTGGAACGCCAGCAAGGCAGTGGGCAAGGCGAGAGTCGGCCTGGCCAAGGCGGCCGAGAAACTGGCGGCAGCCAGGAAGAAGGCGGCGGCGGCACTCAAGAAGTCGAAGACGGAGTGCCACAGCTTCCTGCCCGGCACGAAGGTGCTGCTGGCCGACGGCACGACCAAGCCGATCGAGAAGATCGCGCTCGGCGACAAGGTCGCCACGACGGACCCGAAGACGGGCCGGACGACGGTCCGTGAGGTCGCGGGCACCATCGTCACCGAGGACGACAAGAGCTTCTCCGACCTCATGGTGAAGACCGCCTCGGGCAGGGAAGCGAAGCTGGTCGCCACGACGACCCACCCCTTCTGGGTGGAGTCCGAGCAGGCGTGGATCAAGGCCGGCGACCTGAAGCCCGGCATGAAGCTGCGCACCCCGGCCGGCGACACGGTCGAACTCGCGGCCAACCGCCACTTCGAGGAGCGCCAGCGCACGCACGACCTGACGATCACGGGCATCCACGCGTACTACGTGCTCGCGGACGTGACGCCACTGCTGGTGCACAACTGCGGAACGATGACGCTGCACAAGTGGGCCGATCCGGACGACCCGGGCGGCACGCCGCACTTCAGCGTCGAGATCGACGACGGCAAGCTCAAGCCTCTGCACACGGAACAGGTGCACTCCGAGGACTACAGCCAGACGTGGATCACGCGGTTCGACCAAGGAGACCTGGAGCACGTCAGCTCGATATCGGTCCGAATCCCGAACCCCCGCGCGGCCATGCGTGCGCAACTGGATCTGATGCGCAAGGGAGATCTCGGCAAGTACGACCTGGTCACCAACAGTTGCGCCTCCCACTGCAGAGTGGTGGGCGACGCCGGTGGCCTGGCAACCACCGGGTTGCGTGACTTCGCGGGACGGTTCGGCCTCCATTGGCGGGAATTGATGGAATGAGGAAGGACCTTGCGATGACCGGACACACCGGACATGAAGGAGTGGCGCCCCCGGGCACCCCGTTGCTCGGGGAACTGCTCTCCAGCGGGCTGTGCGACGACGCCGTGCAGTACGAGACGGGACGCGTGCTCATGGCGATGTCCCGGTCGGCCTTCGGCTCGCCTCGGGAGATCAAGGCTCTGGGCGGCGAAGCGATGCTGGAGGCGCTCGAACGGCTGGATGACAGCTGGGAGAGCGTACGGGCCGCGTGGGCCGGGCTCGCCGCCGCGGGAGCGGTCCTGGCCGGCGAGAAGGCCGCCGCTGTCGAGCGAACGGGAGGCGATCGTGCCGCTCGCCTCGAAGCCCTCTCCGGGCTGCCCTCCGACGCCTCCTACCGGGCGGCCAGGGCCGGGATGGCCGAAGCACTGGGGCGGCTGGCGGACGTCTACCAGCGGTACCCGGCGAGCGGCCGGAGCTGACAGCAGCCGTCCCTTGACGTGACATCGCGTCGCTTCTGATGTGTGCCGGGCTCTTCATGGGCCCGGCACACTCGTTCTGTCCCTCCTGCAGGAAGCAGATCGATGTTTTTTCGTGGCCGCTCATTGAGCCGCCGCATGCCCAGATCGGCGGTCGTCGCGACGGTGTTCGGGCTCTCGCTCGCGCTGTCCGCTTCGTCGGTCGAGGCATTGGCGCTCGACGACGGCGTCCGGGGCCGCGCCAGCCAGCGAACTGGAACCTGGGCATGGAATATCCGGACGGCCTGCCGGGCATGGGCTTCTTCCGGAAGGGGCTGAAGATCGCGTTCGTTGCGCTCGTCCTCACCCGCCCGGATCAGCAGGTGGCGCCTTCCCAGGGACTGGACTTCGCCCTGAGGGCGGCGGCCGCCCGGCCCTCCGATGTCCGCATCGACTCCTTCACCCGGCTCGCGGACTTCGAGGCGGCCTGCCGGCAGGGGGGCGGAGGAGCCGCTGCGGACACACGGCCTGCCCGCCCTGTGGGAGCTCGCCGAGGCGAGGTCCGAGCGGTACCGGCGGGTGGCGGAGTCGCTCGTCGGGTAGGCGCACGGGGCCCGGTTTGACCCCTCAAGCCGGGCCCCGTAACCTTGACCGTCGGCGTGTCGACTGGCATGCCACATCCCCGTAAACCTCTTCCTCTCGGGCGCTTCGGTGGCCGGGAGAGGCCGCCCGTGTTCGTTCCCGGGCGGCTGGACTGCGGGGGTGCCGTTCCCGAGCGAGAGAGTGAGATCCGCGTGTACGCCATCGTGCGCAGCGGTGGCCGCCAGCACAAGGTTGCTGTCGGTGACATCGTTGAGGTTGACAAGATTTCCACTGCCAAGGTTGGCGACACGGTCGAGCTCTCGACCCTGCTCGTTGTCGACGGCGACGCTGTGACCAGCGACCCGTGGGTGCTGGCCGGCATCAAGGTCCAGGCCGAGGTCGTGGACCACCACAAGGGTGTGAAGATCGACATCCTTCGCTACAAGAACAAGACCGGCTACCGCCGTCGTCAGGGCCACCGCCAGCAGTACACGGCGATCAAGGTCACTGAGATCCCCGCGGCTGCGAAGTAAGGGACTGAGGAGACATGGCACACAAGAAGGGCGCATCGTCCACCCGGAACGGTCGCGACTCCAATGCCCAGCGGCTCGGCGTGAAGCGCTTCGGCGGTCAGGTCGTCAACGCTGGTGAGATCCTGGTCCGTCAGCGCGGCACCCACTTCCACCCGGGCTCCGGCGTCGGCCGTGGCGGCGACGACACGCTGTTCGCGCTTCAGCCCGGTGCGGTGGAGTTCGGTACGTTCCGCGGCCGCAAGGTCGTGAACATCGTTCCGGTCGCCTGATCGGAAGCTTTCGCGAGGCGGACCTCACTTCCCGTTCGGGAAGGCGGGTCCGCCTTTCGCGTGTTACGCAGGAGAGAGACCGGCAGCGCACAGGCCGGCAGCAAGAAAACCGTAAGTAAGACCGAAGTGCTGGAGGCACCCCACCATGACCACCTTCGTGGACCGCGTCGAACTGCACGTCGCCGCGGGTAACGGAGGCCACGGCTGTGCCTCCGTACACCGGGAGAAGTTCAAGCCGCTCGGCGGCCCGGACGGCGGCAACGGCGGACGCGGCGGGGATGTCATCCTCACCGTCGACCAGTCCGTGACCACCCTCCTCGAGTACCACCACTCCCCGCACCGCAAGGCCACCAACGGCAAGCCCGGCGAGGGCGGCAACCGCTCCGGCAAGGACGGCCAGGACCTGGTCCTGCCGGTGCCGGACGGCACGGTCGTCCTGGACGCGGCGGGCAACGTGCTCGCGGACCTCGTCGGACACGGAACGTCCTACGTCGCCGCCCAGGGCGGCCGCGGTGGCCTCGGCAACGCGGCGCTGGCCTCCGCCCGCCGCAAGGCGCCCGGCTTCGCGCTGCTGGGGGAGCCCGGCGACCTCGGGGACATCGTCCTGGAGCTGAAGACCGTCGCCGACGTGGCGCTGGTCGGCTACCCGAGCGCGGGCAAGTCCTCGCTGATCTCCGTGCTGAGCGCCGCCAAGCCGAAGATCGCCGACTACCCGTTCACCACCCTCGTCCCGAACCTGGGCGTCGTGACCGCCGGCTCGACCGTCTACACGATCGCCGACGTCCCGGGCCTCATCCCCGGCGCCAGCCAGGGCAAGGGGCTCGGCCTTGAGTTCCTGCGCCACGTGGAGCGGTGCAGCGTGCTGGTGCACGTGCTGGACACGGCCACGCTGGAGTCCGAGCGCGACCCGGTCACCGACCTCGACATCATCGAGGAGGAGCTGCGCCAGTACGGCGGGCTGGACAACCGTCCGCGCATCGTCGTCCTGAACAAGATCGACGTACCGGACGGCAAGGACCTCGCCGAGATGGTGCGCCCGGATCTCGAAGCGCGCGGTTACCGCGTCTTCGAGGCGTCCGCGGTGGCGCACATGGGGCTGAAGGAGCTGTCGTTCGCGCTCGCCGACCTGGTGGCGAAGGCGCGCGCCGCCCGGCCGAAGGAGGAGGCCACGCGGATCGTCATCCGGCCGAAGGCCGTCGACGACGCCGGGTTCACCGTCACCCTGGAGGAGGACGGCCTGTTCCGCGTGCGCGGCGAGAAGCCCGAGCGCTGGGTGCGCCAGACCGACTTCAACAACGACGAGGCCGTGGGCTACCTCGCCGACCGGCTCAACCGCCTCGGCGTGGAGACGGAGCTGATGAAGGCGGGCGCCCGCTCCGGCGACGGCGTCGCGATCGGCCCCGAGGACAACGCGGTCGTCTTCGACTGGGAGCCGTCGGTCACCGCCGGCGCGGAGATGCTCGGCCGACGCGGTGAGGACCACCGCTTCGAGGCGCCGAGGCCCGCGGCCCAGCGCCGCCGGGACCGGGACGCGGAGCGCGACGACGCCTCCCGCGAGTTCGACGACTTCGAGCCCTTCTAAATCCCTTCCGGAGTCCTTACGGGACTCTCGCGAAGTTCTTACGGTGCCGTTCCGGATGCCTTCCGGGACGGCACCGGCATGAGGTGACACCACCGTCCGGACTGTCCACCCGCAGTCCCCGGGACCCGTTGCGGCAAGGGCGCGTTCGTCCCGCCTTCGCCACCCGGCAACGGGTCCCTTCTTGTCCGTCCGCTTGTCATGCACGCGAAGTCCGCTGTTCAGCGGACCGGCCGGCCGCCCGTGGGAGCTTCCGAACGACCAAGAGGCCAGCGAGGCAGGGGAGTTCGCCCCATGACCCCAGTGACCGGACCCGAATCGCCCGACCGCCGCCGCCTGTTGACCGCCGGCGCCGCCGCGCTCGGCGCCGCGGCCGCCGCCCAGCTGTGGCTGCCCGCCACCGCCAGTGCCGCCCAACCCAATTTGCCCGCAGGACTGTTCAGCCTCGGAGTCGCCTCCGGGGACCCGCTGCCCGACGGCATCGTCCTGTGGACCAGGCTCGCCCCCGACCCGCTGCACGGCGGCGGTATGCCGGCCCGTACCGTGCCGGTGCAGTGGGAGATCTCGGAGGACTCGCGTTTCGCCACGGGCGTGCGCCGGGGCACCGCGCAGGCGAAGCCCGCGTACGGACACAGCGTTCACGTGGATGTACGGGGGTTACGCCCGGACCGTACGTACTGGTACCGCTTCCGCGCCGACGGCCAGATCTCGCCCCGCGGCCGCACCCGCACCGCGCCCGACGCCACCGGCCGCGGCCCGCTGCGGGTGGCGCTCGCCTCCTGCCAGAACTGGCAGCAGGGCTACTTCACGCCGTACGCCGACATGCGGGCGCAGGATCCGGACGTCGTCGTCTTCGTCGGCGACTACATCTACGAGTCCCCGCCGTCGGCCACGGGCGTACGACGGCACGAGGGCGCGGGGGAGCCGCACACCCTGGTGCAGTACCGCAACCGTCACGCCCAGTACCGCAGGGACCCCGACCTGCGGGCGATGCACGCGGCCGCCCCCTGGGTGGTCACCTTCGACGACCACGAGGTCGACAACGACTTCGCCGGCCAGGTCCCGCAGGACCCCGACAAGCAGTCGCACGCCGCGTTCGTCGCCCGGCTGACCGCGGCCTACCAGGCGTACTACGAGCACATGCCGGTACGGGCGAGCGCGGTCCCGAACGGTCCGCACATCCGGATGCACCGCCGGCTGGACTTCGGGCGCCTGGCCAGGCTCAACGTGCTGGACACCCGGCAGTTCCGCAGCAACCAGGCGACCAGTCAGGCGGGCGCCCGCAGCCCGTCGCGCACCATGCTCGGCGCCGCCCAGAAGAAGTGGCTCCTCGACGGGCTGCACGATTCCCCGGCGAGCTGGAACCTCGTCGCCTCGCAGATCATGATGGCCGAGACCGATCTGCTGATCGGCGCGGGCAAGCAGTGGTACTACGACGCCTGGGACGGCTACCAGGTCGAACGCAACGCACTGCTCGCCCGGTTCGCGACCGTACGCAATCCGGTCGTGCTCAGCGGCGACCGGCACGTCACGATGATCAGCGATCTGAAGCGGAACTTCGCCGATCCGCGCTCGGCCGTCGTCGGCGCCGAGTTCGTCGGCACCTCGATCTCCAGCGGCGGCGACCAGGACCAGGCCGCCTTCCACGCCTTCATGGATCCGCGCAAACCCGACAACCCGCACTGGAAGCTGGTCGACGCGCACCGCGGCTACCACCTCTTCGACATCCATCGCGACCGCATCGACGCGCAGGTCAGGGTGGTCGACACGGTCCTGCGGACGACGGCGCGGGCGCGGACGCTGGCCCGCCTGCGGGTCGACGACGGCAGGCCGGGCGTGCGGCGCGTCTGACCCGCCCGACGCGGGCGGCCCCGGCCTTCCGGGGCCGCGATCCGTGTGCGAGGAGCCTGGGACTCATCCATGTCCCAGGCTCCTCTCAGCATGCCCTCAGGAACGCCGTCTACCGTTCGTTGACCATGGAGACGGATGGAGACGGGCTGTACGACAGACCACATCCGGGTGAACGCCGCCGTGATCGCCGCCGCGCCGCCCGGGAACCGCGAACCGTTCGCGCGCCCTCGCGGAGATCGGAATGCTGTGCAATCCCGATAAGGAATTCCGCGGCAATGGACTGCCCGGCGAACCGAATTCGAGACGTGTCCGAAACGGTGCCGTCATGCATATGAAGAACACGTGCAGCCGGAGATCGTGGAAGGTGAAGATTACGACTCCCGGGTGGGCCGTCGAGGCCGCCGCGGAGATCGGCGCGGGAATGGCGGGACGCATCGAGACCACAGGGATCCATGTGGTCGACGATCCGGGTCCGCTGTCGGTGGCCGGAGTCCCGGTGACGTGCGATTCCGGGGCCCGGACGGCGGCCGTGCATCGTAGGTCGTCGAAGGAGCCCGCGCGGGTACACGGACACCACTGCCCCGAGCGACGACGGCGCCGCTGACCCCTCGCAGCCGTCGCTCCCGGGCGGGTTCGACCCCCTGTGGAGTTACTCACAGCAAAATGTCCGCATGGAAGGGTGGAAGGTCTTGCCGCGGCTCGGCTATCACCATCGGTGCAAGATGAATGACAGGTTGCGCGCACATATGCGGTGGAGGTCTCTCACCTTGCACAGCGGTAACCAGAAGTGGGACCCTTTCCAAGTTCCCTGTCGCCCCAAGGTAGGTCACCTGTGTTCCAGCACATAGCCAAGCCCCGTACCACCGCAGTGATCCTGGCCGGTGGCACCGGCCAGCGGGTGGGTCTGTCGATCCCCAAGCAGTTGCTGAAGATCGCCGGCAAGGCAGTCATCGAGCACACCCTGACCACCTTCGAGGAAGCCGACTCCATCGACGACGTCATCGTGCTGATGGCGCCCGGCTACGTGCCGGACGTGGAGAAGATCGTCGCCAAGGCGGGCCTGAAGAAGGTCTCCAGGATCATCGAGGGCGGCGCGACCCGGAACGAGACCACCGAGCGCGCCATCGCCGCCCTCGGCGAGGGCCTGGCCGAGGGCGAGGACGCCAACGTCCTCTTCCACGACGCCGTGCGGCCGCTGCTGTCGCAGCGCGTCATCGACGACTGCGTGACGGCGCTGGAGCGCTACCAGGCCGTCGACGTCGCCATCCCGTCCGCGGACACCATCATCGTCACGCGCACGCACGGCGAGGACGGCGAGTTCATCACCGAGATCCCGGACCGCTCCCGGCTGCGCCGCGGCCAGACGCCGCAGGCCTTCAAGCTGTCCACCATCCGCCGCGCCTACGAGATCGCGGCCGGCGACCCCAACTTCCAGGCCACCGACGACTGCTCCGTCGTGCTCAGGTACCTGCCCGACGTGCCGATCCACGTGGTCGCGGGCGACGAGTACAACATGAAGGTGACCCAGCCGGTCGACGTCTTCATCGCCGACAAGCTGTTCCAGCTCGGCTCCACCGCCGCCCCGGAGCAGAAGGACGAGGCCGCCTACCGCGAGCTCCTCACCGGCCGGACGGTCGTCATCTTCGGCGGCTCCTACGGCATCGGCAAGGACATCGCCGAACTCGCCGAGGCCTACGGCGCGCACGTGTACGCGCTGGGCCGCTCCACCACCGGCACCCACGTGGAGAACCCGGAGGAGGTCGACGACGCGCTGTCCAAGGCGTACGCCGAGACCGGGCGCATCGACTACGTCGTCAACACCGCGGGCGTGCTGCGCATCGGCAAGCTGGCCGAGACCGACAACGCCACCATCGAGGAGGCGCTGAAGGTCAACTACCTGGCGCCGGTGCAGATCGCCCGTTCCGCGTACAAGTACCTCGCCGAGACCAAGGGCCAGTTGCTGCTGTACACCTCCAGCAGCTACACCCGCGGCCGCGCCGAGTACAGCCTGTACTCCTCCACCAAGGCCGCCATGGTGAACCTCACCCAGGCCCTGGCCGACGAGTGGGCCGGCGACAGCATCCGCGTCAACTGCGTCAACCCGGAGCGCACCGCCACCCCGATGCGCACCAAGGCCTTCGGGCAGGAGCCCGCGGGCAGCCTGCTCTCCTCCGAGGCGGTGGCCCGCACCTCGCTCGACGTGCTGCTGTCCGAGCTGACCGGTCATGTGATCGATGTCCGCCAGCAGGACCCCACGGCGTCGGCCGGCAAGGCCTCCGGCTTCGAGCAGGCGCTGGCCAGTGTCCTGGACCGTCAGGACGGCGTGGCATAATTAGCGGCAATTAGCCTTAAGTCATTCAGGCCTCTGTGGTTGCCCGTTCATCCGGCATTCGCAGAGGCCTGAGTCCTTAAGGATTGCACAGTCTTCACAAGGTGATTTTCCGGCGTATTCCGGACTTTGATTTCGCCCAGACAACCAGCACCCCTCCCAGAGCAGGTTCCTCCGTGATATCCACAGCTATTCGCGTCGCCCGGGTGGGCAGCGTGGCCGAGCTGGCCGCGGCGGCCCTCATGATGCTGGGCTTCCCCTGCCTCATGCTGGCCGCGCTCGTCCCGAGCGTCCCCGCCTTCGCGGCCACGGCCGCGGTGACCTACCTGGCGGACCACTATCTGCACCGCAAGGACAGCTACCTGGT
Organism: Streptomyces adustus; assembly: GCF_009377175.1. GTDB lineage: Bacteria > Actinomycetota > Actinomycetes > Streptomycetales > Streptomycetaceae > Streptomyces > Streptomyces adustus. The sequence goes on from NZ_VJZD01000039.1 coordinate 20,575, forward strand.
CAACCGCCTGAGCAAGGTACGGGCCGGCCTGTCGACCCGCTTCCTGATCCGCGAGCTGCTCCTGGTCCTGCTGCTCGCCCGCCTGGACCTCGGGGAAGACCTGATCTTCTACGGCGCCATCGCCTGCTTCATCGCCTTCTACGGCCTCCAGGCCCCGCACGGCGTGCTGGCCACCCTGATCGAGAACCGCCGCCGGATGCCGGTCGCCACCCGCAACGTCGACCTGGTCTCCCGCATCCGCATCCCGGACGCGCCGCCGCGCCGCCTGCTGAGCCGCGCCGCCGAGAAGATGCTCCACCTCGACCTCGCGGCCGTCGCCGGCCTGCTGGTCTCCGCGGCCACCGGCCGGACCCTGCCCGGCGCCATCGGCATCGGCGTCACGCTGCTCCTGGGCGCCTTCTACGTCCTCGCGCTCCTGCCCCACCTGCGCGGCAGGCGGATCCCGCCGAAGGCCGACAAGGTGCTGGGCGCGGTCAGCGGCTGGCTGCGCGAGTACCGCCCGGAGACGGTGCTGTACTTCTCGGGCTCCAAGGACTCCGCCTACCAGGTCAACATGTGGCTGGAGACGATGGAGCAGCTGGACACCCGGCCGCTGATCCTGCTGCGCGAGCACGTCGTCATGGAGAAGCTGCTGCCCACCACGGTCCCCGTCATCTGCGTGCCCGGAGGGGTGCACCTGATGAACCTGGACCTGTCGACCGTGCGCGTCACGCTCTACGCGGCGAACGTCGGCAAGAACATCCACATGCTGCGCGTCCCCACCATGAAGCACGTCTTCATCGGACACGGCGACAGCGACAAGCTCGCCAGCGTGAACCCGTTCAGCAAGGTGTACGACGAGGTGTGGACCGCGGGCCGCGCGGGCCGCGACCGCTACGCCATCGCCGACGTCGGTGTCCGCGACGATGACATCGTCGAGGTCGGCCGCCCGCAGCTGGCCCCGATCCGCACCGCCCAGGACGCGCCGGCCGACGGCCGCTGCCCGACCGTCCTGTACGCGCCGACCTGGGAGGGCTGGGACGACAACCCCGGCAACACCTCGATCCTGCTGGCCGGCGAGAACATCGTGAAGAAGCTCGTCGCGGCCGACCCCCCGGTCCGGGTGCTGTACAAGCCGCACCCCTTCACCGGCACCCGCAGCGCCAAGGCCGGCGCCGCGCACCGGCGCATCACCGCGCTGGTCGAGAAGGCGGCCGCCGAGCGCGCCGCCGACCCGCGGTTCGCGGGCGACGCGGCCGCCCAGGCCAAGGCGAAGGCCGAGCTGGCCCGCACCGCCGCCCGGCTCGCCCAGCTGACCGGGCCCGGCAGCGAGCGGGGCGACGAGGCGGAGGCCGCCCGTGACGGCCTGGTCGACCTCAGGAAGCACGAGGAGGTCGCCCGGCTGCGCGCCGAGTGGAACGACGCCTACTGGCGCTCCTTCGGCACGGCCGAGCACCGGGTCGTCACCGGCGCCGAGCCCCGCCTGTACGACTGCTTCAACGTCTCCGACGCGATGGTCTCCGACATCTCCAGCGTGGTCTCCGACTTCATCGCCAGCGGCAAGCCGTACGCGGTGACGGACTCCGCCGGGCTGGGCGTGGAGGAGTTCAAGCGGCAGAACACCGCGGTGCGCGCCGCGGTGATCCTCTCCAACGACGCGGACCGGCTCGGCGAGCTGCTGGACGCCGTGCGCGACCCGGCCGCGGACCCGCTGGCCGAGGACCGGGGGGAGCTCAAGCGGTACCTGCTCGGACCGGACGAGCCGACGTCCATCGAGCAGTTCAACGCCGCGGTGGCCGACCTCGCGCTGAAGGCCGAGGCCCGCAACGCGGGCCAGCACTCGCACGCGGCCCTCGACCAGGCGGTGCCGGCGAGGACCGTACCCGGACAGCGGGTCGCGACGGCCGGTGAGACGGACGGCGTGGCGGCGGCCAACTGACCGCCCCTGCAACGGAAACGGCGCGGCCCCCGGAGACTCTCCGGGGGCCGCGCCGTTTTTACCTGTGCTCTTACCGTCCCGGTATAACCTGATTTCTCGACGGCAGTTCTGTGATGTGGATCACGGATGCGACGGGGCGAGACAACCGCTTGCCGAGACCGCCCGTCTACCAGGTAGCCGGTCGGCTGATTCGAGGGGAAGTTCTCGTGATGAGGGGGAAACGTGTCCGTGGCGCAGCCTGATGTGAGCGTGATCATCGGGGCGTACGAAGCCATGCCGTACCTGGTCGAGTGCCTGGCGTCGGTCGAGGCGCAGACCCTCGACCCGGCACGCGTCGAGGTCATCGCGGTCGACGACGGTTCCACCGACGGCACCGGCGAGTACCTGGAGGAGTTCGCCGCCCGCGCTCCCATGACGGTCACGGTCATCCGGCAGGAGAACTCCGGCGGCCCCAGCGGCCCGCGCAACGTCGGCCTCGACAAGGCCACCGGGCGCTACGTCTTCTTCCTCGACGCCGACGACCGGCTCGGCCCCGAGGCCCTGGAGCGCATGGTCGCCATGGCCGACGAGAACGGCACGGACGTCGTCCTCGGCAGGATCGAGGGCGTCAACCGCAACGCGCCCAAGTCGATGTTCGGCAAGACGCTGAAGCGGACCGACGTCTACTCCTCCAACATCAAGTTCACCCTCAGCGCGCAGAAGCTGTTCCGCCGCGCCCTGCTGGAACGCCACGGCATGCGCTTCGACGAGTCGCTGTGGACCGGCGAGGACGCGCTGTTCACGATGGAGGCGTATCTGCGCGCCGACGGTGTCTCCGTGGTCGCCGACCACACCTGCTACTACCTGGTGGGCCGTGACGACGGCAAGCATGTGACCAAGAGCGGCAGTTACAAGCTGCGCTTCGACTCGGCGCGGGCGCTGATGGAGCTGCTCGCCCGGATGCTGCCGCCCGGCGCGGAGCGGGACGTGCTGATGGTCCGCCCGTTCCTGGTCACCCTGCTGCCGCAGTTCGGGCCGGTCTTCCTCAGGAACGACGAGGAGACCCGGCGCACCAAGATGGAACTGGCCCGGCCCCTGATGGACGCCCACTGGAACGAGGGCGTCGCCCAGCGGCTGCGGGTCCACGAGCGGCTGCGGCTGTACCTGGTGGCCCGGCAGCGCCCGGACCTCCTCATGGACGTGATCCAGTTCATCAAGGACAAGCGGGAGCCCGCCCCCGTCCTGAAGAAGGGCAACACCCGGCTCTACCTGGCCTACCCGCACTTCCGCTCCAAGGCGGCCGGTGTGCCCGACCGTGTCTACCTCGCCGAACCGCGCGAGGCCAAGGAGTACCCCGGCTGGCGGAAGAGTCCGGCGGAGTCGTTCCTGCGGAAGGCGGTACGCAAGGTACGGCGCCGGCTCTCCCGGCTGCGGACGGCTCCGCGCAGCGCCGCGGTCGGGTGAACGGCCGGCCGGGAGGGTGCGGCGATGCGCCGCCGCACCTCTCGGCTCCGCGGGGTTACTTCGACTTCAGCGCCTGCCGCAGCGGACGTCCGACCGCCCGCCGCGCCCGCCGGTAGATCGAGGGCGCGGGAAGCGCCGCCTTGGCGGCGGCCTTCGCGCCGGACCGCGCCTTGACCAGGTCCCGCTTCAACTGCGTGTTGTGGGTGTCCAGTTCGGTGATCCGCTGCTGAAGCCACCCGAACCGGCTGGTCAGGGAGGCCAGGTCGGCGTCGATCCACGGGCGCACGCCCGCCGGGAACGACAGCGACCGCAGCTTCTTCTCGAAGGCCGCGCCGCCGTCGCCGTGCGTGAAGGTGTTCTCCAGGCCGTTCTTGTCCAGGAACGAGGTGAAGCGGTCGAAGCGCTGCTTGTGATTGCCGGTCAGCGGGCCGAAGTCCGACTGCTCGTACAGCTCGGCCGGGTCGAGGTCCGCGGGCACCTCGCTCAGCAGCCGGTGCGGGATCTCGAAGTAGCGGCACAGCTCCAGCGTGCGCGAGTCGAAGGCCAGCACGGTCGCGGGCGTTCCCGCCAGCAGCGCCGCGATGTTGCCGTGGATTCGCGATCCGAACGAGTAGTCGAAGCCCTTCAGGTCGTCGATCCAGGTGACCGGGTCGACGTAGACCCGGGCCTTGCCCTCCCGGTACATCGGGTGGTCGGGGTGGGTCGGCATCTCGGTCATCCGGCCGGCCGGGGAGTTCACGTCCCGCCAGTGCAGCTGCTTGGCGTCCGTGAGGTTCTGGCCGATGTACATCAGGTTCGGGTACCGCTCGTGGGCCCGATCGATGATCTTCTTCAGGCCGCCGCCGCGCACCGCGGCGTGCGAGCCGTTCACCGCCACCCGGGAGTCCGCGGTCAGCGCAGCCGCCCGCTTCTCGACCGGGAGCCGGTCGCCGTGCATGAACATCGACGGGCAGCCGATCACCTCGACGTCCCGGAAGCCCATGTCGTTGAGGTACTTCTCGGTGAACTCGCCGCGCACGCCGATGGACGCGCTGCGGTCCAGGACCGCAGCGCAGAAGGCGCGGACGCTGGGCTCCATGGCCTTCAGCCTCGCCTGGTCGTACGTCAGGCCGGACTGCGCGCCGACCCCGACGACCACGACCGGGATCTTCAGCTTGTTGATCAGCCGGGTCAGCCGTTGCAGCCCGGGCTCGAACGACGGCCGGAAGGCGTTCGCGAGCGGCACGACGAAGGCGTCGTACTCCTCGTTGATCCGCCCCGCCGCGGCCACCTCGGTCCGCATGCCGTTGGAGACCACCTCGGTGCCGGGGGTCTCGAGGATCTTGTGCGTGGCGTCGCTGAAGATCAGGTTGCCGGAGTTGGTGGCGATCACGTCGCGGTGGAGGGCTTCCTCGACGCCGAGGACGTCGAAGGGGCTCTTCCCTGATCTCAGGAGTATGCGCTTCACGGGGTGAACTGTAGGTGGCACGACGATCACATTAAATTTAAATAGGCTTTGATTTCCAGTCGTAACCTGTACAACTTCTTTGCCATGTGCAATGCGTAAGCGGAAGGTCACCGCACGTCCTGTCCGCGAGGTGGACCGATGCGCGCCACCCGGCCCGCTTCGCGTAGATTGCCGGGCGGGACGCCAGACCTACGCGAGGGGACGTCGAGCAAGGTGGCAGGGGCAAGGCAGGCCGTGGGCGAGGCCCGCAGGATCGTCGTCAAAGTGGGTTCCTCGTCACTGACCACCGCCGCCGGCGGACTGGACGCCGACCGCGTCGACGCGCTCGTGGACGTCCTCGCCAAGAGCCGCAGCGGGGGAGAGCGCGAGATCGTCCTCGTCTCCTCCGGCGCCATCGCCGCCGGCCTCGCCCCGCTGGGCCTGCGCCGCCGCCCCAGGGACCTGGCCCGCCAGCAGGCCGCCGCGAGCGTCGGCCAGGGCCTGCTCATGGCCCGCTACACCGCCTCCCTCGCCCGCCACGGCGTCCGCGTCGGCCAAGTCCTGCTGACCGCCGACGACATGAGCCGCCGCGCCCACCACCGCAACGCCTCCCGCACCCTCGACAAGCTCCTCGCCATGGGCGCACTCCCCGTCGTCAACGAGAACGACACCGTCGCCACCGACGAGATCCGCTTCGGCGACAACGACCGCCTCGCCGCCCTCGTCGCCCACCTCGTCCACGCCGACCTGCTCGTGCTGCTGTCCGACATCGACGGCGTGTACGACGGCGATCCCGGCAGGCCCGGCACCTCGCGGATAGCGGAGGTGCACGGCCCCGCCGACCTGGCGGGCGTCGAGATCGGCAGCGCGGGCAAGGCAGGCGTCGGCACCGGCGGCATGGTCACCAAGGTCGAGGCGGCCCGGATCGCCGCCGCCGCCGGCATCCCCGTCGTCCTCACCAGCACCGTCCACGCCGCCGAGGCCCTCGCCGGCGGAGACACCGGCACCTACTTCCACCCGGCAGGCAAGCGCTCCGCCGACCGGCTGCTCTGGCTCCAGCACGCTTCCACCCCGCAGGGCTCCCTGACCCTGGACGACGGAGCCGTGCGCGCCGTCGTCGAACGCCGCAAGTCGCTGCTCCCGGCCGGAATCGCCGCCGTCGAGGGCGAGTTCAGCGCCGGAGACCCCGTCGAACTGCGTGACGGCACCGGGCGCGCGGTGGCCCGCGGACTGGTCAACTTCGACGCCAAGGAGATCCCCCGGCTGATCGGCCGCTCCACCCACGAGCTGGCGCGCGAACTGGGCCCCGCGTACGAACGCGAGATCGTACACAGGGACGACCTGGTGATCCTGCACCCGTAAACCGGGTCGAACGGGCGCTCCCGGTGGGGGACGTTCCGTGAAACCGCCACGCGAAGCCTCCCGGCCTGCTGAACTTTGACCCAGGGAACAATCCGCAGGAGCACTGCGCTGGCGCGAAGGAGGCCGTAGTGAGACGAGTGCGCCCTGGGACGGGAGCGTCCCGCGGCGGCGCCGAAGGCGCTCGTGCCACCCGCGGTGCCTCCACTCGTGCCCCCGGTGAGGAGCGCGCCCTGACCAGCGTCGCGGCCGGCGACCGGTACGAGGGCGAGCAGCCCGCCGACCTGCCCCGGCTGTGGCACATCACCCTCAGCCTCTCCGGCGCCGCGTCCCCGATCGCGGAGGTCCGGCGCGCCCTGGAACAGCTGGCGCACGACCATCCGTTCCTGCTGACCAGCCGGTACGCGCAGGACCACGCGGAGATCCGCTACTGGGAAGAGGCCCGCGACCTGCACGACGCCGCCGCGGTCGCCCTGCGGCTGTGGGGCGAGCACCGCCAGACCGCGGGCCTGCCGCCCTGGGAGATCGTCGGCCTGGAGGTCATCGACCGGGAGACCTACCACCAGCGCGTCGCCGAGGGCTACGGACCCCCACCGGCGACCCCGGTCGGCGTGCATCCCTACTAGAACCTGCCGGTCCTGCCGGTCCTTCCGGTCCTGCGGCTTTGCCGGGTCCTGCCTGGCCGTCGGGTCTTGGCGGTCCGTCGGGCCTTGCCGGTCGGCCGGGTCCTGCCGGGCCCCTTGCCCGGCCTGTCGGGGCAACAGATCCGGCGGGCCCCTTGCCCGGGCTGTCGGGGCAACGGATCCGGCGGGCCCCTTGCCCGGGCTGTCGGGGCAACGGATCCGGCGTGACCCTGGCCCTTTCGGTGCATGTCCGCCCGCGTGACCTTCCCCGTTCAGGGGTCTTTCGGGCTTTTCGGACCCTTCGGGTGTTGTCTCGGGGTTTGGGATGAGCCCTGGACGGCCCCGCCCGCGCACTACGCTTCCCTCATGACCACGCTTTCTCCGTACGACTCCATGTCACCGGTCACCCAGGCCGCCTACCGGGCCAAGGCCGCCGCCGCCGACCTCGCGCCGTTGCCGCGGTCCGTGAAGGACGACGCGCTGCTCGCCGTGGCGGACGCGCTGGAGGTCCGTACGAGTGAAATCGTCGAGGCCAACGCCAAGGACATCGCCAAGGCCCGCGAGGCCGGCACCAGCGAGGCGATCGTCGACCGGCTCACGCTCACCCCGGAACGGGTGCGGGCCATCGCCTCCGACGTGCGCGACGTCGTCGCCCTGCCCGACCCGGTCGGTGAGGTCGTCCGCGGCTCCACCCTCCCCAACGGCATCGACCTGCGCCAGGTCCGCGTACCGCTCGGCGTCGTCGGGATCATCTACGAGGCCCGCCCGAACGTCACCGTCGACGCCGCCGCCCTCTGCCTGAAGTCCGGCAACGCCGTGCTGCTGCGCGGCTCGGCCTCCGCCTACGAGTCGAACACCGCCCTCGTGCGCGTCCTGCGGGACGCCGTCGGCGGCGCCGGACTGCCCGCCGACGCGGTGCAGCTCGTCCCCGGCGAGAGCCGCGAGAGCGTCCGCGAGCTGATGCGCGCCCGCGGCCTGGTCGACGTCCTCATCCCGCGCGGCGGCGCCTCCCTGATCCGCACCGTCGTCGCCGAGTCCACCGTCCCGGTCATCGAGACCGGCACCGGCAACTGCCACGTCTACGTCGACGCCCACGCCGACCTGGACATGGCGATCGACATCCTGATCAACTCCAAGGCCCAGCGCGTCAGCGTCTGCAACGCCGCCGAGACGCTCCTGGTCCACCAGGACATCGCCGCCGAGTTCCTGCCGCGCGCCCTGGACGCCCTCGCCGAGGCCGGCGTCACCGTCCACGCCGACGAACGGGTCCTGGCGTACGCCGCGGACTCCAAGGCGACCGTCGTGGAGGCCACGCCGGAGGACTGGGAGACCGAGTACCTCTCGTACGACATCGCCGCCGCCGTCGTCGACTCCCTCGACCGCGCCGTCGAGCACATCCGGCTGTGGACCTCCGGGCACACCGAGGCCATCGTCACCACCTCGCAGCAGGCCGCCCGCCGTTTCACCCAGTTGGTCGACTCCACCACGGTCGCCGTGAACGCCTCGACGCGCTTCACGGACGGCGGCCAGTTCGGCTTCGGCGCGGAGATCGGCATCTCCACGCAGAAGCTGCACGCCCGCGGCCCGATGGGCCTGCCGGAGCTCACCAGCACCAAGTACATCGTCACCGGGGACGGCCACATCCGGCGCTGAGACGAGCCGCCGTGCGGGCACGGCGGGCCGGGTGGTTTCCGATGAGGCGGGAGCCACCGGTGGGGCGCCTGTGACGGGTGTGCCCTCCAGGCCGGTCTCGCCGCCACGACGGAACCGTCTCGGCAGGCGGATGAATTTCCATACCGTCTGCCCAAAATGACCCCCCAGGTCTACTCTGGATCCGTGCCGGAGGACGTGGGGGGCACGCCGTTCCCTGACGGCTGGGAGCCCGACGACGACCACGACCGCGGGGTGTCGGACGAAGAGTTCGCCTCCGTGGTCTTCGACGAGGCCTTCGTGCGGGCGGCCGAGGTGCACGAGCCGTCCGCCGTGGAACGCCTCCTGGCCGCCGCCCAGGCGAGAGCGGAGGCCTCCGAAGCCGAGGCCCGCCGCGCACACGCCAGGGGCGAGCGGTACGACGACGGGTACGGCCCCGACGGGCCCGGCGATTTCGGCCATGATCCGGACCTCGACGATCTGGCCGACCCCGACGACCCCGATGCCTCCGAACGCCGCTACGGCCCGCTGTGGGGGTACGGCAGGCAGGTCCGCTGGCATCGCCCCGTCGCCTGGATGCTCGCCCTCGTGATGGGCATCGGCATGGTCGCGCTGGCCTTCAGCGCGGTCTACCGCGGTGCCTCGTCCGGCGACCACGACCAGGTCCCGCCGCCCGCTTCGACCGGACTCGAACAGGGCAGCGCGGCCGCCCCCTCCGCTTCCGCCGACCAGCCCCGGCCGGCGGTCCCGGTGCTCCCGAGCACTCCTTGAACCCGCTCGGCGATTCTGGTGAGAACCTGTCAGAACTTGTCGTGTAGCAGGGCGTTTACCGGGGCTCCGCGCGACCTACCCTGAATGTATGGGCGGACCTGGAGACCCACCTGAGGGGACACCCGAGGGCGCTCCCGGAAGTGGCGAGGAAGAATACCGATCCGTCGTCTTCGACGAGTCGTTCGTCCGCGCTGCTCGCATCCAGGAGTACTCCGCGCAGGAGCGCATGACCGACCACACGCCCGCCGTGCGCCGCCGTCCGCCCCTGCACAGGGGCCTGTCCCGGCAGGCTCTGATCCTGGTCCTGCTGATCGCCGTCGCCTTTGGTACCGCGATCTACATGGGTGTACGCAGTCCCTACCAGACCCCCGGGGCGCTCCAGCCGGCCGAGCCGCTGCGGATGACCGTGATCCCGCTCTCCCCGTCGGGCAAGGTGCCCGGCACGGCCGACCCCGAGTACCTGTACGCACACAGCCCCGCGGCGCAGTTCCGCCTGGGCGCCGAGGGCGTACCGCTGCCCGCCACCCGGGCCACCGCGCACTTCTCCGAGAGCCAGGTCGTGACCGCCCTGACCACGGCCAAGGACTACATCGTCCGCTCCGCCCTCTACCCCGAGGTGCTCACCGGACAGCAGGTCCGTCCCGTGCGCGTCCTGCTCGACCCGGACCAACTCGACCAGTTCGACCAGAGCTTCGACCACCCGAGCGCCGACGGCCGGCACGCGCCCACCGGCTGGCTGATCCGCTTCGACCCCGCCCAGGTGGAGCTGGCCGACCCCAGGATCCGGGTGCAGGGCACGCTGGCGTTCACCGAGAGCGACGCCTCGACCCTGGAGGTCACCGCCGACCACACCTTCGTGTACGCGCTGCGGCCGACCGGCTCCGGGGCGAAGGCCGAGGTCTCCTTGTTCACCGTCCGGCGCGAGCTGCGCTTCCGGTTCGACCACGACGACCTGCGCCTGCGCCAGGCCCAGCTGGTCGTCTCCGCCGCCCAGGCCGGCCCGCTGTCCTGCTCCGACGACTCCGCGAACCGACTGCACCCCCTGCTCGCCGGCCAGACCGCCAAGAGCGGCGGCCCGGCAGGCACCGACCCGTACGCCACGGGCGACGCGGTCGCACTGTGCGGAGCACTGGCCCCGAGCGCTCAGCCGAAGGTGTGAGCCGACGGGCCCGGGCCGGTCCGCCCAGTCCTATCGGCCCTCGTCGGGCCAGTCCCCTGCGCGTCAGTCCTCGTCGCGTCAGTCCTCGTCGCGTCAGTCCTTGTCGTGCGGCGGGGTGTCCGCCGGGCCCTCCTGCGGGTCCGGCCCGTCCGACGACGGGCGGTCCTTCGGCGGCGGCGGGCCGGCGAACCCGCCGAAGCCGCGCCGTACCCGGCCGCCCAGGTCCCCCGCTCCGCCGGCGATGTCCGTGACCAGCTTCATCAGCGGGTCCTTGGAGCTTTTGACATGACCGGCGTAGCTGGCGGCGGACTCCCGGAACGAGTCCGTGACCGAGGTGTCCTTGTCGTCGCCGCGCCGCGGGTAATGACCGTCCATGATCCGCTGGTAGTCGCGGGACGCCGCCCACTTCTTCAGCTCGCCCGCGCGCACCGCGGCGAAGGGGTGGGTGCGGGGCAGCACATTGAGGATCTTCAGCACGGAGTCGCGCAGGTCGCCGGCCGCGTCGTACTCCTCGGCCTGCTGAAGGAACGCGTCCACGTTCATCTCGTGCAGGTGGTTGCCGCCCGCGATCTTCATCAGACCGCGCATCGAGGCCTGGAGGTCCTGGCCCACCAGCAGACCCGCCCGGTCGGCGGACAGCTCCGACTTGCGGAACCACTCCCGCAGCGCGGTCACTATCCCCATGATCGCGAGGTTGCCCAGCGGTATCCAGGCGACCTTCAGCGCCAGGCTGGTCAGGAACAGCAGGATCGTGCGGTACACCGAGTGGCCGGACAGCGCGTGGCCCACCTCGTGACCGACGACCGCCCGCATCTCCTCCTCGTCGAGCAGCTCGACCAGGCCCGTGGTGACGACGATGATCGGCTCGTCCAGGCCGATGCACATCGCGTTCGGCTGCGGATCCTGGGTGACGTACATCGGCGGGACCTTCTCCAGGTCCAGGATGTAACAGGCGTCCCGCAGCATGTCGTTGAGGTGGATGAACTGCTGGTCCGACACCCGCACCGAGTCGGACAGGAACAGCAGTCTCAGGCTGCGCTCGGGCAGCAGCCCGCTGAGCGCCTTGAAGACCGTGTCGAAACCGCTGAGCTTGCGCAGCGCCACCAGCGCGGAACGGTCGGCCGGGTGCTCGTACGCCCGGGAGGAGATCCCCTGGAAGCGCCTGCGCTGCCGGCTCGGCGCGTGCTCGTGCCCGTTGTGCGGGCGGCCGTCGTCGGACATGTCTTCCCCCATGTACGTCTGAGTGCCGTGCGGGCGGCGCGCGCCGTGCGGTGCCGCCGTGTGCCGGTCGGTTTCTGCCTGCCCCCGAGGCTGAGCCCAGCCTAGGCGGAGTTACCGTGTACGGGCAGTACAGCGAAGGAGTCCAACGCCATGGAGCACACCCCCGCAGCCGCCTGGCTCACCGAGGCCGCGAGCGCGGCCGCCCAGCAAGGGACGGGCAATCTGCTCCGGATCGTCCTGATCGTGATGGTCCTGGGCTGTGCACTGACCGGGTGGTTCCTGTTGCGGGGCTACAAGCGGAAAGACGACTGAGGGTCTTCGAAGGTTCCCCAACGGCGGAGTCGGCGTGATCGCCGCCGAGGCGCCCGCATACGATGGGCCGACGTCTTTATCCCGCCCTCCCCCATTCTCGGCCCCGCCGAGCGGGGGGACACCCATCGGATAGGTTCTGCTGAAGATGAGCTTCCACAGCGCCGCAGCCCAGCTGGTCACTCTCGCCGCCGAGGGCGAGGAGCACGGCGGCAACCACGACAGCCTCAACCCCCTGGTCACGGGCGGTGGAGCGTTCATCATCCTGCTGCTCCTGCTGTGGATCACCACCCGCTTCAACCGCGACCGCTGAACCCGGCGAAGGCCCTCCCGGGTCCGTCCCGGGGAACTCGTGGCCAAGGCTCTCGGACCGGGCCGGTAGGGTCTGCACGCATGGGAGAGCAGGACATGCCTACCGGTCCGGTGAACGACCCGGCCGACCCGGCCGACATGACCGACACGGCGCGCGGCACCTTCGGCGGGCCCCGGCACCACGGCTCGGCGCAGCCAGGGCCCGGCGGGCCGGGCAACGGGCCGTCGACGCCGGGCAAGCGCCGCTTGGGCGTCATGGGCGGCACCTTCGACCCGATCCACCACGGGCACCTCGTGGCGGCCAGCGAGGTCGCCGCACAGTTCCACCTCGACGAGGTGGTGTTCGTGCCGACCGGTCAGCCGTGGCAGAAGACCCACCGCAGCGTCTCGCCGGCCGAGGACCGCTATCTGATGACGGTCATCGCGACCGCCGAGAACCCGCAGTTCTCGGTCAGCCGCATCGACATCGACCGCGGCGGCCCGACCTACACGGTCGACACCCTGCGCGACCTGCGCGCGCTCAACCCCGACGCCGACCTGTTCTTCATCACCGGCGCCGACGCCCTCGCCCAGCTCCTGACGTGGCGGGACTCCGAGGAGCTGTTCTCCCTGGCGCACTTCATCGGCGTCACCCGACCGGGCCACCAACTCACCGACCCCGGCCTCCCCGAGGGCGGAGTCTCCCTGGTCGAAGTTCCCGCGCTCGCCATCTCCTCCACAGACTGCCGTGCGAGAGTCGCCAAGGGCGACCCCGTCTGGTATCTGGTGCCGGACGGAGTCGTGCGCTACATCGACAAGCGTGAGCTGTACCGCGGCGAGTGAGCCGAGAGGGGCACCGGTGAACGACCGATACGACGCGGAATACGGTGAAGACCAGTACGAACTCGTCGGTTACGACGAGTACGGCCGGCCGATGTACCAGCAGGTCCGGACGCAGCAGGCGCCCCGGCCCCCGCAGCAGGCGTACGACCCGTACACACAGCAGCAGGGCTACGGGTACGACCCGTACGCCACGGGCAGCCAGCAGCCCGTCTCCCCGTACGACCCCTACGACACCGGGCAGCAGCCGCAGGTGCCCGCCTACGACGACTACGCCCCCGGGGCGCACCCCGGCTTGGGCACGCAGGGCACGCGCTCGAACGGCGCTGCCGCCGCCCCGTACGACCCCTACGGGCGGGCCGCCGCCGGCGGCGGACAGCAGCCCCGCGTCGCCGAGCAGACCGCCTACATACCGCAGCAGGCCGGCCCCGCACCGGACCCGGAGCCGTCCGAGGAGGAGGCGCCCGACGCCTCCGTCCGGTCGCAACCCGATTACAGCACCGGGCAGTTCGCCTTCGTGGAGGAGCCCGACGGCGACTCCGAGGACGTCATCGACTGGATGGCGTTCACCGAGAACCGCACCGAGCGCCGCGAAGAAGCCCGCCGCCGCGCCCGCAGCCGTGTCGTCGCCCTGGTGGTGGTCATGGCCCTGTTCGCGGTCGGCGGCGTCGGCTACCTCTGGTACGCGGGCAAGATCCCCGGCCTCGGGAAGTCGGGGGGCAAGGCCGGCACCACGACCGCCGCGGGCGCCCAGAACCGCGACGTCATCGTCGTCCACCTGCACAACACCAAGAAGGGCGGCACCTCCACGGCGCTGCTCGTCGACAACACCACCACCAAGCAGGGCACCACCGTCCTGCTGCCCAACTCCCTCGCGGTGACCGGCGACGACGGCGCCTCCACGACGCTCGCCAAGTCGGTCGACGACGACGGCTCCTCCGGCACCCGCGACGCGCTGAACACGGTCCTCGGCACCGACATCGAGGGCACCTGGCGCCTGGACACCCCCTACCTCCAGAACCTGGTCGACCTGGTCGGCAACATCGAGGTCGACACCGACACCGACGTCCCCGACCCCGAGGCCGAGAAGAAGAACGCCGCCCCCCTCGTCCACAAGGGCAAGGACCAGACCCTCAGCGGCAAGATGGCCGTCGCCTACGCCACCTACAGCGCCTCCGGCGAGGCCCAGAACGCCCAGCTGGAACGGTTCGGGCAGGTCATGCAGGGCGTACTGCGCAAGGTGTCCTCCGACGCCCAGGGGGCGACGGTCACCGTGCAGACGCTGGCGCAGATCCTCGACCCGTCGCTGACCGACAAGGACCTCGGCGCCTTCCTCGCCAAGCTCGCCGACCTCGCCAAGGGCGGCGACTACAAGACGGCGCTCCTGCCCGTCCAGGACGACGGCACACTGAGCGCGCAGACCAGCAGCAGCGTGGTCAAGGACGTGCTCGGCGGTACCGCGAAGAGCCCCGACCAGGGATCCGCGGTCCGTGTCTCGGTCCAGAACGCCACCGGCACCAAGGGCAACACCGAGAAGGCCCGCGTCGCGCTCCTCAACGGCGGCTTCACCTTCCTGGACGGCGGCACCGCGGACGGCTCCGAGGCCACCTCCGAGGTCACCTACGCCGACGCCGCCGACAAGGACAACGCCACCGAGGTCGCCAAGACGCTGGGGCTGCCCACCAGCGCCGTGACCAAGGGCAAGGTCTCCGCGAACGCGGCCGTCGTGGTCGTCCTGGGCCAGGACTACAAGCCCCCGGCGCTCTAGAGCGGGCAACCCGCGCCCCACGTGATCCGGTCGTCACGTGGGGCGCCGTCGGCTGTCCGTGAGACCCTTGGTGACACATGACCGCCGACGGAAAGCCTTGTAGTGACCGCCACTGACCGTTCCATCGAGCTCATCAACACCGCCGCCCAGGCGGCTGCCGACAAGCTCGCGCACGACATCATCGCCTACGACGTCAGCGATGTGCTGTCGATCACCGACGCCTTCCTGCTCGCCTCCGCACCCAACGACCGCCAGGTCAAGTCCATCGTCGACGAGATCGAGGAACGGCTCAGCAAGGAGCTCGGCGCCAAGCCGGTGCGCCGCGAGGGCGACCGCGAGGCCCGTTGGGTGCTGCTCGACTACGTCGACATCGTCGTCCACGTCCAGCACAGCGAGGAGCGCGTCTTCTACGCCCTGGAGCGGCTGTGGAAGGACTGCCCCGAGCTGACGCTGCCCGCGGACGCCCAGGCGACCCGAGGCAAGGCCGAGGAGCACGCCAAGCTGCGCGCCGCCGAGGAGGAGGCCGACGGGGACGGTGAGTGGCGATGACCACCCCGGGCGCCGGGCCCGCGGCCGACCGTGAGCCCGGCCGCGGGCGCCGGATCATCCTCTGGCGGCACGGCCAGACCTCGTGGAACGTGGAGCGCCGCTTCCAGGGCAGCACGGACGTGGAGCTCACCGAGACCGGCGTGGCCCAGGCCCGTCGCGCCGCCCGGCTGCTGGCGTCCCTGCAACCCGACGCGATCGTCGCCTCCGATCTTCGGCGGGCCGCCGACACGGCCGGCGAGCTCGCCGCGCTCACCGGCCTCTCGGTGGCCCACGACGAGGCCCTGCGTGAGACCTACGCGGGCGTCTGGCAGGGGCTGACGCACGAGGAGATCCTCGCCCGGCACGGCGAGGAGTACGCCGCGTGGAAGCGCGGCGAGCCGGTCCGCCGCGGCGGCGGCGAGCTGGAGACGGAGGTCGCCGACCGCGCCGCCCCGGTCGTCCTCGGCCACGCCGAGAAGCTCCCCGACGACGGCACCCTCGTCGTGGTCAGCCACGGCGGCACGATCCGCACCACGATCGGACGCCTCCTCGGCCTGGAGCCGCAGCACTGGGAGAGCCTCGGTGGTCTCTCCAACTGCTGCTGGTCCGTCCTCGGCGAGGGCGCCCGCGGCTGGCGTCTGCTCGAGCACAACGCCGGCACCCTGCCGGAGCCCGTGCTCGGCGACGACGACTGACCGCCGTCCCGGGGCGCACAACGGGGCCCGGTACCCGGATTTCACTTTCCGGCAGGTCGCAGGCTAAAGTTCTTCTTGTTCGCACCGCAGAGCGGGAAGAACGCAAGGGGCTATAGCTCAGTTGGTAGAGCGCCTGCATGGCATGCAGGAGGTCAGGAGTTCAATTCTCCTTAGCTCCACAGAAAGACACTCTGTCGAGTTGTCAAAGATCGGTTGGACCAGGATCCCGTCCCCTCAGGGGGCGGGATTTTCTGTCTGCCACTGCCGGATGATCTCGGCGACCCCTTCGTCCGACGGCGGCCACAACCGCTGCCTGGTCTTCCGCAGCAGCTCGAGCCTGCTTCGTGCCTCCTCGCTCTCCGGTGTGTAGACGACGATCCGGCACTCCGGCATCCCATCGATCGACAGCGACTGCGAGGTCATCCGCAGCTCGCCGACCGCCGCATGCCGGAACGTCTTTATCCGTGGTCCCGGAGGTATGACCTCGCCGCTCGCCCACACCTCGGCGAAGTGCGGGCTGGCCGCCGACAGCCTTCGGATGAAGAGCTCCCAGGCCGGCTCACCGACGTGCCGGCCGTACGAGGAGCGCAGTGTCGCCACCATCACGGGCAGCTCACGCTCCCGGTGCACCACCGGGCAGGCCTCCTCGGAAACCGTGAACAGCGTCCACAGCACGTTCGGCACCCCGATCCGTACGGTCTCCGGGACCAGGAACAGGTCGCGGTAGGCCGGGTTGGTGGCGAGGACGTCGTAGCGCGAGTTGTAGACCACCGCCGGAAGCGGGTCGAGGGCGTCGATGACGTCCTGGATCTCCGGGGCGACGGTCTGCGTCAGGGACCCCGGATCGGGCTCGAAGGGGACCTCCGCCAGGCGGTACAGATGCTCCCGCTCCGGGGGATCCAGCCGCAGCGTGCGGGCCACGGCGTCCAGGACCTGAGCGGAGGCGTTGATCGGCCGCCCCTGCTCCAGCCAGGTGTACCAGGTGACCCCGACACCCGAGATCTGGGCCACCTCCTCGCGCCGCAGTCCCGGCGTACGGCGCCGCAGCCCCGGCGGCATGCCCACGTCGGCCGGTGTCACCCGGGCGCGCCTGCTGCGCAGGAAGGCCGCCAGCTCCGGCCGGCGCCGCTGTGTCGTCCTCATGGCCACGTCCCCCCGTCGTCCTGCCGTGCGTCGTCCTGCCGTGCGTTGCCCGTCGCCCGTCGTCCGGTCCCCGCCGTCGCGAACTCCATCGTCACCGCCCGGCACGGTCCCTGCCAGGTGCTGGCACTACCAGCATCAGCGGGCACTCCGCACCCGTACCGAAGCGTCGTCACGCTCGACCGCATGACGACAACACCTCGCACGAAGCCGGATCCCGCGCCGGTACCGCGACCTGAATCCAGTAAAGCCCCCGGCACCGACAACAGGTCCCGACGGCTGCTCGCGGTCGTGCTCGCGGCCCAGTTCATGGCACTGCTCGACGTCTTCATCGTGAACGTGGCGGCCCCCACCATCGGTTCCGACCTGCACGCCTCCGGCGCCGACCTGCAACTGGTGATCGCCGGATACGCCATCACGTACTCCGTGCTGCTGATCACCGGAGCCCGCCTCGGCGACCGGCTCGGCCACGGCCGGGTCCACCTGGCCGGGCTCGCGCTCTTCACCGCCGCCTCGCTCGCCTGCGGACTGGCCCAGGGCGCGACCGAGCTGATCGCCTTCCGGCTGGTGCAGGGCGCCGGTTCGGCGGTGATGATCCCGCAGGTGCTCAGCCTGATCCAGCGCTCCTTCACCGGGGAGGCCCGGATGCGGGCCCTCGGCGTGTACGCGGCGGTCATCGCCGTCGGCGCGGCGGCCGGGCAGGTGATCGGCGGTGTCCTGGTCAGCGCCGATCTGTTCGGCACCGGCTGGCGGCCCGTGTTCCTCGTCAACGTGCCGGTCGGCGCCGTACTCCTGGCCGTCGGCCGCCACGCACTGCCCCGGGGCGGCGCGGCGGACCGGACCCGCGCGTTCGACCTCACCGGGCTGGTGCTGCTGGGCGGGGCCGTCTCGCTCCTGACGGTGCCGCTGGTGCTCGGGCAGGAGGAGGGCTGGCCGCTGTGGTCCTGGCTGTCGCTGGCCGCCGCGGCCGGTCTCTTCGTGCTGTTCTGCCGCTTCGAGGCGCGGCTCGCCCGGCGCGGCGGCGCCCCGCTGATCGCCCCACGGGTACTGCGCCACCCCGGCATGGGCCTGGCCGTCTTCCGGATCGCGGCCGTCATGGCCGTCAACGGGGGCTTCCTGTTCGCGCTCACCCTGCACGTCCAGGGCGGCCTCGGCTACAGCGCGCTGCACGCCGGTCTCACCTTCGCGCCGACCGCGGTCGTCTTCGGACTGGTCGGCCTGACCTGGCGATCCTGGCCCGCCTCCTGGCAGCGCATACTGACCCCGGCCGGATTCGCGCTCACCGCGGTGTCCGTGGTGGCCGTCGGCCTGGTGCTCAGGGGTGGCGGCGAGGGCGGCGCCTGGCTGTACGCGGCCTACGCGGGGACCGGGACCGGTATCGCGCTGGGCTTCAGCCCGACGCTCACCCGGGCGCTGGCCACCGTGCGACCCGAGGACGCGGCGGACGCCAGCGGCCTCCTCGCCACGGTCACCCAGCTCGGTCAGCTGATCGGCGTCGCGGTCTTCGGCACACTGTTCCTCGACCGTCTTGAGTCACTTGGGGTCCCGGGGGCGTATACCTCTGCGGAAGCGCTTGTGGCTTGCATGTTCGCGCTTGCCGCGGTGGCCGCGACGGGCGCCGTGTCCGGACTGGTACTAAGGCGTCGCTGACCGTATCGGCCCGGCCGTGGCAGAATCAAACGGCCGGAAGGGGGCGCGGCCCGACTGGGAGGGAGTGGTGATGCCTGCGAGCATCCTCGAAGAGGTTCGTGACCTCTTCGACGCAGTACTGACACGGGATACGATCATCCGGCTCAGCTGCCCTTCCTGCGGTTCCGCGGACGTCGCGCAGGTACTGGGCGACAACGGCGGAATTTCCTATGTGTGCACGGCCTGCGGCCACAGCTGGAGCTGATCGATGGGTGCACACAGGCGAAAGTGCGACTGGTGCGGCAGCGGGACGCCGATCGTGCGCGACATGGAGCCGCTCAATCCCGACTACCAGTACTGGTGCGAGGAATGCGCGCGGGCGCTGATCATAAAAGGCGACCCCATCGAGACGTACCGCGAACTCGAGGGCGAACCGATCTACGGCCGGCTCCTCGAGGAGCACTGCACACTCAAACGGTTCTATTCGTTCGTCACGGCTTGAGCACGGCCGGGGTCCCGTAGCGAGATCCCGGCGAGGACGAGGAAGAGCAGACCCGCCCCCGCGTAGAGGGCCGACAGCGCCAACTCGGCACCCTGCTGATGCAGTTCGGGCCGCCCGTGGCCGTGCGGCACCCACCACAGCGCGTACGAGCCGAAGACGAGCAGCGCCCCCAGGGCCGCCGCCCGGTGTCCGCGTGTCACCAGGAGCAGGATCAGTGGCACACACCACACCCAGTGGTGCGACCAGGACACGGGGCTGACGAGCAGTGCCGTCACCGCGCAGACGGTCACCGCCCAGGCCCGCAGCCCGCGCAGCTCCGCCGCGACCGCCACCGCGAGCCCTCCCAGGGCCACCACGGCCGCTGTGGCGACCCAGGGGCTCCCCGGCTCCGGCGTGTGCAGGAAACGGGCCAGGAGGCCCCGCAGAGCCTGATTGGCGGTCTCCTCCGCGTGACCGACCCGTCCGGCGCGGAACATCATGTCCGTCCAGAACCGTCCGGAGTCCCGCGGCAGGACCGCCGCCGCGAGCAGGGTGGCGCAGGCGAACGTGGCCGCCGCCCCGCGCGCGTGCCGCAGCCGGTGGCCCGCGCAGCCGTGTCCGACCCGGGCCGTGACACCCGCGGCGAGCAGGAACACCACGAACAGCGCGGGCGTCAGCTTCACCGCCGTCGCGAGCCCGATGCCCAGGCCGGCCCAACGGTGCCCGGGGCGCCGGGTCAGGTCCCACAGCACCAGGACGGCGATCAGCAGATTCACCTGCCCGTAGCGCAGCGTCGTCCACACCGGCTCGCACCACACGGCCACCGCGGCGGCCCACCAGACGCTCTCCACGCGCGTGTGGCCCACGAGCCGCAGCGACAGTCTGACGAACACCACCAGGAGGACGAGGTTCCCGGCCGTCGCCAGGGCGCGCAGGCTCGCGGTGCCCGGCAGGGTCAGCGCGGTGAACAGCAGGGCCGCGAACGGCGGGTACGTGGTCGGCAGGTGCTCCGCCGTCGCGCGCAGTGCGTACAGGTCGCCTCCGGCGCGCACGGTCGCGCCCTCGGCCCGGTAGACCATCAGGTCGATCATCGAGACGTGGGCGGCCCGCTGGGCGATCCAGAAGGCGATGAAGGAGAACATGCAGGCCCCCAGGGCCAGCGGTGTGCGGCGGTGGCCTGCGGAGAGCGTGAGCGCGGTCACAACGAACGACACTATCCCGAGCGAATCCGTACAGAACGGAATCGATTTGGTGGTGCACCCCGGTGACCGTGTAATGTTGGCGTCGCCGCCGGGGAAACCGGGCGACACGGTCAAGGTGCGGGTCAACCGCATGACCGCGAGGGGCTATAGCTCAGTTGGTAGAGCGCCTGCATGGCATGCAGGAGGTCAGGAGTTCAATTCTCCTTAGCTCCACAGAAGTAGAAGGCGGATCACTCGTTCGGGTGATCCGCCTTCTTCGTGTTCCAGGGCTGATTCCAGGACTGAGGGTCGGCGTCCGTGCGACCGCCGCCGAACGGCGGCGCGCCGGTGGCCGACCCCGGGCGGGGCCGTACACCGGCGCGTCGGGTCAGCGGCCGAGGGCGCGACGGCCGCGCCCCTGGGACACGACCGGCAGGTTGCGGGCGGGCGCCTGCGAGCGGGTGTCCTCCTCGATGCGCAGGGCGAGGGCCGGGCAGCGGCGCACCGCACGCAGCGCCTTGGCCTCCGCGAAACGCGGGACCTTCGCCTGTGCGACGGTCGGGAAGCCGTCGGCGCCGAGCTCGAACACCTCCGGGAGGAGGTCCGCGCACAGACCGTGGCCCCGGCACAGGGTCCAGTCGACGAAGATCTTCTGGCGGCTCTCGCTGTCGTCTGCGGGCTTTTCGGCGCCCATGATGGCCGCCGGCGCCATGCCCGGCTCGAAGAGCGGCAGAACGCCCTCCACGGGCCGCCCGCAGCCGTTGCCGAGGACGTGCGCGGCCAGGTCGTCGGTGAACGCCTTGATGGTCGACTCCAGGAACATCGCGGAGCCGTCCGGGTGCGAGCACGCGCCGCGCCGCTTGACGTTCTTGGCGACCTGCTTGAGGGCCTCCAGCGCGGCGGGTCCGCCGCCGTTGAGGATGTCTTCCATGCCGCGCGCCGCGGCCGGCAGACCGAGGTAGCAGGGACCGCACTGTCCCGCGCTCTCCTCGGCCAGCCACTGGGCCACGCGCAGCGACTCGCCCAGGGGGCAGGTTTCCTGAGTGATCGGCAGGATCGCGCCCGCGCCGAGCGCGCCGCCCACCGCGTCCAGGGAGTCGCGGGAGACGATCGCCTCGTTGACCGTGGCCGCGTCGATCCACTTGCCGTGGTAACCGCCGGTCAGCACACCCTGGGGGACGGGCGGGGCGCCGGCCAGCTGGAGCACGTAGCGCAGCGGTACGCCCGTGGGCACCTCCAGGACCATCGGGCGGGCCACGGCGCCGGACACCGTCAGCATGACGGTGCCGGGTTCGTCGTACAGGCCGGTGTTGCCGTAGCGCTCGGGGCCGATGCGGGCGGCGATCGCCAGCTGGGCGAAGGTCTCGGCGTTGGACAGCAGGGTCGGGGCGCCGCCCACGCCGTTCTGCGAGGCGCTGACCTTGCGGCCGGGCGGGATCGCCGGGCCGCCGTCGATGGAGCGGATCACGGACGCGGCCGCGCCGGTGACCATGCGGATCGGGTTGCGCTGGACGAAGGCCTTCAGCGCCGAGCGCCGGCCGTTGCTCAGGCCGCGCTCGGCGAGCGCGGCCTCCATGGAGCGTTGGGTGGACTCACGGGTGACCGCCACCACGAGCGTGCGGGCACCCAGCGCCTCCGCGACCAGCAGCGCGCCGTCCAGGATGAGGTGCGGGGCACGGTTGATGAGCACCGTGTCCTTGCGGCAGGCCGGTTCGTCCTCGCTTCCGTTGACGACGACGACCGGCCGGACGCCGCGCTTGATCGCCGCGTCGGCGACCGAGCGCAGCTTCTTGTGGAAGGGGAAGCCCGCGCCGCCGCGGCCCTTGAGGTTGATGCGTTCGGAGAGCTGCGCGAGCTTCTCTCCGCCCAGGGGTTCGAGCGGCCCGTGCACCTTCAGGTGCATGGGCAGATCAAGTCTCTCGACAAGGTCGAAGCCCGACGTGAGTTGCGGAAGGCCGACCACGCGGACTTCTGGAACGTCGGGCAGGGCCTCGTTCACCTATAGCCTCCGGAAGGCATGTTCCAAGGTTCGCCCGAACCCGGTGTGTCGTACGACGCACCGGGGTTTGGTTCATTGGCGGGACCGCTGTTGTACGTGTCGTTCTGGTTGTACGTGTTGTACCGGGCGTTCGTCTCACCGGTGTCGTACACATCACTTCCGCGGTACCCGGCGGCACCCTGACTGCCGTAGGCCGGGATGCTGAATCCCGTGTCCTGGAGCGGGTCGTAGGCGGACGGGGGCGCCTCGCCGACCGGCGGCGGGGACGGGACCGGCCAGCTGCCCGCGGTGTTGCCGCCGGCGTCCATGCGCGGCATGGCCGCCGTGGCCTGCGCCTCGAACGGCATGTTCGCGCGCCCGGTCTGGCCGCCCGCGTAGGGCTGCTGCCCGCCGCCGGCAGGCGCGT
Organism: Streptomyces adustus; assembly: GCF_009377175.1. Lineage (GTDB taxonomy): Bacteria > Actinomycetota > Actinomycetes > Streptomycetales > Streptomycetaceae > Streptomyces > Streptomyces adustus. Next base: position 43,412 of record NZ_VJZD01000039.1, read on the forward strand.
TGGCGGTGCGGTAGGCGGCCGCGAAGCCGTTCCCGGACTCCGGGGCGGCGGGCGTGCCGTACGACGGTGACGCGGCCGACGGCGCCGTCCGGGGCGAGGCCATCGTCTCGGCGGTCGGCGACGGACGGCCGCCACGGCCCTCGTAGCCCGGCAGCGACGATCCGGCCTCCGCCACCCGGGCCCGGCTCGCCTCCAGGCCGTCCATGGCGGACATGTCGCTGTTGCCCATGAACCTCATGAGCTGGTCGGCGACCTTGCGCTTGACCGAACGGGGGGAGCTGCGCAGCGCCAGGGCGGCCAGCACTCCGGCCAGGCACAGCTCGTACGAGATCATGAAGAAGGGCTTCGCCGCACGGCCCGCGAACAAGCCGTGCGTCAGGGCCGCGCACAGCGCGGGGTAGGCCAGCATGTGCATCGCGCGCCAGCGGGCGGCGACCACGGCCGGTGCGGCGAACTGGTTGCGCAGCGCGCCCGTGATGCCCACGAAGATCATGAGCAGGCCGGCCAGCGAGCCGAGACCGATGAGTCCGGCGCTGCCCTTGACGCCCAGGCTGAAGGGGAGCAGCGCGGCGATCAGGACGGTGTGTCCCAGGAGCAGCTTGACGCTGATGTGGACGATGAGGAAGGCGATCGAGCCGACGGCGGTCACGCGGTGGACGCCCTGCGCGACGATCCGCTGACGTGTGTTGAGGATGAGCCGGTCCTGGGCTATGAGGCCCCAGATCACCGAGCAGGTCAGGCAGACCAGGGACAGCACGCCGGCGCCGAAGTTGAGGAACTGCTGGAACTGATCACCTCCGGCCAGCACCACCACGGGGATGAGGATCAGAACGACAGCCGACGCCACCCCATAGGCCGACCGGCCGGGCTTGGGGAGCGAGCTGTTACTACGACGAGGGTTCATGGGGGCAACTCCGAGCAGTTTCGGGAAAGCGGTCCCGCTGCCGAACTCTAAGTGGCTCCATACCGATGGGTACGAGGTTTGAGTTATTGCGTCGTTATCAAAGGACAGCGCGTCCGTTGCGATGTCCCTGTTGCTGCTGTTACGCGAAGTAATCGTTGAACTTGATTCAGCTTTCGTGTGGTGTGCATGATCTCCAACAGAGACATACGCAAGTACGACGCAACGTGCTCAGAGCCTGCGGTACCCTAGCGCCATGCGTGCTGTACGCCTTCTGCTTAGCGAGCCGCGCTGATCAGTCCCGACCACCGGTGAGACCCGTGGTCGGCATCGGCGCGGCGTCCCCTCCTGTGCGAGGGGCTTTTTCATTTCCGCAGGCAGAGACGATCGATGGAGCTTTGAGGATCATGAGCGAGACGAACCCCGCTGCTGCCGCCGCCGTGTCGGCGGACGCTGCGCCGCACCGCTACACGGCAGCCATGGCCGCCGAGATCGAGGCACGCTGGCAGGACTTCTGGGACGCCGACGGCACCTACGCGGCGCCGAACCCCACGGGTGATCTGGCCGGTGACCCCGAGCTGGTCGCCAAGCCCAAGAAGTTCATCATGGACATGTTCCCGTACCCGTCCGGTGCGGGCCTGCACGTCGGCCACCCCCTGGGCTACATCGCCACCGATGTCTTCGCCCGGTTCCAGCGGATGACCGGCCACAACGTCCTGCACACCCTGGGCTTCGACGCCTTCGGCCTGCCCGCCGAGCAGTACGCCGTGCAGACCGGCACGCACCCGCGCGTGTCGACCGAGGCCAACATCACCAACATGAAGGCCCAGCTGCGCCGGCTGGGCCTGGGCCACGACCGGCGCCGGTCCTTCGCCACGATCGACCCGGACTACTACAAGTGGACCCAGTGGATCTTCCTGCAGATCTTCAACTCCTGGTACGACGACGAGGCGGACAAGGCCCGTCCGATCTCCGCGCTGATCGCCCAGTTCGAGTCCGGTGAACGCGCCGTACCGGGCCACACGCGCGCGTGGAACGAGCTGACCGCCGCCGAGCGCGCCGACGTCCTGAGCGGGTTCCGCCTGGCGTACGCCTCCGAGGCGCCGGTCAACTGGTGCCCCGGACTGGGCACCGTGCTGGCCAACGAGGAAGTCACCGCCGACGGCCGCTCCGAGCGCGGGAACTTCCCCGTCTTCAAGGCCAAGCTGCGCCAGTGGAACATGCGCATCACCGCCTACGCGGACCGGCTGCTGGACGACCTGGACGCGCTGGACTGGCCCGAGGCCATCAAGCTGCAGCAGCGCAACTGGATCGGCCGCTCCGAAGGCGCCCGCGTCGACTTCCCCATCGACGGCGAGCACATCACCATCTTCACCACGCGCCAGGACACCCTGTTCGGCGCGACCTACATGGTGCTGGCGCCCGAACACCCGCTGGTCGACAAGTTCACCCCGGCCGCCTGGCCGGAGGGCACCCACGACGTGTGGACCGGCGGTCACGCCACCCCGGCCGAGGCCGTCGCGGCGTACCGCGCGCAGGCCGCCTCGAAGTCCGACGTCGAGCGGCAGGCCGAGGCCAAGGACAAGACCGGTGTGTTCACCGGCGCGTTCGCGACCAACCCGGTCAACGGCGAGCGCATCCCGGTCTTCATCGCCGACTACGTCCTGATGGGCTACGGCACCGGCGCGATCATGGCCGTCCCGGCGCACGACAGCCGCGACTTCGCCTTCGCGCGCGCCTTCGAGCTGCCGATGCGCTGTGTCGTGGAGCCGGCCGACGACCGTGGCACGGACCCCTCCACCTGGGACGACGCCTTCGGGTCGTACGACGCGAAGATCGTCAACTCGGCGAGCGACCAGGTCTCCCTGGACGGCCTGGGCGTCGTCGACGCCAAGGCCCGCATCACCGAGTGGCTGGCCCGCAAGGGCATCGGCGAGGGCACCGTCAACTTCCGTCTGCGCGACTGGCTGTTCAGCCGCCAGCGCTACTGGGGCGAGCCCTTCCCGATCGTCTACGACGAGGACGGCACCGCCCACGCCCTGCCCGAGTCGATGCTGCCGCTGGAGCTGCCGGAGGTCGAGGACTACTCGCCGCGCACCTTCGACGCGGACGACGCCGACACCCAGCCCGAGACCCCGCTGTCGCGCAACGAGGAATGGGTCAACGTCACCCTGGACCTGGGCGACGGGCCGAAGAAGTACCGGCGCGAGACCAACACCATGCCCAACTGGGCCGGTTCCTGCTGGTACGAACTGCGCTACCTGGACCCGCACAACGACCGCGCGCTGGTCGACCCGGAGATCGAGCGGTACTGGATGGGCCCGCGCGAGGGCCGGCCGCATGGCGGCGTCGACCTGTACGTCGGCGGTGCCGAACACGCCGTGCTGCACCTGCTGTACGCGCGCTTCTGGTCCAAGGTGCTGTTCGACCTGGGCCATGTCTCGTCGGCCGAACCGTTCCACAAGCTGTTCAACCAGGGCATGATCCAGGCCTACGTCTACCGCGACAGCCGCGGCATCGCGGTGCCGGCCGCCGAGGTGGAGGAGCGCGACGGCGCCTACCACTACCAGGGCGAGCAGGTCACCCGGCTGCTGGGCAAGATGGGCAAGTCCCTGAAGAACGCGGTCACTCCGGATGAGATCTGCGCCGAGTACGGGGCTGACACGCTGCGCCTGTACGAGATGGCGATGGGCCCGCTGGACGTCTCGCGCCCGTGGGACACGCGCGCGGTGGTGGGCCAGTACCGGCTGCTGCAGCGGCTGTGGCGCAACATCGTCGACGAGGCGACCGGCGAGGTCACCGTCACCGACGCCGAGCCCGACGAGGAGACGCTGCGCGCCCTGCACAAGGCGATCGACGGCGTGCGCCAGGACCTGGAGGGGCTGCGCTTCAACACCGCCATCGCCAAGGTCACCGAGCTGAACAACCATCTGACCAAGGCGGGCGGCGCGATCCCGCGCTCCGTCGCCGAGCCGCTGGTGCTGCTGATCGCGCCGCTGGCCCCGCACATCGCCGAGGAACTGTGGCGCAGGCTGGGTCACACCGACTCGGTCGTCCACCAGGACCTGCCCGTGGCCGACCCCGCCTACGTCGTGGACGAGACCGTGACCTGCGTCGTGCAGATCAAGGGCAAGGTCAAGGCACGCCTGGAGGTCTCCCCGGCCATCTCCGAGGAGGACCTGGAGAAGGTGGCGCTGTCCGACGACAAGGTCGTCGCGGCGCTGGACGGCGCGGGCATCCGCAAGGTGATCGTGCGGGCGCCGAAGCTGGTGAACATCGTCACGGCGTAGCCGCGGATCCTCCGGGCGGCCGGTCGCGAGACCCGGCCGCCCGTGCGCTCGGCCGTCCCGGTCGGTCGTACGGTCGGTCGTACGAGTGGGCCGGTCGTGCGGCTCGGGGTAGTCCCCTACGGGCAGGTTCGGGGTTCTGACGGAACTCCGCACCTGCCCGTCGCGTTTACCGTTGAAGAGCGGCGCGGTGCGTGCCGCGGCAGTCCGAGGAGGAGCACCGTGGCAACCGTGATCACAGTCATCGCCCTGCTCTTCCTGCTCTTCGTGCTGCTGGGCGCCTATGCGACGGTGAAAGTGGTCGGCGCCGCCAAGCGCGGTGTGGACCGCACCATCGACCAGGCCCGCCGCACGGTCGAGGACCATGCGCTGCGGGCCAAGTCGTTCGCCCAGCCCGGGCCCACGGGCGAGATCGCCCAGCTCCGGCTCCGGCTGCGCACCTCGATGCGCGCCACCCAGGAGGCGCTGCGCGCGGGTGCGGCGGAGGACGAGTCCCTCAAGGAGTCCCTCGGCCTCTTCGAGCGCCTCAGCGCCCACGGATACGAACTGGACCGCGACCTCAAGGGTCTGGAGTCCGAGCCGGACCGGGCCACGCTCGCCGAGCGGCTGCCCGGCCTGCGCGAGCGCACCGAGCGCATCACCAAGGCCGCGGACTCCCTGCGCTGGGCGGCCCGCGACCGGGCCGGCCGGTTCGCCCAGGACGACCTCGACTCCCTGAGCGCGCAGATCGACGTCGAGGCGGGCGCGCTGCGCCACTGGACCACCGCGGATCCCACCCCCGAGTCCACCCCGTGGCCCGAGGCGCCGGCGGCCGGTGCCCCGGCGGATGACCGGACCGGATCCGGGTCCCCCTGGTCCCGCCCGGCGGACGAGCCGACCCGGCCGGCCATCGCCCCGCCGGTCCGTCGCCCCGCCTACCCCTGGCAGAAGAAGCCCCGGCCGGAGAGCACGACCTGATCCGGTCGTACACCGTCCGGGTGCGAGGGGCCGGACTGCCGCTCGGGCGCTACGCCAGGTAACCTCCAGCTCATGTCCCGCCATGTCGCGATCGTCACCGATTCAACGGCCTACCTGCCGCCCCGGACGACGGAGCGCCATGGCATCACCACGGTTCCCCTGACCGTGGTCATCGGCGGACAGGCATTCGAAGAGGGCACGGAGATCTCCACCCGCTCCCTGGCCCAGGCACTCCAGAAGCGGCGCCCGGTCACCACCTCCCGGCCCAGTCCGGAGCAGTTCGCGCAGACCTACCGCCGGATCGCGGAGTCCGGCGCCACGGACATCGTCTCGCTCCATCTGTCCGCCGAACTGTCCGGGACGTACGACGCGGCGGTCGTCGCGGCGCGCGAGGCGCCGGTGCCGGTCCGTGTGGTGGACACCGGCATGGTCGCGATGGCACTCGGCTTCTGCGCGCTCGCCGCGGCGCGAGCGGCGGAGTCGGGCGGCACCGCGGACGAGGCCGTCACCGCCGCGGAGAAGCGGGCCGCAGGCACCTCCGCCTACTTCTACGTCGACACCCTCGACTATCTGCGCCGCGGCGGTCGGATCGGCGCCGCGCAGGCCCTGCTGGGCTCCGCGCTCGCGGTGAAGCCGCTGCTGCAACTGGACGGCGGCCGGATCGGCCCCCTGGAGAAGGTGCGCACGGCCTCGAAGGCGATCGCCCGCATCGAGGAGATCGTGGCCGAACGGGCCGGCAGCGCCCCCGTCGACATCGCCGTCCACCATCTCGACGCCCTCGACCGGGCCTCCGCCCTCGCGGACCGCCTCAGGACACGCCTCCCCGGGCTGGCCGACCTGCATCTGAGCGAGGTCGGAGCCGTGATCGGCGCGCACACCGGGCCGGGACTGCTGGGCGTCGTGGTGTCGACCCGATGACGGTGTGACATCACCGGTCGCGCGGACGGTGATTCCTGACCGAGCGGCCGGAGAGCCCGGCCGCGCCGGAGGAGTCACCCGTGCGAGGGGCGAAGTTATCCACAAAGCAGCCGTGTTCCACTGAATTCGAGCAAGATCAACACGAAATGCCGGGATGCCCGATTCTCGTGGCATGGCACTTCGATCACGCTCACACGCAGGATCCGTGACCAGCGGTCCCGGCCGCGGTCCCGCCTCGGACGTCCGCGCCCGCCACCGCCGTTCCCCGGCCCGCAGCCGCTCCCGGCACCGCCACACAACGGCGCAGGAGCTACGCCGACGCGCACAGGTCCTCTTCGCCGACCGCACGGGTAAGCGGCACGAGCCCGGGACCGGGCCGCCGGACCCGGCACCCGTGCCCGCGGGCGACGGCGGACCACGCCTCGGTCGGCGGGTGCCACGTGCCCGAGCCGCCGTGCCCGAAGCCCACCCGGAAACCGAGTTCGCCGCGCCGGGCATGAGGGGCATGACCGGCATGGCGGGCATGAGGGCCGCGGCAGGTCGGCTCGGCGTCGGCGCCGCAGCCGACTCCGCCCGTACGCGGGGGACTTGGCGGGAGCGGGTCGGACCGGCCCTGCGGGAGCGCATGCCGGTGTGGTTGCAGACACGGTGCGGTCTGGAGCGCAGGAACGTGGTCGCGCTCACGGTGGTGCTCGTCGTCGCGGCGGGCTTTGCGGTGCAGCACTTCTGGACCGGCCGGCCCCGGTCCGTCCAGGCGCCGGAAACGGTGCGGGCGGCCGCGCCGTACGGGGCACGGGCCGCGAGCGGGCCGACCGCATCGGGCACTTCGGCCGACTCCCCGGGCACGGCGGGTGCGCAGGGCGCGGAGGGCCAGGCGGGTATGGAAGGCGCGGCCGCGACGGCGGGCGCGACGGGCGGGACCGGTGCGGCCGGGACCGAGATCGTCGTCGACGTCAGCGGCAAGGTCCGTGATCCGGGGATCCATCGCCTGCCCGCCGGTTCGCGCGTCGTCGACGCACTTCGCGCGGCTGGTGGGGTGCGCCCCGGTACCAGTACCGACGGCCTCAACCGCGCCCGGTTCCTCGTGGACGGGGAGCAGGTGGTCGTCGGCGGTCCGGCACCGGCCGCGGCGGCCGGGCCCGGTACGGGCGGTGCCCCCGTCGGCGGGCCGAACGGCGGTGCCTTACCCGCGGCTCCGGTCTCGCTCAACACGGCCACCGTGGAACAGCTCGACGCCCTGCCCGGCGTGGGGCCCGTACTGGCCCGGCACATCCTCGACTACCGCGGGCAGCACGGCGGCTTCCGGTCGGTGGACGAACTGCGTGACGTCAACGGCATCGGCGACCGCCGCTTCGCCGATCTGCGGAATCTCGTACGGCCGTGAGCGGCGACCTTCGCCGCGGTTCCCCGGTTCTCTCCTCCGAACCCCGGCGGACCGTGCACGCCGACTCGGGGAGACGGCTGGGAGCGGCCCACCCACGGGAGGAAGGACCGACCGACCTCCGACTCGTACCGCCCGCTCTCGCGGCCTGGGCGACGGCCGCGCTGACCCTGGACGCACCGACGGGACAGGTCGTCGCCATCGTGGTCGCGGGACTGTCCCTGGGCGGCGCGCTCCTGCTGACCCGCAGGCTCACCGGAGTCGGCCGGCGCACACCCGGACCGGACACCGCAGGGCGGTGTACACCGGGTCGGGACATCGTCGGCCGACTTGCGTCCGGACGGGACACAGCCGGTCAAGGGGAGTCAGGATCGCGCACCTGGCCGCGGGCGACGCTCGCCGCCGTGCTGCTGTGTGTGGCGGCGGCCGCGGCTTCGGCCGGGCTGCACGGGGCGGATCTGCGCCGGGGACCGGTTCCGGCGCTGGCGCGGCAGTACGCCACCGTCACCGCCGAGGTCGAGATCACCTCGGACCCGCGGCTCTTCGGACCTCGTGTCAGAGGTGATCGCGCGGCGCCGGTCTCCGCGCTGATCGAGGCCGAAGTGCGCGGGGTGGAGCAGGCGGGCGGGGCGATGGTGTCGACCCGGACGCCGGTCCTGGTGATCGTCGACGTCCGCGCGGGTCGCGCCCGGCCGGGACGGGGTGACGGTTCGGACGGGTCGCCCGGACCGGGCCGTACGGACACGCGGGACGACTCGCAGGGCCAAGGCCAGGGCCAGGTTGTCGGTACGCCAGGGTCCGGGTCCGGGGCCGGGCAAGAGGCCGGGGC
>NZ_VJZD01000003.1 GCF_009377175.1 Streptomyces adustus
GTTCTGGCAGGGGGCCACCGGTGACGAGGCTGCCGAGGATGACGGTGCCGAAGGCGAGCCAGTACAGGAACCCCACCGCGAAGGCTGCGTCGGCGACGCCAGGCAGTCCGAGGCCGGAGGCGACGGCGCTGGCGACGAAGGGTGCCGAGGAGACGGGCAGCAGATAGCCGGGGTGCAGAGCGGTGGTGCTCAGGGTGCCCGTGAGCCAGTGGGCGAGCAGGCGTGCGGCAATGAAGGCGGCCAGGACAAGGAACACCGCGTAGCCCCAGCGTGCCCCGGTGAGCTCGAACCGGGAGAAGTGTCCTGTGATCAGCATGCCGATGATGGGGACGTACCCGAGGGTGAAGCCGTCGCCGGGATGGCGCAGGTCGTGGCGCAGGTTGTGCCACCGGGTTCCGCCGTGGCGCAGATACTGGGCCAGCAACACCAGCCAGATGAGACCGCTGATGGTGAACAGGACGTCGCTGACCTGCGAAGCGGGCGGAAAGGCGGTCACCGCCGCCTGCCAGGCTCCGCCGAGGCCGGCGGTGCCGAGGGAGACGGACAGCAGCCTGATCCGTGCGGCGCGGGTGGCGTGGGGGCCGTCGACGTCGGAGACGATCTCGGCGGCTGGACGCGCGGGCCCGCTGCCGCGCGGCGCCGTGCTGGTGTGCGCTGTCGTGTCGAGCATGCCGGTCATGGGGGGAACCTCAAGGGGATTGCCAGGGCGCCGCCGGGCCTCGCCCGCCCGGCGGCGCGGATCGTCGCGTGGTCAGGCGTTCATGTCCAGGACGACGCGGAAGCGGGCCTTGCCCGAGAGCATCCGCTCGTAGGCGTCCATGGCGTGGGTGAAGGGCATGGTCTCGGTGCTGGGACGGATGCCGTGGGCCAGGCTGAAAGCGAGGTTGTCCTCGTTCTGGATCGACGACCCGGTCAGGCTGCCGGCGATGCGACGGGTGCCGAAGATCAGGTCGGCCGTGCCGACCGTCAGCGGGTCGGGGGCGGCACCGACGACCACCAGCGTGCCGCCCGGGGCCAGCCCGCGGACCAGGGGGTTCATGGACGTGCCGCTGGCTGCCGTGGCGACGATGACCGACGCGCCGCCCAGGTCGGCCAGCGCCGTGCCGGGGTCGGTGAGGGTGCTGTCGATGTACTCGTGGGCACCCAGCTCCCTGGCGAGTTGCTCCTTCTCCTGGCCGCGGGCGACGGCGGCCACACGGTGTCCGAGGCTGCGTGCGTACTGCAGAGCCAGGTGACCCAGCCCGCCGATCCCCTGCACGGCGACCAGGGAGCCCGCACGGGTGGGGGTCTGCTGGAGCGCGGTGAGGGTGGTCAGTCCGGCGCACAGCAGCGGAGCTGCCTCGACGGCGGGCATGCCGTCGGGAATGCGCACCAGTCCGCTCGCGCGGGCGTAGGTCACCTCCGCGTATCCGCCGTCGATGGTCGTTCCGGTCTGTTCCTGGCCGAGGCAGTTGACGAAGTCGCCACGGCGGCACGGTTCGCACTCCCCGCAGTGCCCGTTCAGGAAGCCGACGCCGACGCGGTCGCCGGGCCTCCAGGCGGTGACGCCCGCGCCCACGGCGTCGATCACACCGACGATCTCGTGACCGGGAACGACGGGGCGTGACGGGTCGGGGCGCAGTCCCTCCACGGCCAGCACGTCGGTGTGGCAGACACCGCAGGCCTCCGTCCTGAGCCGGACGTGCCCGGGCTTCGGGTCGACCAGATCACGCTCGACGAGCCGGAGCTGGTGGACACCGGTGGCTTCGAAGGCTCGGTACGTGGACATGACGTTTCTCCTTGGTGCTGCCTCTGCCGACACGGGGAGGGCGGAGGCCTGGGGGAGGCGGGGACCCGGTCGAGCAATATGACCGGTCACTTCAATATGACCGGTCGCTTTAAACTTAGTCAAGCAGGTCCGGGAGCCGAGCCATGGATTCACGTGGCGTCGGGCGGGAGAGCCGCTTCGCCGGTGAACACGGTTTGACCTTCGGCAAGGTGACCGGACATATTGACCAAGAGGTGGTGGTGAGGATGGCACGCGCGTCCAAGCGCGAGGAGATCGCGCAGGCAGCCCTGGAGCAGTTCCGCACGAGGGGCTTCAATGCCACGGGCATCAGCGACATCACGTCGGCTGCCGGGGCCCCCAAGGGCTCGTTCTACAACCACTTCGCCAGCAAGGAGGAGAGTGCCCTTGAGGCGCTGAGCCGCTACGGCGCCGGGTTGAGGTTCGACCTGCTCGACACGCCCGGAAAACCTGCGCTGGAGCGGCTCCGGGCGCACTTCGAGTTCCTGGGCGCGGACACGGTCGCCCGTGACTTCGCCCGCGGCTGCCTGGTGGGCAACCTGGGCGCGGAGATGGCGGACCACTCCGAGGAGATCCGCTCCGCCGTCCAGGGCGGCTTCCAGCGGTGGGTCGCGCACCTCCGGCGGGTGCTCACCGAAGCCCAGGAAGCGGGCGAGCTGGACGCCTCGCTCGACGTCCAGGAGGCCGCGCTGTTCCTCCTCAGCGCTTGGGAGGGCACGCTGATCGCTGCCCGCGCCGACAAGTCCTCCGCTCCCTTCGACGCCTTCTTCCACATGGTCTTCGGCGTCCTCCTGCGCTGATCGCGGCCGGTCGCCGAAGGCCCACAGGCGCCGCCGCCCGAGCCAAGGCCCTGCCGGCCCCCACCGACTATGGGCCAGAGCCGATGGCAGAGTCACTCACCGTGCAGACCTCGTCATGGGTGAGCGCCATTGCTTCCCGGCGCCGCAACTGGGCCTGGTGTCCCGGGCTCTCGTTGCGAGCCGGTCGGCGTCGTACAGGGGACATCCGTCGGTCAGCCCCGTCCGCCGTTCCAGTGGACCGCGACGGCGCCGGCGAAATCGCCGGCGTGGGCGAAACCTCCGAGCACCACCAAGGCACCGTCCTCGACCTGCCGTGAGCGGATCGCGCGGTCCAGTGTGATCGGGATGGCCGCGCCGAACAGATTTCCGTACTCCTCGAAGGTGTTGAGGTGCCGTTCGGCAGGGAGTTGCAGGGCCTCTCTCCAGTTGCGCAGGAAGGTGCGGTTGGGCTGGTTGGTGATGAGGGTGTCGATGTCGGTCGTCGCGACGCCCAGGCGCCGGCACAGCTCCGTGATCACCTCGGGTACCAGGCGGTTTCCGCGAGCCAGAACCTTGGCGAGACTGGCCTCGGTGAAGCCGATGCGCAGTTGGGATTCACCCGGTTCCCAGTACTTGCGGCCGTCGTCGAGCGCCACCGTCATGTCCCCGGCGTACTCACCGATGTGCCGCGTCTCCACGTCGAGGACGGGGCTGTCGGCCGACGTCGTCAGGTACCCCACGCCGCAGCCGTCGCCCGGGATCGCGGCCTGGGCGAGTCTGCGCACCTCGGACTGGGTGAAGCACTGGCCCGCTGCGCTCTGCGCGTTGCAGATGAGTGCGGTCCTGGCGTCGGTCGTGGAGAGGATCTGCCGGGCCAGCTTCATCATGTACACGAAGGACGCGCAGCCCGCGTTGGCCACGTCGACGAGCCACTCCGGGCTCAGCCCCAGCCGGCGTGCCACCTCGGTACCGGCGCCCACGAACGGCAGATCCGGCAGCTGGCTGTGGACCAACAGCACGTCGACGCCCCGGATCTCGCTGCGGCCGTGCCGCTCGAACAGGGGCTGCACAGCGCGCTCGACCATGTCCGCGTTGGTCTCGTCCGGGGCCACGTGGTGCCGTGCGGGTGGCACCTTGAACATGGGGTGGTTGCGCAGTTTGTCCTCGGCGCCGGGGTAGTCGGTGTAGAACGCGGCGGGCACCGGCTCACCGGGCAGATAGCTCGCGACGTCGGTGAGGCTGACGGTGGTCACCGGGCCACCGTCCTCGCCGGTGCCGAGCTGATCGGCAGGCCGTTGCGGTGGCGGTATTCAAGGATCGCCTTGAGGTTGTTCATCTCCACGGTGTGTCCCGCGTAGAAGAGGTCCCAGAAGTCGCCCACCCAAGCCCTGTCCGGGCGCGGAGCCTTGTCGGGGTGGGGGTTGTCGTCGTAGTAGGGGTGTCGGCAGTTGGTCCAGGTGATCACCGACCCCGGCTTGCCGAGTACCAGCGAGGCCGGCACCACGCGCATGAGGTAGATCATCCACAGTGTTTCGCCCTGGTCCCACGAGCAGTGGTAGTCCACTGTCATGGCCTTGGCGTTGGCGACGACCTCGCAGTAGATCTTCGTGTCGTCCTCGAGCCGGTCCAGGCCCACCCAGAGGCCGGGCGTGCCCGAGGGGGAGAAGTCCCGCAGGCTGCACGTCCATTCCTCCAGGTGGTGCCCCTGGCGGAGGTAGTCGTAGACCTGCTCCGGCGGGCAGTCGACGTGGGCGTGGATCGTGCAGTACTGCCCGTAGACCTGATGGTGCGGGTAGACGGAGTGGGTGAGCTCCATGCAGTGCGCGGTCAGCTCCTCCTTGCCGGGGTTCTCGATGCGCATCAGACCGGGGATGTCAGCCAATGCGGACGATGTCCTGCTCATGGTGGGGACTCTCCTTGTTCTCGGTTTCCGACCGGTCGGCGCCGTCGCCAGTGCCGGGCGCCGCGGCGGCTTCGGCGAAGGAGCGGAAGGGACGGAACGGGGGGATCTCGTAGGGGTCGCACTCCAGCGCGACGAACGCGGGGCCCGCGCTCTCGTTGCCTTCCAGGAGCGCCTTGCGCAGCTGCGTCGCGTCAGCGGCGTCGCAGACCTTCAGGGACGGGAAGGCGGCGGCCATCGCGGCGGCGATGTCGGTGCGGGCGAACAGGTCGTCGTCGCGGATTCCGCCCTGGAGGAATTTCTCCCGCAGCGCGCACATCGCGTGTGCGTTGTTGTTGAAGATCACGAAGGTCACGGGCGCGGCATGCTCCACGGCGGTGTGCACCTCCATCCCGTGCATGAAGAACGCTCCGTCGCCGGCGAGTACGTAGGTTCGGCGTTCGGTGGCGAGCGCGGCACCGATGCCGGCGCCGAAGGTGTAGCCCATGCCGCCCATGCCGAGCGCCACCACGAAACGGCCGTGGCGCGGCGCGGGCAGGTGATGGATCGCGCCGGCTCCCGCGTTGCCGGCGTCCACGAAGACGTGTGCGTCCTGGGGGAGTGCCGCCGCCACCGCGGCGAGCGCCTGGGGGTAGGGGACGGTTCGCGCCGGGTTCCGGGGCGCGGGGCTCGGCGTGAGGGGGGGGAGGGGGGCGGCGTGCCGGGGGCAGGCCCGGGAGAGCGGCGGAAGCCGGTCGGCCACCGTACGCAGCACCTCCCGCAGATCTCCGCCCAGCGCGGTGCCCTCGACGAACGCCGGCTCGGGCCCCAGGCACACGACTTCGGTGCCGGCCAGGGCCTGGTCGAGGCCGCCACGCGCCACCAGCGGGAACCGGGTACCGGCCAGCACGCACACGTCGGCCCGCCGCAGGCAGTCCTCGACGTTGGAGTGACCCATCACCCCCGCCACGCCCGCGAACCGCGGATCACGGTTGTCGAAGACGTCCTTCGCGTCGGGGGTCACCGCCACCCATGCACCCAGGCGCCGGGCCAGTTCGGCCAGTTCGGCACGCGCGTCGGCGGCGGCGACGTCCTCACCGGCGATGACGAGGACGCGGCTGGACCTTCGAAGGGTCCGCGCCACGGAGGTGAGGGCCGCGGGGTCCAGCCGTGCCACCGACGCCACAGCCGCGTTCCCTGCCGGTGCCGGCCTGCGGCCGGGTATCGGGAGCTGCGCCTGCTGCACGTCCTTGGGCAGCAGCAGCACCGCCGGTCCGCGCGGATGGCTCCGGGCCGCGGCCAGGGCCTGATCCAGCAACTCGGGCAGCGCGTCGGCGTCCTCGACTCGGGCGCAGAACCGGGAGACCGGTCCGAAGAGATCCCGGGCGTCGAAGGAGCCCCCTTTGCCGCTGGAGTCCTGGAACGCGCCGAGGCCCTCCTCCCCGGTCGGCGGCTGTCCCACCAGCGCCAGCACGGGCACTCGGGAGGCATGTGCCTCGGCCAGGCCCGGCAGGAGATTCATCGCGCCGCCGCCCGAGGTGGCGGCGACCACGCCCAGGCGCCTGGTGGTGCGGGCGTATCCGTCGGCCATGGTGACGGCGGCGAACTCGTGCTTGGCGACGACGGCGCGGACGGCACCGCCGCGGTGAACGGCGTCGTACAGGTCCTCGATGTTCGCGCCGCCGACGCCGAACACATGGGTGACGCCCTCCCGGGCGAGTTCCCCCGTCAGGTAGTCGACCAGGCGTGTCGCTTCCGCCTCGGGCGGGTGTGAGGTCGTGGTCGTCATGCGGGGCTCCTGTCCGTCTCGTGGTGCCGGTCGGCGGGTCCGGACGGTGACATGAGCTGAAAGCGGTTCCGGTACTGCCGGGGAGTGAGTCCCAGCGCCCGTCCGAAGGAGCGGAAGAACGTCTCGGGGGCCGCGAATCCGCAGCGTCGCGCTATCTGGGCGATCGCCAGATCCGTGGTCTCCAGCAGCTCACGGGCGCGGGCGATGCGCTTTCGCTCGACGTACTGCCCCGGGGTCGCGCCCACCTCGCGCCGGAAGACCCGCGAGAAGTTGCGCGGGCTCATGTTGGCCCGCAGGGCGATCTCGGCCACGGGCAGCCGGTGATCCAGATTGTGCATGATCCACTCCTGGGCGGCGCGGATCGGCGGATGGTCGGCCAGCTGAGCGTCGAGGACGGCGCTGACCTGCGGCTGTCCTCCGTGCCGCCGGAGGGGCAGCACCAGGAACCGTGCCACCTCCAGCGCGAGCGGGGCGCCGTGGTCGGCCTCCACCAGAGCGAGCGCCATGTCGATCCCGGTCGACACGCCTGCGGAGGTCACGAAGGGGCCGTCCCAGACGAAGATCGGCTCCGCGTCCACCGTCACTTCCGGATAGCGGCCGGCCATCGCCTCGGTGTATGCCCAGTGGGTGGTGGCGTGCCTGCCGTCCAGGAGCCCGGCCTCGGCCAGCAGAAAGGATCCACCGCATACGGAGGCGACTCGGCGGGAGCGTGCCGCCGCCCGGCCGATCCAGGAGACCAGCGCCCGGTCCCGTAAGGCACTGTGGAGACCCCAACCGCCGGGCACGAGGAGCGTGTCGATCGGTCCCTCGCCCGCCGCCAGCGGCGAGGCCTCCACGATCACCCCCGAACTTGTGCGCACCCGCGGTCCGTCGGCGGAGACGAGGTCGAGCAGATAGGGCCTTCCCGGCGAGCCGAGGAGCCGGTTGGCGGTTTCGAACACTTCCATCGGTCCGGTGATGTCCAGGGCCAGTGCGCCCGTGTACAGCACCACAACAACACGTCGGTCAGACACGATCACACCCTGTATCGGGCAAGGTACTGGCTGCAATGCCGGATTACTGACGTATCCGGCCAACGCTCAGTGGGCGATCAACCGAAATGTGCGGCTGACCAGGCAGTTCCGGCGCCGCCCGGAAGAGGGGCCGGTGAGGCGGCTCACAGGGTGTTGGCTTGAACGGCGTCGCCCTCACGGCACAACGAGTCGTTCTCGCGCTGGACGACGGCCTTCCCCGCCCTCGGCAGCCGCCCGGCCGTCGCCCTCGACCCCGAAGTGCCGTTGGCTGAGGCGTCCTTGGGTGAACAGCGTCTCGGCCGGGTCACCCGGGCCCCGCCCCATGGCTTATGCGGCTTGCCGGTGCGGAAGAGCTATCCGCATGCCCATGCCTGCCCGACGTGCCCGATGTCCGTGACAACGGAGGAATTCCTGCCACATGACCACCCCGGCCAGGCGGACCGCGACCGGGCAGGAAAGCTTCATGAGGCCGGGTTGAACAACTTCCAGTGCCCCTCGGAGACCACTTCGACGGTGCCGCCAGCCACCTTGATGGCGGTCTGTTCATCAATCGCGTACGCCGGGCCCGCGATCTCGGCGGCCCATCGTTCTGCCGCGGCCGTGGTGTTGTCCGGACAAGCCGGGTGATCCAGGTGCGGGAAGATCGAGAAATCGACCAGACCCAGTGTGCTGTCGCCGCCGGTGGGCGGCTTCCAGCCCACGAAGTCCTGCCCGATGCGGGGGGTCATCACCATGCTGCCGGCGCTGAGTCCCACGTAGACCGTGTCGGGCAGCGAGGGCAGGAGCTCGACCAGCCCGGATTTCCGCATCCAGTGGTTCAGATACAGCGCGTCACCGCCGTTGACCAGCAGGACGTCGGCTTCCTGGACCCAGGAGACCCAGCGCGCCGTATCGATGCTGGGCAGCGCGGTGAGTTCCAGCACGCCCACCGATTCCCACCCCAAGTCGATCATGGGGTTGCGGGATCGCCCGCTGATGAATCGCCACGGCCCGCCCGGATCGGCGTCGGGGGCCCCGTAGCCCGCGGTGGGGATGCAGAGGGCGCTGGACTCGTCGATCGGCTTACCCAGGAGGTCGACCAGCGCGTCCTGGATGCTCCCGTTCGTGATGCCGGAGTCGGTGAGGAGGAGCTTCATCATGTCCTTCCCGATTTGCTCATAGGTCCCAGGTCAGGAGCCACGGGTCAGCGCCGGGTATCCAGGCGCCGGAACGATCCCCCGTCAGGCGGCTGACAGAGCGCGGCCATCTCACCACATGCCACCGACATCACCGCCGGTGAGCCCGCCACACGCAGTGGACCAGAGCCTGAACTCATGGACAAGTGCCGCTGCCGGAAGGGAACGAAGCCCTCAGCCGAAGTCAGATAATCCGGTGCAGTCGGCCGGATGACAGGAGACGCTGGTTCGGTGAATCAGGTTCAGGAGATCCTGGGACTGGTCGGCGGTGCGCTGGGCCAGGACGTCATCGGCACCTACCTCCACGGCTCCTCCGTACTCGGTGGACTCAGGCCGGCCAGCGACGTCGACGTGCTGGTCGTCTCCCGGCGGCGAATGGACGAGCAGGATCGACGGACACTCCTCGGTGGACTGCTCCAGATCTCCGGCTCCCGAAACAGGGCCCGCCCGGTCGAGCTCACCGTGGTCGTACAGTCCGAGGTCCGGCCGTGGCGGTACCCGCCGACCTGCGATTTCCTCTACGGCGAGTGGTTGCGCGCCGAGTACGAGGCAGGGGAGGTCCCCCAGCCGGAGCCGATGCCCGATCTGGCCCTGCTGATCACCATGGCGCTGGCCGGCGACCACCCCCTGACCGGCCCGCGCCCGGCACAGGTCCTCGACCCGGTTCCGCAGGTCGACCTGGTCCGGGCGAGCGTGGCGGGTATCCCCGGCCTGCTGGACGACCTGGACAGCGACACCCGCAACGTCCTGTTGACCTTCGCCCGTATCTGGACCACGCTCGCCACCGGCCGGATCAAGTCGAAGGACGCCGCTGCCGACTGGGCCATCGCCCGGCTCCCGCCCGAGCACCGCGCCGCCCTCGAACACGCCAGGCAGCTCTATCTCAGCTGTCACTACGCCGAGGAGAGTTGGAGCGACGCATTGCGGGCGCAGGTGCGTCCGCATGCGGACCGCGTGCTCGCTGAGATCGACCGGCTGCTCACTCGCACCCCGCAGATGTGAGGGCCGCTGCCTGAAGTCCCGCCGGCTCGACCCGACGGGCTGTCTCCCAAGTTTCCGCCGCCCGCGGCCCAGACCCGGGTTCGCCGGACTCGAGGTGAGTCCGGTCCGTGCGAACCCGGGTGCCGTCTGCGGCCGAGCGGCGGATCGCTACGGCCGCTGCCGTCGGCCGCCGTTCATGAGCGGGCGAATTCGAGGAGGTCCTTGTTGAAGATCTCGGCGAACTTGGGGACCATCGCGAGACCGTGGGGCGCGCCGGGGTAGACCTTGTAGACGCAGTCCTTGACGAGCTTGGAGGACTTGTCCCCTGCGGCGATCTTGGGAACGATCTGGTCGTCGTCGCCGTGCACGATGAGGGTGGGCACGTCGATCTTCTTGAGGTCCTCGGTGGTGTCGGTCTCCGAGAACGCCTTGACGCAGTCGTAGGCGCCCTTGATGCCAACGGTCATGCTCCACAGCCAGAACTCGTCGCGGGTGCCCTGGGTGACGGTGGAGTCGTCGCGGTTTGCGCCGTAGAAGGGGCCGCTCAGGTCCTCGTAGAACTGGGAGCGGTCGGTGGCCACGCCCTCGCGGATCTGGTCGAAGACCTCGATCGGCAGGCCCTCGGGGTTGGCGTCCGTCTTGAGCATCAGCGGGGGGATCGCGCCGACGAGGACGGCCTTGGCGACGCGGCTGGTCCCGTGCCGTCCGATGTAGCGGGTGACTTCGCCGCCGCCGGTCGAATGGCCGACCAGGATGACGTCGTGGAGGTCCTCGGCTTCGATGACCGCGGCCAGGTCGTCGGCGTAGGTGTCGAGGTCGTTGCCGTTCCAGGGCTGGTCGGAGCGGCCGCCGCCGCGCCGGTCGTGGGCGACGGCGCGGAACCCGTTGTCCGCCATCACCTTCATCTGTGGGTCCCAGGCGTCGGCGGTGAGCGGCCAGCCGTGGGAGAACACGACGGGCTGCCCGGACCCCCAGTCCTTGTAGAAGATCCGTGTTCCGTCCTTGGCGGTGGCGAAGGGCATGGCTGTGTTCCTTTCGAAACTGGTCCCGGAACTCCACGGGCTACGCGGGTTCAGTGCCCGAGTTGGGTTTTCTCCCACGCCACGTGCCGGATGGCCGGCTTCGGACGTCCGGGGGGCCGAAGGAGGTCGGCGGCGAAGGGCGACCTGAGCCGGCACGTCGTCGGCAACGTTAATCGAGGGCATCCGATTCAGCGCTTCGAGGAATCCCGCCCCGGCGGGCTCGACCGTCCCGGACACTGTCTGGCGGTCGCGGGCGCCTGGGTGGGGGCGGGTGTTTTCGGCGCGGCCGCGCGGACTTTCTTGACTGGTGCAGGAGGCGTAATGAGGCGCCCGTCATCAAGGGGCTGTGATGCCAGCTGAGCGTGTGCGGGGCATGGCGTGACGGCGATACACGGTCCAATAAGAGACGATTTGCCGAGTTTCAGGCTCGATCGTACGGTCAGAGGGCCGACCCGCCACGCGTACCCGAGGGGCTCGTTTTGACTACTGTCAGTGACGCCTTCTACGGCATACTGCGTCACCACGGGGTGAAGGCGGTGTTCGGCAATCCCGGGTCGAACGAGCTCTCCTTCCTCACCGGTCTCCCGGACGACATCCCCTACTACCTGGTCCTGCAGGAGGGCGCGGCGATCGCCATCGCCGACGGTTTCGCCCAGGCCTCGGACAGCATCGGATTCCTCAATCTGCACGCGGCCTCCGGCACGGGCAACGCGATGGGCTGCCTGACCAACACGGCGGACTGCCACACGCCGATGGTCATCATGGCCGGCCAGCAGGCGCGGCGTTACGTCCCGATCGGCGCGATGCTCACCAACGTCGACCCGGTCAAGCTCGCCGACCCGCTGGTGAAGTGGTCGGGAGAGCCGCTGCGTCCGCAGGACGGCCCGGCTCCGGTGTCCAAGGGCCTGATGCTCGCCGGCTCCGCGCCCCGCGGCGTGGTCTACCTGTCCGTCCCGCTGGACGACTGGACGGAGCCGGCGGAGGAGAACGCGCTGAAGCATCTGCTCGAACGCGGCGTGGACGGCACCCCGGTGGTTCCGCAGAAGGCGCTCGACACCCTGGTCCGGGCCCTCGACGGCGCATCGGCGCCGGCTCTCGTCCTCGGGCCGGGCGCGGACACCGAGGAGGGGTTCCAGGCCGCTGTCGCGCTGGCCGAACACGCCCGCCTGCCGGTCTGGATCGCGCCCAGCCCGCCCCGCTCGCCCTTCCCGACCCGGCACCGCTGCTACCAGGGCCAACTCCCCTCCGCGGCGGGCGCGATCGCGGACGTGCTGGCACCGTACGACGTGGTCGTCTGCATCGGGGCGCCGGTGTTCCGCTACCACGCGCCGAGCGCGGACGACTTCCTGCGTCCGGGCGTCAGCGTGTACGCGGTCACCGACGACCCGGACGAGGCGGCACGCGCACCGTTCGGGCGCATCTCGGTCGGTGACCCTGCCGACGCCCTGGTACGCATCGCCGCGCTGGCGGCCCCGAGCGAGCGGCCGTGGCCCGCGGAGCGCACGATCGCCGCAGCGGACACCAGCGGACCGCACTTCACCACCGAGGCCATCCTCGACGCGGTCGAGGCAGGCAAGAGCGACGACACCGTCATCGCCCTGGAGTGGACCTCGTCGGACCTGGTGCGCGACCGGCTGACCATCACCCGCGCGAAGTCGCTGTTCTACTGCGCCGCGGGCGGCCTCGGCTGGGGCCTGCCGGCCGCCATCGGGCTGCGGCTCGGCGACCCGGACCGCCCCGTCGTCGCGCTGATCGGGGACGGCGCGATGCAGTACACCCCGGCTGCCCTGTGGACCGCGGCGCGCTACCGCGTGCCCGTCACATTCGTCGTGTGCGTCAACACCAAGTACCGCGCGCTGGAGGAGTTCTCGGAGCTGCTGCACGTACCCCAGGGCGAGTATCTCGACATCTCCGGCCTCAACGTGCTGGACATCGCCCGGGGGTACGGCGTGGAGACGCACCGGGCCGAATCGCTGGACGACCTCACGGAGCACATCCGCAAGGGGGCGTCGGCCACCGGCCCCCGCCTGGTGGAGGTCCTCCAACGCTGACGGACACGCATCCGACCTCGCACGGCCGCAGACGGCTGCCGCCCAACCGCCCCACAACGGAGACAGCATGGCCACCAAGCCCCCACTGCCGCCCTTCACCCACGAGAGTGCCGTGGAGAAGGTCCGCGGCGCCGAGAACGGCTGGAACTCCCGCGACCCGCACACGGTGTCGCTCGTCTACACGCCGGACAGCGTGTGGCGCAACCGTGCCGAGTTCCTCCAGGGGCGCGACGAGATCGTCGCGTTCCTGACCCGCAAGTGGCAGCGCGAGCAGGACTACCGCCTGATCAAGGAGTTGTGGGCGTTCGAGGGCAACCGTATCGCCGTGCGGTTCGCCTACGAGTGCCACGACGACTCCGGGAACTGGTACCGGTCCTACGGCAACGAGAACTGGGAGTTCGACGACGACGGCCTGATGCGGCGGCGTATCGCCAGCATCAACGATCTGCGCATCGAGGAGTCCGAGCGCAAATTCCACTGGCCGCTGGGCCCCCGCCCCGACGACCACCCCGGACTCTCCGACCTCGGCCTCTGAAAACCTGAAGAATCGCCTGCCCCCGCACATCACTCGGCGTCACGGGCTTAGTCCTGCCCTGGCGCTCGGGTGATGTGCGGGGGCGGATGGTGCCTGGGTCTGTGAGTCACGGCCCTGGCTCTTTCGGCTCCACGGCGGCGGCAGGTTGTGCGGTTGTCGCCCGGACGGCTTGAGCGGGCTCCGGCGGCGTGTCCGCGGTTCTCGGCCCGGACCGTGGTGAGGCCGGGTCAGGCAGCGCCGAGGCCGTTCAGGAACGTGGCGACAACAAGGTCGGCGGCCTGGGGAGGTTCCAGTTCGGGGAACCGGTGGGCAGCGGTGTCGACGAGTTGGTCCAGGATCGTCCGCGCCCAGGCCGCGTCGACGTCGGCGCGCAGGTAGCCCTCGTCCAGAGCCCGGCGGATGAAGGCGTCCAGACGTGCACTCTGGACTTGCCTGCGGTCACGGGCCGCGGGATCGCTCTGCATCATGCGGCGTGTGTCGAGCGGCCATTGGCGGCTGACGGGGATGATCCCTTCGAGGTAGCGGTGGAGGGCGACCGGCAGGGGGGCCTCGACCAGGCGCGCCTCGTCCAGAACACGCTCGGCGGAGTCGAGCTTGGCTTGGAATACGGCGCTGAGCAGGGCTTCGCGGTTCGCAAACCGACGGTGGAGCGTGGTTCGGTCCACGCCTGCGGCCGCGGCGATGGCCGACATGGAAGCACCCGGATCCTCGGCCAGGAGCCGAGCTCCGGCATGGAGGACGGCAGTCAGATTGCGTGCGGCGTCAGCTCTCATGATCTTGCGAGTCTATCGCACAGTAGTCACTTACACCCCTATCCGCCATCAGTGAGATGCGACACGGGCGTGTTCTGCATCAGTCATGTTGCATTTTTGTTCGTTTCGTCTACAGTCGAGTTGCTGCCCCATTCGGGGTCCTGGACGAGCAACGAAATGAGGAACATGCAATGGCACGGACTTGGCTGATCACCGGGGGCTCGCAGGGCCTGGGCAAGGCCCTCGTCCTCGCGGCCCTGGAGGCCGGCGACAACGTCGTGGTGACCTCCCGCAAGCCTGAGGCGCTGGCTTCCCTGAAGGCCGAGCACCCGGAACGGCTCGAAGCGATGGAGCTGGACGTCACCTCCGCATCCCAGTCCCGGAACGTGGTGGACGCCGCGGTGGAGCGGTTCGGCTCGGTCGACGTCGTCGTGAACAACGCCGGCTACGCGACCAGCGGATCGATCGAGGACTTCCCCGAGGACGAATTCCGCGCGCAGATCGACGCCAACCTGTACGGCGTCGTCAACATGACCCGGGCGGTCCTGCCGGTCATGCGCCACCAGCGCTCCGGACACATCGTGCAGATCTCCTCGATCGGCGGTCGCGTGGGCGGTACGCCGGGTCTGGGCGCCTACCAGACTGCAAAGTTCGCCGTCGAGGGGTTCTCCGAGGTGCTGGCGAACGAGGTGGCGCCGTTCGGCGTCAAGGTCACCATCGTCGAGCCGGGCGGCATCCGCACCGGCTGGGCCGCAGGTGCGGCAGAACCGTCCGGTCCCATCACTGCCGACTACGAGGGGACCGTGGGGCGGTGGCTGGCCCGCTTCGCGGAGTACGCCGGCAACGAGCCCGGCGACCCGGACCGCATGGCCCGAGCCGTCATCGACGTCGTGGGCGCCGAGGAGCCTCCGCGCCGACTGCTGCTCGGCAGCGACGCACTCGGGATCGCCGTCAGCTCAGAAGAAGGCCGTCTCGCCGAGGCCAACAAGTGGGCCGAAGTCAGCCGCTCCACGGACTACCCCGCCGCCTGAAACCACCTTGCGGACACGGCGCCCTGCTGATCGAGACACCGGCCCCGCGAAGTGGCCGCCGGGCGGGTTCACCCCTTCCTCGGGCCCCATCCCCCTTGCACTTGAAGGAAATACAGACATGACTGTGCGCGACAATCTGTACATCGGCGGCTCCTGGGTCGCTCCCAGCGCTCCCGAATTGACGCTCGACATCCTCTCCCCGCACGACCAGTCGGTGCTCGGCCGCGCGGCGCAGGCCGCACCGGCCGACGTGGACAAGGCCGTCGCCGCGGCCCGCAAGGCTTTCGATCACGGTCCGTGGCCGCACACCACGCCGGAGGAACGTCAGGAAATCGTTCGTCGCTACGACGCACTGCGTTCCGCCCGCGCCGACGAGATCGCGGCGGCGATCTCCGCGGAGAACGGTTCCGCCGGCTGGTTCACCAAGGTCGGCCAGCCTTTCCTGACGCGCCAGGTCAACGCCTACCTCAAGGCAGCCGAGGAGTTCGGCTGGGAGGAGGTCGTCGCACCGTCCGACCCGTCGGCGGCCTTCGACACCATCGTGCGCCGTGAGGCGATCGGTGTGGTCGCCGCAGTCATACCGTGGAACTCACCGTTCTCCGCCGCCACCGCCAAGCTGATCCCTGCCCTCCTGGCCGGCAACACCGTCGTGCTGAAGGTCTCCCCGGAGAACTCGCTGAGCATGGCACTGCTCGCGGATCTCTGGCACGAGGCCGGCTTGCCCGAGGGCGTGCTGAGCGTCCTCCCGGCGGACCGTGAAACCAGCGAGTACCTCGTGTCGCACGCCGGGGTGGACAAGATCTCCTTCACCGGTTCGACCCGGGCCGGCCGCCGTATCGCCTCCATCGCCGGAGAGCAGTTGAAGCGCGTGGGTCTGGAGCTGGGCGGCAAGTCCGCCGCCTTGCTCCTGGACGACGCGGACCTGACAGCCGCGATGCAGGGCCTGCGGTTCGGTTCGTTGGGCAACAACGGTGAAGCATGCATCCTGCAGACCCGCATCCTGGCTCCCCGCAGTCGTTACGACGAGGTCGTGGCAGCGGTGAAGGAGATGGTCGAGGCGCTGAAGGTCGGCGACCCTGCCTCCCCCGACACCTTCATCGGCCCGATGATTCGCCCTGACCAGCAGCAGCGGGTCATCGACTACATCAACGCCGGCATCGAGGAAGGCGCGCGGCTGGTGACCGGAGGCCCGCAGGTCCCCGAGGGCCTGAAAAAGGGCAACTACGTCACCCCGACCGTGTTCGCCGACGTCGACAACAGCATGCGCATCGCACAGGAGGAGATCTTCGGCCCGGTTCTGGTCGTCATCGCCTACGACGGCGACGACGACGCCGTCCGCATCGCCAACGACTCCGAATACGGCCTGTCCGGGGGTGTCTGGTCCGCCGACCCCGATCGCGCCCTGGCCATCGCCCGACGTCTGCGCACCGGGACAGTCACGCTGAACGGATCGCCGATCAGCTTCGACGGCCCCTTCGGTGGATACAAGGCGAGCGGGCTCGGCCGCGAGTACGGCAAGGTCGGGCTGACCGGCTATGTGGAGCACAAGACGATCACCTGCAACCGGTAGTCACGTCCCGGTCGCACGAACCCCGGACGAGGCAGGACAACTCCCGGATCCTCTCGAACACCCGGGTACTGACCGCAGGCCATCTCCGCCCCGTCGGATCCGGCACCCGAAAGCAACGCTCCACCTCGTACCGCGCTGCCACCTGCAACGCCGAGCCGCACTTGACGCGCGCCACCGACGGCCGTGATCCCACCTCTCGAAGCAAGCCACAACCGCGCCGTACCGCCGTTGCCCTTCCGGCGTGCCAGACACACGCCGAAGGACGACGGCCGGCGCCCCCTCTCCGGAGAGTCACTCCATGCCCCGTCCCTCGACACGCCTCACCTTCACGGTCCTCGCGACCGGTGCAGGCGTGTTCTCCATGCTTCAGTCGCTGATCGCACCGGCCCTGCCGACGGTCCAGCACGCGCTGCACACCTCCCAATCGACCGTGACCTGGGTGATGACCGCCTACCTGCTGTCCGCCTCCGTATTCACGCCGATCCTGGGCCGTGTCGGTGACCTGTTCGGCAAGAAGCGGACCATGGTCGCCGTCCTTCTGGCCGTCCTCGCGGGCTGTCTGCTCGCCGCCCTTGCACCGAACATCGGCGTCCTGATCACCGCCCGGATCATCCAGGGCGCCGGCGGTGCGCTCTTCCCGCTGTCGTTCGGCATCATCCGCGACCAGTTCGCTCGCGAGAAGGTCAGCGGCAGCATCAGCAACCTGTCCGCCGTGATCGCTGCCGGCGGCGGCCTCGGCATGGTCGCAGCCGGCCCCATCATCGGCGCCCTCGACTACCACTGGCTGTTCTGGATCCCCGTCTTCGTCGTCGCCGTGACCGCAGTGATAGCCCTGCGCTATGTTCCGGAGTCGCACAACCGCGCAGCCGGATCGGTCAACTGGATCGGCGCGGTGCTCCTGTCCGGCTGGCTGGTCGCCCTTCTCCTGCCCCTCACCCAGGGCAAGCACTGGGGCTGGGGCTCCGCCCGGGTGACCGGCCTGTTCGCCGCCGCCGTCGTGCTGTGGGCGCTGTGGCTGTTCGCCGAATCCCGCGCCAAGAGCCCGCTGATCGACTTGCGCATCATGCGTCTGCCCGCCGTTTGGACCACCAATGCCGCAGGTCTGCTGTTCGGCGCCGGCATGTTCGCGATCTGGTCGTTCCTGCCCGGATTCGTACAGACGCCCCGCTCCGCCGGATACGGGTTCGGCGCAAGCGTCACCGGCTCAGGACTCCTCATGGTCCCCATGCTGATCGCCATGTTCGTCTCCGGCATCCTCAGCGGCCGCCTGGAGCCCGTCGTCGGGTCCAAGCGCCTCCTCATCGCCGGTTCCGTCTTCGCCGCGGTCGCCTGCGGCGTCCTCGTACCGTGGCACGAGCAGCAGTGGCAGGTCGCACTCGTCGCAGGCCTGTTCGGCTTCGGTATCGGCCTGGCCTTCGCCTCGATGGCAAACCTCATCGTCCGCAGCGTCCCCGCCGAGCAGACCGGCGCCGCGACCGGCATGAACGCCAATCTCCGTACCATCGGCGGCTCCATAGGCACCGCCTTGACCAGTCTGCTGGTGACCAGCCGGCTTCAGCCCTCGGGCCTGCCCTACGACTCCGGCTACACCCACGGATTCACGCTCCTGGCCGGGCTCCTTGCCGCGGCCGCCCTCATGGCCACCCTTGTGCCGTCGCCCCGGCGTGGTGTCCGTGCAGCTGTCGCCGAGACCGATTCCGCTTCCGCGGCCGTCCCACCAGCCGCTGAAGCTCCGGCCCAGGTCTAGAAGTACTGGCCGACGACGTGGCGCCGTTCGGCGTTCGCTGCGGCGTCCCGCTGGAGCAGTTCCTGGAACCCACGGCCGGTGAGCCCGCCAACGGCGCGGACCTCAAGCGGCTCGCCACCGTCCAGACCTTCGGCGCCGCGTGGCCCCGGAGTGAGGTCCTCGACACCCGCACGCGCGCCCTGGTCTCCGTCGCCGAGGCCGCGCGGGACCAGGAGCCGGGCGGAACATCCGGCAGCTGAGGTCCCTCGGCCGGCCGGCCGATTCTTCTGGACTTGCTGGTCCAATTTCTCGGTCGTACGTTGACGCACATGCCCTGGATTTCAGGGCCCCGTCCGGCCGAGGGCGCTGCCGCCTTCTTGCCGCTCGGGTCCACGGTGAACAACGAATGCAACGGAGTGGATCATGTCGATGCGTCTTGAGGGCCGGACAGCCCTGGTGACCGGAGCGACCAGCAACATCGGACGAGCGATCGCCGAAGCCTTCGCAGCCCAGGGGGCGCACGTGATCGTCTCCGGCCGGAGCGCCGGACGGGGCAACGAGGTCGTCGAGGGGATTCGGGCCCGCGGCGGACGGGCCGACTTCGTGCAGGCCGATCTGGACGGCAGCGCCGCGGCGTCGCAGGCTCTGGCCGAGGAGGCGACCCGCGTCCTCGGGGGCCGGATCGACATCCTGGTGAACAACGCCGGCATCTATCCCGCCGACTCCACGACGACGACGGACGAGAAGACCTTCGACCAGGTCTACGCGGTGAACGTCAAGGCCCCGTTCTTCCTGACGGCGGCCGTCGCCCCGGCCATGGTGGAGGCCGGCGGCGGGTCGATCATCAACCTGGGTTCCTGGATCGCGCGCCTCGGGATCCCGGTCGGAGCTCTCTACAGCTCCACGAAGGGGGCCATGGAGACGCTGACCCGGGCGTGGGCGGCGGAGTTCGGGCCTCAGGGTGTCCGCGTGAACGCCATCTCTCCAGGGGTGGTGCTGGCTGCGGCGGCCCCCGGAGAGGAACACCCCGCCGAGGTGATGATGAAGGGCACCCCGGCGAATCGGATGGGCGGCCCCGAGGAGATCGCGAACGCCGCCGTGTACCTTGCGTCCGACGAGTCGGCCTTCGTGCACGGCATCGTGCTCGACGTCGACGGTGGCCGCACCACGGTCGCGGTCGTCGCCGCCTGACGTCCGGTGCGCGTCCCGGCGCGCCGGCCGCCCGGAGCACTCCGGGAGGCGGAGGGCGTGCAGGTCACTCCGTGGTGCGGGCCGCGTGCTTCAGGTCGTCGATCCCCTGATCGAGAGCGGCACGCAGATGAGTGGACCGCCCTGTCGACAACAGGATCGACACGCCTCCCTGGATCGCGGCCAGCAGCGACGCGGCCCGCCGGTCGACATCGAGGTCGGCGGGCAGGCTGCCGGCCGCCTGGAGTGCCCTGATGCCCGCCGCGAGGCTCTCCTGCCAGCGCCGCATCAGCTCGATCACGATCGCCCGTGTCCCAGGGGTCGAGCGGCCGATCTGCATGAACAGCGACCCGAGCGGACACTGGTCGCCCTGATCCTCGTAGCGCTTGACGACCACGTCCCGCCACTCGCTCCAGGCCTCCCACGAATCGAGGCGACCCAGGTAGGGCTGCTGGTCCTCCAGGACCTGATCGGCCTCGAACCGGGCCACCGCGACGAGGAGTTCGTCCTTGCCCGCCGGGAAGTAGTGGAAGAGCTGGCTCTTGCTGCTGCGGGTGCGCACCATGATGTCGTCCAGGGTGGCCGACGCGACGCCCTTCTCCCGCAGTACCGCCGCGGCCCCCTCGACGATCCGGCTCCGCGTCGCCTTGCCCTTGGCCGTCAGCTCACCGCGCATGTCCCGCACCTCCTGCGAATGGACCACCTGGTCCATCGTAGGGGGCGTGCCCTTGCTCGCCGACCGCGCCGGCACGGGCGCGTCCTCGGTGCGGTGGCGCCTCACCGGAGGAGGGTCCCCGGGCTTGCTGTAGCCGCACCGGCGCCGGTCGTCGTCAGGGGATGATGCTGCTCAGCACGCCGCCGTCGACGCGGAGTGCGGCGCCCGTGGTGGCGGAGGCGCCGTCGGAGGCGACGTAGCGGACGAGGCTGGCGACCTCTTCGGGGCGGATGAGCCGTCCCAGGAGCGAGGTGGGGCGTTCCTCGGCGATGAAGCGGCGTTCGGCTTCCTCGAAGGGGATGTTGTCGCCGACACGGTCGGCGATGAACACCTCCACACCGGGGGTGAGGGTGGGGCCTGGCAGCACGGTGTTGACGGTGACGCCGGT
The DNA here is from genome assembly GCF_009377175.1 of Streptomyces adustus. Classification (GTDB taxonomy): domain Bacteria; phylum Actinomycetota; class Actinomycetes; order Streptomycetales; family Streptomycetaceae; genus Streptomyces; species Streptomyces adustus. Next base: position 20,381 of record NZ_VJZD01000003.1, read on the forward strand.
TCCCGCGACCGCCTGGGCGAAACCGCGGGCGACGGCCAGCTGGGTGGTCTTCGTGGCGCCGTAATGGATCATTTCCTTCGGGGTGTTGATGGCCGATTCGCTGCTGATGAAGACGACGCGGCCCCACCCGCGCCGCATCATGCCAGGAGCGTAGTGGCGGGTGAGCCGGACACCGCTGAGCACATTGGTCTCGAAGTAGCGGATCCATTCCTCGTCCGTGATCTCGAATGCGGGTCTCGCCTCGAAGATCCCGGCGTTGTTGACGAGAACATCCACCTCCGGCACAGCATCCGTCAGGACGCGGACACCATCCGCGGTGCTGACGTCGGCGGCGACAGCGCGGATCTCACTGTGTGGGGCCGTGGCGCGGATGCGTTCGGCAGCGGCGTCGGTGCGCTGGGGATCACGGCCGTTGACGACGACGTCGGCTCCGTCGCGGGCGAAGGCGGCGCAGATTGCCTCGCCGATGCCGGAGGTGGAGCCGGTGACGAGTACGGTGCGGCGGGGTGCTGTATTCACGGCAGTGTCCTCTTGGGCTGGTGGACGTCGTCCGGGTATCCCGAGCTGCACCGGGTGCTGCTTCGACCTCGGCGAACAGCCGGCCGGGCCGCCCTTTTGCGGGGCAGCCCACGTGTGGTGACGCTAAAGCGCCGCAGCCAGGGACGCATCCCGGACGAGGGGGCGCGCGGGCGCTGCCTTGATCACGCTGCCGGTCGGCAGCCAGCCCGGTCCGAGGACACGTATCGCCCGGTCCGGACCGGGCCGGTGTGGCGGTTTCCTGCACGGACCGACCGGCTTGCACCTGCATCGCGAACGAGCGAGGCCCGATGGGCCCGGGCACTTCGAGGGCCGACGCCACGGCTGACTGCCCTGGCCGTGGGCGCCGCCCGCCTGGAGCGGTGCCGCCATCCTGTCACCGAGGAGGCCGGCTCCGTACGCAGAAACGACCTCCCCGCCACCGGGGGTGCTCCCACTTCTCGCCACCATTCACGTGCTCCTTGGGCAACGCGTGATGCCGAAACCCACCAGCAAGCGCTCTCACCCGAAACCGGCGCAGCCGCCGCGCACGTGGCTCGCCGTCCGCCGATTGCTTCAGCAGGCACGACGCTGCCGGCTGACGGATTCTGGAAGGACCCGCGCCCCACGCGTCTGACATGGGTGAGCACAAGACATGACTTCCAAGACCTCTGGTACACGTTCGCGGCGAACCGGACAGACTGTCTGCTCAGATGTCATGCGGACTCCTCTGCGGGACTTCCTGCGCACCGAGACGGGCAGTGCTGTCGTCCTGGTGGCCGCAGCGCTCACCGCATTGGTGTGGGCCGGCGCGGCCCCTGCGGCGTACGAGCACACCTGGGGCACGGTGCTGTCCGTCCGGGTCGGCTCCGCCGGTGTCGGGCTGGAACTGCGCGAGTGGGTCAACAGTGGCCTGATGGCGCTGTTCTTCTTCGTCGTCGGTCTGGAGGCGCGCCGGGAGTTCGACATGGGTGAGCTGCGCCAGCGCCACCGCCTCACGCTGCCCCTTGTCGCGGGCGTCATGGGCATGCTCGTTCCCGTGGCGATCTTCATGGCCTTCGCCGCCGGGCACGGTGCCGGACACGGGTGGGGCACGGCCATGTCCACCGACACCGCCTTCGTGCTGGGGACCCTGGCGCTCCTGGGCGATCGGCTCCCGGGCACTCTGCGTGCCTTCTTGCTTACGGTGTCGGTCGTCGACGACTTCGTCGCTCTCGGTGTCATCGCCTTCGTCTACAGCGGCCACCTCTCCTGGCCGGCCCTGCTGGTCGCCATGGCCACGTTCGCGGTGGTGCTGCTCCTGCGCAGGGCCGGGGTTCGTCACGGAGCGCCCTACGCCGTCCTTGCCGCAGTCGTATGGGTGGCCCTGCTCGAATCCGGCATCGACCCGGTCGTCACGGGGCTGATGTTCGGCCTGATCACCTACGCGTATCCGGCGTCACGCAGCGATCTGGAACACACCACCGGGCTGTTTCGGCTCTTCCGGGAGCAGCCCACCCCCGAGCTCGAGCGTTCCCTGCGCCAAGGGCTGGCGACGGCGATATCTCCCAACGAGCGCCTTGAGCAGCTTTACCACCCTTGGTCGAGCTACGTCATCGTCCCCCTGTTCGCCCTTGCCAATGCCGGCATCCACGTGCCCTTGAGCGGTCTCGTCGACAGCCTTGCCTCTCCGATCGCGCTGGGTATCGTCGTCGCCTATGTCGTCGGCAAACCGCTGGGCATCACCATCGCCGAGCTGCTGACCACCCGGCTGAGCCGGGGGCACCTGCGTCCCCAGGTGGGCTGGGGTGCCGTCCTCGCAGGTGGAAGCGCGGCCGGTGTCGGGTTCACGGTTTCACTCCTGATCGCCGCCCTCGCCTTCAGCGGCGAACAACTCACCCAGGCCAAGATCGGTATTCTCGCGACAGTGCCCGTCTCCCTGGCGCTCACCTGGATGATCACCACCCTGGTCCACGCCCTGCCCCAGGGCACTCGGACCCGTGCCCTGCTGGGCACGGGCCAAGGCGTCATCGACCTCGCCGTACCGGTGGACTGGGAGCGTGACCACGTGCGGGGCCCCCGTAATGCCTCGGTTTCCGTAGTCGAGTACGGCGATTTCGAATGCCCTTACTGCGGTCAGACCGAGCCGGTACTGCGCCAGCTTCTCGCCGGTGCCGGAGATGTCAGCTACGTCTGGCGGCACCTCCCGCTCAACGACGTACACCCCCACGCACAACTGGCAGCCGAGGCCACCGAAGTGGCCGCTCGCCAGGACGCCTTCTGGGAAATGCACGATGTCCTCCTGGCCCACCAGGGAGATCTGCGGGTGGAGGATCTCCTGCGCTACGCCGGTCAGCTGGCACTGGACGTGCACCGCTTCGAAAACGACCTGCGTGCCCACCTGGGTGCCGCACACGTGGCTGAGGACATAGAGTCCGCCGACCTCAGCGGGGTCGCGGGCACACCGACGTTCTTCGTCAACGGCCGCGTGCACCGCGGTCCGTATGATCTTGCCAGTCTGACCGACGCGGTCTACAAAGCCCGGGACCGTGCCGCCGTGTCGGCCTCTTGACCTGGGCCTGTCGTGGAGCCTGCCGGGGCATCGTGACGGACGGAGCCGGCAGACAAGCTTGGACGGTGACCGACCCGGCGGCGGCTGCCTGTTACCGCGGCCGCCACTCGGATGTCCTGCGCGTAGTCAGGCGACGTTTTTGCGTCAACCGCTCGACCGGCGAACGAGACAGCTCATGACCGGCGGAGGCCCGGACGGCAACCACCTCCTGCCGTGGCCTCCGGGGCGCCGGCGTCTCCCCGTTCAGCGAAGACCGCGCTTCTCGCGTTCGGCTTCGATCAGCTTCCCCATGAGTTCCTCCGGGTCCACCGCGCACTCGGCGTCATCGAGGGCGTCGTAGTCCTGGGTACTGAGCGGTAGGCCGAGCCCGGCAAGTTCGGCGGCCAGTTGTGTGAACGCGATTCGCTCGTCGGGCTCGTCCTGGTAGTTTGCCTGCTCGGCGGCGGATCCCTCGGTCAGGGTGAGGCCGGCCAGGCTCCGGAAGGTGAACTCGGTGTCCAGCTCTATGACGTGCCAGGCACGGTCGGCGGGTTCGTCGGGGTGCAGCCAGTAGCCGGTCCACCCGTTTCCGTTCTTCGCCACGAACTTGGCGTACTTGGCCATCTGCGCGGCTCCGGCGTTGACGGCCTGCATCTCCGGGTCCGCGAGCTCCTTTTCGCTCTGATAGCTGGTGTCCAGGAGCGGGTGGACCTCTCCCGCCTCGAAGAGTTCGAGGTCGAGAAGGCGGGTGAAGTCGGTGCGGCCGTCCCACTGCGCCACCAGCAGCACGCGCAGATCGTCGGGTATGGGACGGCCGTCCAGCCGCTCGCGGGAGAACTCGGCGAGCCGTTCGTCGTACATACGCCCTCTCCAGAGGCTGAAGCAAGATCCTCGCGACAACGTAACAGCAGGGTCTGACAGTGAGGATGACCCTGGCGTCGTGCGGGGTCCGACTTCGGGTCTGACTGACGCTTCGGCTGTCCGTCTGTTGAATTGTCGGCCGCCGGGCGACGCCACTGCGTGTGCCCGCGGGTGTCCGTGACCTCATCGGAGCTTGGCCACCGGCCTCATCACTGTCTTGTCCGTCGGCCCGGGCAGCGCACGCTGATCCGGTACCCATACGGAAGGACGGCAGAGCCGAGCATGACAGCGCCAGAGATAGCGGTGTCAGTCGGAATCGACACGCACACGGACGTCCATCGGCTCGGCCGGAGCCGGATCACGACGCCGACGGGTTGCCGTCCGTGTGATCGGGATCGAGCGACACGGCCGCGGTCAGCCGCTCGACGAATGCCTGGAAGTCCGCAGCCAGCGGGAGCTCCGTGCTGTCGTCCACGTCGAACCACGTCACGGAAGGCTCCCCGTCCTTCCCGCACCCCCGGTAGTCGAGAGCAATCCAGCAGTGACCATCCCCGGACAGCAGAACCAGGGGCGAGGGCAGACCCCACTCCTCGACCAAGTAGGCCGTGTCCAGCAAGGACACCTGTCCGTCGTGACGACCGATGCCCATCATCTCGTCGAGCGGAACATGATTCTCGCTCCACGACGTCGGGACATCGGTCGGGAACGCGTTCCACGCGTCCGCCACCACACCGCCGTTCTGGACCCACAGGATCTCCAGCAACGCAGCCGGCAGGCGGACACCGAGCTGACGCTCGGCGTCCTCAACGACCGCGTCGGTCAAAGGTGGCTGAACCCCATACAGCCCCTCGCCCCAGAACGTCGCCTTGACCTCGTCGAACCCCGCCACGAACGCATCCTACGGACCCCACTCACGGGCTTGACGATCTATGGGAGCTTCAAGAGGTCGGGCTGGCTGCGTAGGTGAGACCGGACAGCGCGCGCAGGCGGTTTCGGAGAGCGGTCCGGGTCTCCAGCCCTGTGGAATGCTGCCGAGAACTGGCAGCAGGCAGTTGCGTCGGAGCCTCGGTGACGTCAAGCAGATGTTGACCGTAGGCTCTCGGCGAAAGGGCAGGTGCGGTGGACATCACGGTGCAGTGGATCAAGACGTCCTGGACGAAGCAGTCTCGGGGCGGGGAAGCCGCTGCCCGCAGGAACGCGGCGCCGGTCGGTTTCTCATTGCCTCAGATGCCCTCTGGGTTTGCCCACTTCGTCCAGATGTCCGAGCCTGACGGCTTCGAGCCGCGATCGAGCCGGAAAGACCTCCGGGAGATCGGTGTCGGCCTGCGGGACGAAGGCGATCGGCTCCGAGTGCTCGCTCGTGTGGAGCCGCTCTTCGGGTTGCCGCCTCGGCCGCGCAGGCCGCCGGCAGTTCGGCTGCTTCCCGGGCAGTGGGTCCGCTGGCAGTTGAACTACCGGTTCAGCAGCGCGCTGGGAATCCGCGGTTGGTCGTACTGGCTCGACACGTTCAACATCGCTTATGGCCCCGTCGACGGGGATGTCTTCCTGTCGGAGCCGACCGTGATCGTCGATGAGTGCGGGCCTGTTCGATAGAGCAGGCGGGCTGCGCTCGGACGGCTGCGAGGTGGGAACGGAATGCGGGACGTGGTCCAGGCGCTGCGCGGTGAAGTCCAAAGCCCCGGCGGCCGCCGACCCTGTCAGGTACGCAGGATCGCCGAGCGACTGAGGGGTCTTCGGTCCGGTGCCCCGCTGGATGAAGCTCTCAACGGATGGGGGGATCTGTGCGCGAACGCGTCGGCACCGTGCACGGTGCGGCGGTGTTGATCGATAGGTTGCCGGTCGAACCGCGGTTCGTGTGCGACCGCCTTGGCGCGCGCGTCTCGTTCTGGTGTCGAGGGGGGCAGGGATGACGTGGTGGGAGAACGATCCGGTGTACCAGGCGGTCGCGCAGGCGTTCGTGGGCAGGGACCCCGAGGAGCACGCGGGCGGTCCGCTCGATGTTCGTGCGGTGCTGGCGTCGCTCTCCCGGGAGGCCAAGGACGCGTTCGCGTACGACGACGTCCCGTGGGGCCGCTTTCCCCGCGGCCCGCAGATCCGGGACGACGTGGCGCGTCTGCGTTGCGACGACGCCGACGTGGTGTACCGAGCGTTGCGAGGAGTGAACGGGGAACTGGCCGACAGCGCCTGGTCGGTGGCCGCGCTGGCGGTGCCGTTCCTCCTGCGCGTCGCGGCTGACCCAGGCGGTCATTGCCGCGCCTACGCGCTGGAACTGGCGGCGGGGATCGTGCAGTGGACGCCGGGGCCCGGCCGGTGCACCCGCGAAGAGCTGCTGCGCGTCACCGACGGTGGGAGGCGCTACGAACCGAGCGGCTACTTCGGGACCTGGGGGATCGAGGCAGCACGGGACGCGATAGCCGCGGACGCAGACCTCGTCATGGCCCTGCTCGACGACCGCGACCCCCAGGTGCGCGTCGCGGCCGCCTATGCGGCGGTGGTCGCGTCCGGGCGCATCGACGACATCCGCGGCGCCTTGCACACGCGTCTGCGTGCCGAAGCCGATCCCGCCGTGCGCGCCGGCCTGGTACTCGCGATCGCGCAACTGGCCTACGAGCACGCCGACCCTGCGCGAGAGGCATGGGCCAAGGCATTGTGGTCCGACCCCGCGATGCCGCCCGCGGTCCGGGTGAGCGCCGCGCTGGGGTGGCTGTGCCTGACGGATACCCCTGTGCCGGACGTCCTGTGCGCGGTACTGGACGCGTGCGCTACCGACGAGACGGCACGGCTCATGGAACCGCTGCCGTGGATGCGCGCGGCCGACTACGGCGGCGACACGGGACTGCGACGCTGCCTTCGCGGACTGCTTCGCCCCGAGAGCATCGAACCGCAGTGGGACGACCCCTGGAGCTCGCCCCCGGCGCTCACCTGAGCCGACAACCCGGGGCATGCAGCAACAGGGGCCGCCGGCACGGTCGGCTGCCTCGCGGGCTTCCAGCTCCTCGAACAGCGAGTCCGTCTGCCACTCCTCCTCGGCCACACCGCAGGCAAGCCGCGGGCACCGGCCGCGCAGACCCGTGGTCCCACGACCACGGTCCGCCCGACGCTGCCGTAGCAACATCCCGACCGCGGCAGGGACTTCATGGTCAGGTTCCCGGTCAGCGTCGTCCGCTTTCCTCGTCGGTGTCGTCGACCGTCCAGCCCCCCAGGGAAACCATCCTCATGAGGGGTACCGCGCGCACCACCGCGTCGGCCTGGGGAGTGACAGGCCCTTGTCGCGCGTTGCTCGACCTGCTCAGCTTGTGAAGTGACTTACGGTTGGAGTAGGCGTTCGCTCGTGCTGCTCTTCGCGGTCTCCGCGGGAGTTCCGGTGGTGCTCGTCCTCGGAGCCGTCACGGGTTGGATTCATTCAGTGATGGGCGCACCGACTTGGACGTCGTGGGTGATCGCGGCTCTGGCAGTCCTCATCGGTTGGCCGCTTGCCTGGTTCTCCACCAAGCCTGGTATCAGGAGCGCGACGAATCTCCTGCTGAGTGCCTACCGGCGTGACGGACTGGAGTATGTCGAGCAGAGTTATCTGTCCAGGTTGGGGCCGTACAGGGCTGGACTTCAGCTGTTCAACCTCGCCCTCGCACTTGATCACGCGGGCGATCAAGACGGCGCCCTCGAGGTCTATCGGCGCGCGGCGGACCACGGGTCTCCGCCGGCCATGGTGAACCTGGCGTATTGGCTGAGCCAACATGGTGAACAAGACGAGGCACAAGAGTGGTACCGCCGTGCAACGGAGGCTGGTTACAAGCGAGTTCCGCCAGGAGCGGGGGAACGGTGAGCAAGAGACGGGCGGACGCCTGGCATCACGAGCACTCTGATGTACCCCGGCTTACGTGATCGACTATGACGAATCCGGCAGTCCCACGGTCCGGGTGGGAGACCCTGGACCGCGTCCCGTCCACCTGCTCTTCTCCGAGCTGACGCGCCCGTACGACGACGAACCGACGCTCGACTTCCTCATCAAGGCACGCGGCCGGTGGGTGAGTGTCGAGACCTCGGTGCGGACGTGGGACGGCGATGGCCTGCACAGCTTCCTCTCCTCGCTGGCCGAGGACTTCCGGGGCTGGGAGGGAGCGCGCACGTGGCACTCGTCGGAATACGACCTGACGATCTCGGCGGAACACCAATCGGGCGGCCACGTCCAACGGGCGGGGGCTGGCCGCCCGGCAGACCGGACGCAGCCCCCGCCTCGGCCTTTGGCGGTCCCTCCGGCACTGAAGCACGGGCTGGAGCCTGATCCACGACCGCTCCCACGAACGGTCGTCTGTGCGAGCGGGGGAAGACTGCGATCTTGGAGGCAGTCTGCCCTACTCGTCGTTCCCGTCAGACACTGAAGCGTTCGACGAGCCTTCTCATGGTGTCGAAGGCGGGCTTGGGGGAGTAGTCATCGGTGGTGAGCCCGAATTGATGGAACAGCCCCGTTTCGGCGCTGTCGGCATCTCGCAGCGCAAAATGCGTGTAACCGCTCAGGTGGAGTTGCTTCGACTGGGTGGCGATCACATTCACCACGGCCTCGACGACGTCAGCCTGCCGGTGCGGGGGGCGTTCGGGTCCGGTAGGCCAGCCGTGCTCGGTGATGTGCAGCGGCAGGTGTCCAAGGCCCGAGGGTGCCAGTACCGAGTCACGGTGATGACGCAGCAGTGCCTCGACCGTGTGCGTGAGGTCGGATGCGTCGACGGGCCGGAAGACGTCGGGAAAGAAGTCCAGGCCCACATAGTCCAGATCGGCGATGAAGTTCTCTCCCCCGAAGCCGGTCAGGTCAGTGACGAAGGAGGCTGCAGGCCCGAAGAGCGGGGTGGTGTTGAATCCGACCCGCAGGTCTGTGTACCCGAGTTCACGTGCTCGCGCCTTGACGGCGTGAACCCCGCGGACGATCGCCTCACGCACCGCCGGGTAGTAGCCGTCCAGTGTCGGGTTCGACGTGACGTTGGGCTCCTCCGTCACCTGCAACGTGCTCGTCACCGCGCCGTACTGCTCGACCAGCTCGCGCAGGAAGGCGCAGTAGCCGTCGACGTCTCCGGCCGGGGACTGGTACTGCGCCACCAGGTCCAGGCGGCGCCCCCGGACGGCGTATTGGACCGCGGCGGCCGGCGCAGCGGTCGTATGCGGCCTGCCGAGGCGGGTGGTGTCGTCGAAGCCTGTGTAGGCGCGTACCAGGAACGGGCGGCCCGGTCGGCCCTGGAGGCGGTCGAGCGCGCTCGACACCAGGGCCGGGTCATCGGGCGGCCCGTCGGCCAGGCCCCCGGTGTCGTCACCGGCGACTCCGCCCGGGTAGATCCCGAAGAGCAGGCCGTCATGCGCGGTCCGTGTCATTCGTTCGATCCCTTTCGGTCCTGCGTCACAGGGGGAAGCGGTGCGCAGTCTTTTGCCGCACCGGTCGGCGACGTCAGCGCACCGGTGCGCAGGTCGTCGATGACCGAGCCGATCCATGTCTCTTCGGCGCGAGCGAGGCACAACGCGTATTCAGTCTCGATGACGTGCAAGCGCGGCACGCCGGTCGCCAGGGCTTCCGCGAGGCGTTCTTCATCGGCGGCCGTACGTTGCCGAAGGCGTCGGGCACGCTCGGCCAGGGCCTTCTCCGCGCCGCTCACCCCGAGGGCGCCGAGATAGGTGACTGCACCCAGGAACTGCGTGAACTCGCGTTCCGGGTTGCGGATCTGGAAGTCCAGCCGTCGTACGAGTTCGTGGCGGCCCTCTTCCGTGAGTGCGTAGACGGTTCTCTCCGGACGGTTTCCCGAACGCTGGCGGCCTTGTGAGGCAAGCCATCCCGCTTCGGTCAGGGCGGCGACGGTGTTGTAGAGCGTGCCTCGCGTGATCGCGGCCGCGTGGTTGTCGCTGCGTCTTCGCAGTTCGGCAAGCATCTGGTGCGGGTGCGAGGGCTGTTCGAGCAGGAGGCCCAGCACGGCCACAACGATCGGGTTGTCGAGAGCGCGACGCGGCATAGTCGAACTCTAGCAGTCCAAATAAACTATTAGCGGTCCTGTGAGAACCGGAGCCCCCGTCGACGCCGCCACCCGACACACCCGCCTCTCAGGCACGCTGCAAGAGTTCGGGGCCGCGCTGCGCGCCATCGACGGTCACGCGACATCACCGCTGTGGCCACGTCATTCCCCAGGCGGTGAACCGTTGCCTGCATGGATAAGCGGTCAGGGGCTGAGCTGTGGCGGCGCGGGCAGCGGCCCAGGTGCCGCGGTATGGGCGAGCGCTCAGCAGTGGATGGGTGCGCACGCGGTGGACGGTGGGGCGGGTGATCTCGGGGTGCTCCTCGTCGGGCGGCGCCGTGGTGGCCATCCACGTCCGTTCCTTGCGAGTGCTGAGGAACCCCTCCAGCACGTCGATCATGCTGAGGGCGCGGAGGCGGTGCTCTGCGGGCGTACTTCTCGTCCGCGTTGCGCGGACGGGGACAGGACGGCAGGCGCATCTTGATTGCGTTCGGCGTCTACTTGGGCGGCCAAAGGGTTCCTGAAGCGGTCGGCAATCGCGTCCTGACCGGCCCAGATGCCGCCACGATGAGAAGCGGTGGGCCAGACCGGTGGATCTCCGGGAAGGCCGTCCCTGCGCGAACATGCTGCTGACGCATGACTCCTCGTCTTTTTCGGGTGCTCGTCTCCGCGATCACGCTCGTGAGAAACGACTTCCTGTCACACGCGTCGAACGGGCGGGGGCGGCCCCGCCAGGCGCGCGGAGAGGCGGGAAGCGAATGACAACGGACGACCGAGAACTCGTTGCGGAGTTCCGTGCTGGGCAGTACCAGGCCGGCGTGCAGCTGATGGAGCAGAACTGGAGCGCTCTGGTCGAGGTGGCGCGACCCACCTTGGGGGGCAATTGGCACGATGCCGAGGACGCCGTTGGCGACGCGCTCGAGGCGATGGCGCGCAGTGCGGACACGATCCGTAATGTGCGTGGCTGGCTGCGATCGGCTGTCAGGAACAAGGCAGTGGATCAGGTCCGCCGCAGGTGTCCGGAGCCTGTGGCCGAAGTGGAGGAGCCGCCGTCCGCCCAGAGCGGTGGAGAAGCGCTGGTGGATGGGCGGTCTGCCGTTCGGTCCGTCCTGCAGGCCCTGGGCGAGACGGAACAGCGCGTGATGGCGAGGTTCGTCGACGACCGGACCGCGGGTCAGCTGCTCAGTCAGCACGCGAGGGCACTGGGCATGGATCTGTACAGGGAATACAAGCCGGCATTGTCCTGTGCGCGGCGGCAGGCCGACGAGGCGTTGTTCCTGGTGCAGTTGCTGCAGAAGGACCCGCCGTGCCGGGAGTTGCTGCTCACATGCCGCATCACGCCGGGTCAGCAGGGAGCGCAGGTGAAGTTGAGCCCCCAGGACCGAGAAGCCGGTCTGGGGCACATCGGGCAGTGCGAACAGTGCGAAGCCTATCCGGGCATTCGCGATAAGAAGCACCGCTGGCTGGGGGTGGGGTGGTTCGCACCGTCGCCGCAGCTGTACGACCGGATCCGTGAGATCTGCGACGCGCAGCGCCTGCGGACGGAGACGGAAAGGCCACGTCGGCAGACACCGAGGAACACCCAAGCGCCTGACACCGATGCCCATCAGGGGTCCGTCGGCGGTGGAGCATTCCGCGCCACCGGATGGGACGGGGCGCCGGAGGCAGTCACCCAGCCTCGTCGTCGGCCTGGCCATCGGAGCGGAACTGTTCTGGCGGCGAGTCTCCTCGCGGTGGTCGCAGCCGCCGTGGCCGCCAACAAGAGCGGGGCGAACATCGCGTTGCCCGACATCAGCAACATCCCGGGAGTGCACGCGATCGCCGGGTCGGGGGGAACAGGAGAAGGGTCGACTTCTGGCACCACCGGCGGCACCTCCGGTGGAAACGATGGCAGCACCGCTGGCGGAACCTCCGGCGGTGCCACTGGCGGGAACCATGGCGGCACCTCCGGCAGCACCACGAGCGGAACCTCCGGGGGGAATGACGGTGGCACCACGGGCGGTGGCACCTCCGGCGGCACCACGGGCGGGAATGTTGGCGGCGCCACTGGCGGAATCTCCGGCGGAAACGATGGCGGCACCTCCGGTGGCACCACTGGCGGCACCTCCGGCGGCACCTTCGGTGGGAGTGATGGGGGCACTTCCGGCTCCAGTAGCGCAGGGAACACCACCAGCGGCACCGTCGGTGGCACCTCCGGCGGCGAGACCGCTGAGGACACCACTGGTCCCAGCGTCAGCCTGGCCGGCGTCAGTGCGGAGCAGGTGGGGCAAGAGCTCCTGGAAGGGGGGCACTTCGTGCAGGTGTGCGGCCCGGCAGGTACGCCCTCGACCTTCAGCGTGTGGGTGACGGTATCGGATCCGTCCGGGATTCAAAGCGTGCAGCTCACGGTTCATCATCCTGACGATGCGGCGTTCACGACAGGCAGCTGGGTCATGGACGGTGGCAAGGCGCGCTTCGATGTTCCGGCGTACCGGAGCGAGCCCAAGGCAGAGAACACCGTGCAACTGCAACTGTCGGTCGCGGCCACAGACACACTCGGCAATCGAACCGATGCCGATTTGAGGTCGCTGGCCCTGCGGGAGTGCGGAGAACCGGGCTGAGGAGCCACATCACCGAAGCCGTGTTCGGGCTTCGCTGTTTCAGCACCCGCGAGCCCGGGGGTGCCTGCATGTCCGACGGTTCAAACGGAACGGGAGTCGGCGCGCGGCCGGGCTCTTCTGGCGCGCCGGTATCAGCCGTGTACGAGTTCTTGATGCACTTGCTGCGTGATTCCCTGCCCGAGTTCGTCGGCAGCCTTCTGTCGACCACGGTGCTTGCCACCGCGGGCTGGAGCGCGAAGCAGATCTGGAGCCGGAGGCAGCCCCGACAGAATTCGGTCGGTGCGTCGCCTCCCGCCGACAACGACAGCAGCGACCGGGAGCCGGCCACATGAGCGCTCGGCCGCGGTCGGCGGGACGATGCAGGTGCCGGCAATCGCGGGGGTTCCGGCGTGGCACGCCTGGCAGGTGCCGAGGGTGCGCAGCGGTACTTGCGCAGCGCACTTGTTCGTCAGCTGCTGTGTGCCTGGGCGAGAAGGCTCGTCGGCCCCTTCTGTGTGGCCCTGAGCCGCGGGATATTCACTGGTCGAAGCCGGGCCCGTACGGGATGCTGCACGCGTGATCGAGCGAGAGGCCGCCGTTCGGGCTGTCGAAGAGCAGTTGGAGCGCGACTACCAGCAGTGGCGGGCTGTGAGCGCGGACGCGGTGAGGACGGTTGTGCTCCATGTCGAGGAGCACGAGCTGGTGTGGATCGTCTGGTGGCAGTCCGAGGAGTTCGCACGTACTGGGGAGTGCATGCTGCTCGGCACTGGGCCGTATCTGGTCGACCGTGTCGACGGAGGACTGCACGAGATCGGCATCGTCTCTGCGAAAACCGGAGCGTGGGAGGACGACTACCGAGCCCGGATACGTGGGCTGCCGGTGCGCACGGCAGTGGACGATCTGCACGATGCGCTGTGCGCGGTCGCCGCTACGCGCGGACGTATGCACGCTGTGCGGACACTGCGTCAGAGGCTGCCTGTGTTCTCGCCTGCGGAGGCCATCGAGTACGTGAGCGCGTTGCTGGAGGGTGATGCGCCCGCGAGCCTGGTGGCCATCGTCACCAAGGAACTCGTGGAGCCTGTCAACCCGGCACTTGCGGCGAATACCGTTCTGAGCGGGGCAGCGATCCGAGCAGGTCAGAGACCCGAGAGATGACTGGAAAGCCAGTCGCCCTGCCGAACACGCGGATACGTCTTTCTGGACGCCACCCACCGCAAGGCGGGGGTGAGCCACCGGATCGTCTCCCAGGCCGTGGTCATAGCCACCGATCTCCGCGACCGGGCACTTCGAGATCCTTGGGCTGATGGTCGGCGGCAGCGAGCCGGAGGCGTTTCTGAACGTGGCCGAATACTCTGAGTGACCATTTGCGCCGGCTGTGGCAAGGGTCGGGACCGCCACCGAGGCCCTCAGTGGCGGTGACACGTACACGGCACAGATCACGGCGAAGCTCTACCGGAGCGACCCGGTACGGCAGTTGTGGGCCATGGGTGAACCGGGCGCCGGGTGGACCTTCCGGGGCCTGCTGTCGGCCATCGCCGCCCACCTGGGACGGTCGGCTCCTGGGTCCGTATCAGTCGCGGGAGTTGCCGAACAGGATGCGGTAGCCGATCAGCAGCACCAGGGAGCCGCCGATCGCCGCGCCCCAGGTGTAGAGGTCGAAGAAGTGCTTCTCCACCGGGCGGTCGAGGAAGCGGGCGGAGAGCCAGCCGCCGATGAAGGCGCCCGCGATGCCGATCAGGGTGGTGCCGATCATTCCGCCCGGGTCGCGGCCGGGCAACAGGATCTTGGCGATGGCACCGGCGAGCAGGCCAAGGATGATCCAGCTGATGATGCCCACGATGTTGTCCTCCAGACGGGCCGGGCCGGGCGGAGTCCGCCGGAGGCCAGTGGCGCTGATTGCTTGGTTGCGCAATCCTATGAACTGCTCCCAGGCAGGACCAGTGCCTACGGTGAGCCGCAGGTGAGTCGTTGAGGTCCTGTCACACATTCATGACATTGCGCAAGCTGCGAACTGTCCGAGTCCTCGACCAGGAGGCACAGGCACTGAGCCGGCCCGCTACGACCTGGCGACCGACGGTCCGGCGAATGATCCCGCAGTCGGTGCGGTGCGGTGCGGCCGGTCTCGTCGGCGGCGCCCTGCTGAACGAGGCGTTCGACGACGAACCCGACGTGGTGGTCAACCACTACTACGAGGACCGACCACGGCGTTGCGCCCCCGGCCCGGCCGTCCTCCGGGGAGGACGGCCGGGCGTCTCCTCGGCGCGCGAACGCCGAGGATTCGGACACCTACACTGTGTGGGCGTAGGGGTGTCGGCTGTGAAGTGGGCGGGACGGGAGAGAACTGTGACGGGGAAAGCGGCTGGTTTCGAGGATCCGTCCGCCGAAGTCCTTGCCGAGGCGGCCGCCACGTTCGGGCTCCTCGCCTCCTCGGCCCGGCTGCACCTGATGTGGGCTCTGTCGCAGGGAGAGAGCGACGTCACGCACCTCGCCGACCGAGTGGGCGGCGCCCTGCCCGCGGTCAGCCAGCACCTGGCCAAACTGAAGCTCGCCGGACTCGTGCGTTCCCGCCGCGAAGGCCGACGACAGGTCTACTACGTCGACGATCCGGACATCGTCACCGTGGTGCGCGTCATGGTCGGACAGCTGACCGCACGTTCGCAGCACGCCTTCGCACCGGTGCGCGAACTGCGTGGAACCGTTGGCTGAGACCACCGCGGCCCCGGGGCAGGACGCCGAGGCACTTGGCCCGTCGGCGGTATTCGTTCACCACGAGGCTGCCCCACCCGCACCCTCCGCGCCGACAGTGCTGGAGGTGCTGCGCGGACTGGACAGCGGCCCGCGCGGCCTGACCGAGACGCAGGCCGAGGAGCGGCTTGCCCGGCTGGGCGAGAACACCGCCCCGGCCCGATACCAAGCCTCCTGGCCGCAGCTGTTCGTACGCAGTCTGCGAGATCCGTTCACGGCGGTACTGGGGTGCCTGGGTCTGGTGTCGGCAGCCGTGTTCGCCTGGGGCACCGCCTGCGTGATTCTCCTGCTCGTCGTGGTGAGCTGTGTGCTGCGCGCCTCCGGGGAGAATCGAGCCGACCGGTCCACGGCCGCGCTGCGTGAGCTGGTCGCCACGACCGCCACCGTTGTGCGGCGAAACGATGCGGAAGCTGCCTCGGTGACCCGCGAGGTACCCGTGGCCGAGCTGGTGCCCGGTGACGTGATCCGGCTGGGGCCGGGCGATCTGGTGCCGGCGGATGTACGACTGCTGCGGGCCAGCGGCCTGACCGTGCACCAAGCCGCGCTGACCGGAGAATCCGCACCCGTCACCAAATCCGCGGATGAGCTGCCTCGCGTGCGAAGCGTCGGGGTGTTCGAGCAGCCGCAGCTCTGTTTCCAGGGCAGCAGTGTGGCCTCCGGCAGTGCCTCCGCAGTCGTCGTCGCGACGGGCGCCCGTACCCGCTTCGCCGCCACGCACGAGCGCGCTGCCGTTCGGCCGAGGGCCAGCGCCTTCGACCGTTCCGTCCAGGGCATCTCCTGGATCCTCATCCGGTTCATGCTGCTGACTCCGCCGCTGGTGCTGATGGCGAACGCGGCGCTGCGAGGCCGCGGGCTGGAGACGCTGCCATTCGCCGTGGCTGTGGCGGTCGGGCTGACCCCGGAAATGCTTCCGGTCCTCGTCACCTTGTGCCTGGCTCGCGGCGCCTCACTGCTGGCCCATGCCCACGGGGTGATCGTCAGGCGGCTTCCCGCCCTGCACGACGTCGGTGCCGTCGACGTGCTGTGCCTGGACAAGACGGGCACCCTCACCCAGGACCGGCCGGTCGCCGACCGCGCCCTCGGCCCGGACGGCGAGGACGACCCCGACGTTCTGCACTGGGCCGCCGTCAACGCGTGGTGGACCCTCCAACTCGCCGACCTGCCGGAACCCGACGCCCTCGACGAGGCGATCCTGGACGCGGCCGACGAGGAGGAGCTCACGGCGTACGACGGGGTCGCGGCCGTCCCCTTCGCGCCCGACCGTCGCCTCGCCACCGCAGTGGTCCGCACCCCGCGCCGACTCGGCGCACACACCCTGATCGTCAAGGGAGACGTCCAAGCGGTCCTCGAACGCTGTGCACTCGCGGACGACGAGCGGGAACGGCTGCATGGCCTCGCCGCCCGGCACGCCGACAACGGAGTGCGCGTCCTGGCGGTCGCCACCGCAGAGCGTTCCGCCCGCGGGCGCGACTACACTGCGGCCGATGCGCGCGGCCTCACCTTCCGCGGCCTGGTCACCCTTCGGGACGAGCTCGCGCCCACCGCTGCCGACGCGCTCGAGGTCCTCACGCACCGAGGTGTGACCATCAAGGTCCTCACCGGCGACCACCCGGGAACAGCCGTCCGCGCGTGCCTCGACCTGGGCATCGCCGTCAATGAGCACGCCGTGCTCACCGCCGACCGCGTCGACACCCTCACCGACGCGGAACTCACCGAAGCCGCCGCTCGTACGACGGTCTTCGCGCGCTGCACGCCGGACCACAAGGCCCGGATCACCCGGGCCCTGCAAAGGGCCGGGCACACGGTGGGTTTCCTCGGTGACGGCGTCAACGACCTGCCGGCCTTGCGCGCCGCCGATGTCGGGATCGCCCCGCGCGACGCCGCCGACGTGGCCCGTGAGGGCGCCGACCTGGTGCTCGCGGAGAAGGACCTCACCGCGATCGCCCATGCCGTCGCCGCGGGCCGGTACGCAGGCGGCAACATCGCCACCTACCTGCGCATCACCCTGTCGTCCAACCTGGGCAACGTCCTCGCGATGCTCTCCGCGGGTCTTCTGCTGCCCTTCCTGCCCATGCTTCCGGCACAGGTCCTGCTGCAGAACCTGTGCTTCGACGCCGCCCAGCTCGCCTTCGCCCACGACCGCCCCCACCCCGCGGTGCTGCACCGGCCGACCGTGCTGAACCCACGCCGCCTCCTGCGCTTCATCACCGGGTTCGGCGTGCTCAATGCCGTCGCCGACCTCGCCACCTTCGGCGTCCTCGCGCTCGCCCTGCACGGGCCGGGGACGGGGGACGACGAGGCAATGTTCCACTCCGGATGGTTCACCGAGAACCTGCTCACCCAGGCCCTGGTGATGGTTCTGCTGCGGGCCGGGCGCCGCAGCGCCGAACACCGCAGGCCGAGCCCGGTCGTCTGGGCCGCGATCGCCCTCGCCGCCATCGGACTGGCGCTGCCCCTCTCACCGCTCGGGCCGATGCTCGGTCTGACCGCCCTGCCGGCCGTGTACTACCTGCTGCTCACCGCTGTCCTTGCCCTTTACACCGCAGGCCTCCTGGCGGCCAGGGCGCGTTACGCGTCACGCGGCGGCAGCGGCCCCGCGTGGATCACGGCGCGGTTCGGACGGAACACGCACTGACCTTGTCCTTCGACCGCTGGGCTCCGGTCCCTCGTGAAAACCCGGTCGCGTACGCTGCCTCCACACCCCGAACCCCTACCGGGCGATCCCTCCGTCGCATAGTGCATCCTTGACGCGTTCCCGCAGGTCGGCGTCGGTCGACGGCGCGAAGGTGATGACCGGGCCGGCTCAAGGGGGTATGCCCTGCGGCACCGTACCGGCTCGTAGGAAGACATCTTGGCTCGGGAGGCGGTTCCCGTGAGATGCCTCACCTGTGAATCGTGTGCGGATCAGTGCTGCCCTGCTCATAGATTTGCTAGATTGCGCAACTACGCAACCGATGTGGGGTAGCAGCCCTGCCGGTACACCGCCGCTGACGCCCGGCCGCACACCGACGGGCGGCCTGGCAGGCCCTACCGTTCATGGGAGTGGGAGATGAGCGACCCGTGGGACGGCTCGGGCGGCCCGGCGACGCGCAGCCGCACCGCTCGGGTTCCCGGACAGCGTGCGGCCGGAGCGGACGGAGCGCGCCCTCCCCGTGGCACGCCGTCGAGGCGCCGGGCCCGTCCGGTACGGCGCGGCAGGCGGGCGCTGAAGATTGCCGGGATATGCCTGTCGCTCCTGGTGCTGGTCACGGCCGGGGCCGGCTGGTGGTTCTACCAGCACCTGAACGACAACATCAACAGCGTGTCACTCGACGGAAAGGGCGGCACGGAGGAGGCCGACGCGTTCGGCCGTACCCCGATCAACGTCCTGGTGATGGGCTCGGACGGGCGGACCAACAAGGCCGACTGCAAGCTCGGCGGCGGCTGCTCGAAGACCGGGGTGCAGACCGGCAGCAACGCGGACGTGCAGATGGTGGTGCACATCTCCGCCGACCGCTCCAACGCCACGGTGATGAGCATTCCCCGCGACACCATGACCAAGGTCCCGGCCTGCAAGGACAGTGAGACCGGCCAGTCCACGTCCGGCTACTACGGCCAGATCAACAGCGCGCTCCAGTACGGCCCCGCCTGCCAGGTGGCCACCGTCCACCAGCTCACGGGCATCCCCATCGACCACTTCGTCAAGCTCGACTTCTCCGGCGTGGTGAAGATGTCCGACGCGGTCGGCGGCGTCGATGCGTGCGTCAGCGACGATGTGTACGACACGTACTCGCACCTGAAGTTGTCCAAGGGCAGTCACACCCTCAAGGGGGTCGCGGCCCTTCAGTTCGTCCGTTCCCGGCACGGGTTCGGCGACGGCAGCGACCTCGGGCGCACCGTCTCCCAGCACATCTTCCTCAGCGCCATGATCCGCAAGTTCAAGAGTGCGGGCACGCTCACCGACCCCGCCGCCGTCTACGACCTCGCGGACGCCGCCACCAAGGCGCTGACCGTGGACGACGGCCTGGGTACCGTGAAGAAGCTGATCGGGCTCGCCACCGACGTGAACAAGGTTCCGGCGGAGCGGATGACGTTCACGACCATGCAGACGGCCCCCGACCCGACCGACAGCAATCGTGTGGTGGTGGGAGAAGGCGCCCAGAGTCTGTTCGCGACCATCGCCCAGGATCAATCGCTGACCACCGACCCGGGCAAGAAGTCCACGGCGGCCCCCGCGACGGCCAAGGCCACCGCCTCGGCCGTGCCGGCGTCCCAGATCGCTGTGACGGTGGAGAACGGCACGGACATCACCGGGCGCGCCTCCGCCATCGCGACCGCGCTGACCGGCAAGGGCTTCAGCTCCGGTACGACCACGGCGAATGCGCCGAGCCCCGCTGCCTCCACCACCCTCACCTACGGTGCCGGGCGGAAGGCCGAGGCCCAGACGCTCGCGAAGGCGCTGGGCCTGCCCGCCTCGCACCTCACGCAGGGCACGGGCAGTGGTCTGACCCTGGTGGTCGGCAGCGACTGGCCCAGCGGCACCAGCTACCCGGGCAGCTCGTCCTCGCCCGCCGACACGAAGACGGCGGTCTCCAACGCCCACGTCCAGACCGCCGACCAGGCCAAGACCTGCGCCAAGGTCAGCCCCTACAAGACGGTCAGTCTCAACGGCGTCGCCATGACACCGGCCCAGGCGTACGCGGCGGCGAGCACCAAGCCCGATTCCGACGAGTGAAGCCGCCGAACGCCGCACCAGGCCGCCCCTGCTCGGCGCACCGTCCCCATCGACGCGTGACGGTGAGTCGCGACCCTGCCCAGAATGCGGGCGGGACCGCTGGCCGCCCCGTCAATGCATCGTGTCATCGGCGTGTGCCGCACCCGGGACAGAAGGCCGCGCCGTCCGGTACGACCGTGGAACAGGATTCGCACTGGGTGGACCGGGCCAGTTGATAGCCGCACCCGGAGCAGTAGGCGGCTCCGCGAGTCTCGGTACGGCACTGCGGGCAGACCAGTTGCCGGGGCCTGCCGGGGTCGAAAGCCTGGCCTGCTTGTTGCCCGGCGGCGTACGCCTGCTGTGCGGCCATGTCGTTCAGGCCGCGCTGCTGGGCTGCCATGGCTTCGGCCGCGGTGTCCGGGGCGCAGTGCAGACACAGTCCCTGCGCCGCGTTCCAGCATCGGCCGCACACCTGGTTCGTGCAGCGGGCGCAGCGGTTGAAGTGCCCCTGGGCGTTGCTGATCGCCCGGTCGAAGGCCTGGTCGCGGGCTTGCCCCCAGCCGGCCCCTGCGAGCCCGTCGGCCGCGGATGTGACACCGCTGCCGCTACTGCCCAGCAGGCCCCAGGCCAGGTCGGTCCCCTTCCTCAGCCAGCTGGCGGCCCGCTCGCCGGTGTACGCCTCGAACGGTGAGCGCCAGGTGTCCTGGCAGCGATAGCAGGAGAACTCGAACTGGAATCCGGCGCCGGTCCCGCTGCGCTGGCACAGGTCCCGGTAGTTGTTGCTGAAGTAGATCTCGCCGTTCACGTGGTCCCCCCACCGTTCGGGCCGTCGGCACACTGTCCAACGACGCAGGCGGCAGACTACTGGTTCTCGCCACCGGCCAGGCATCCAGTCATGGATTTACGAGTTGCGCAACAGTGAAGTTTCAGCAGTGCCGGGACCGCGGGACGTGAGGTCCCTCACGGCGTTGCTTGCGGCGCGCCGGCACGGCATCCGGCATCCAGGTGATTGTCACCCACGCCAGTGCCCAGGCGCGCCCCTTGGCCGGCCGGGTCTCGCCCAGAGCCTCAACTTCTGTGCCGACAGTGTGCCGGACGGTTTATGGGCCACGCGCCCCTGACCGCGCCTCATGGTTGTACAGTTGCGCAATGTAGCAATGGAGGCAGATGGCGTGCGGCTCCTGATCGTACCGCTGCCTGGCGAGAAGAAAGGGGCGGGCGGGATGCTCCGCAACGGACTGGAACCGTGGCACCTGCTGATCGTGGCCGTCGTCATCATCCTGCTGTTCGGCTCGAAGAAGCTGCCTGACGTGGCCCGTGGGCTGGGCAAGTCCATGCGTATCCTCAAGAGTGAGGCCAAGGCCATGAAGGAGGAGGGAGCCACGCAGTCCTCCTCCGGGCAGGCCGGGGACGAGGCCGCCGAACCGGCGCCCCGGGTCATTCAGGCCGCGCCCGGCGAAACCGAGACGGCCCGGCCGACGGCGGAGAACCACGCCGCCCGCTGACGCCGTGCGCCGAGCACCTCAGGGGCTGGCGATGTCGTAGCCGTATCGCGGCGGTTCACCGGTCACACCGTGGTTCCGACGGTAGAGGTGCCCCTGGCGGAGCGGTTCGGCCCCTACCCCGAGCCGTCCCGTGCGGTCGTCGTCCGGCGGCCATGCAGGGGGACGTTCCTCCGTGGGCGCTGACGGCCTTCGGCCTGCGGTGATGCAAGATCGCCAAGTGATGCGGGGCCCCCACCAAGTCAGGGGGTCCCGCATCGCTGTTCAGGGCCGTCCGTGGGCTGGGGCCGGGACGGCATAATGCGCCCATGGATCATGTGACGGCGCGGGTGTTCGTCGATTCCTGGCTGACGGCGTGGAACGCGCACGATGTGGATGCTGTGCTGGCCCATTTCACGGACGGGGTGACGTTCCGGTCGCCGGTGGCCGCGCAGTTGCTCGGCGGTGACGGAGTGATCCGCGGCAAGGTCGCGTTGCGCGCCTACTGGCAGGAGGGGCTGCGGCGGATTCCCGACCTGCGGTTCGAGTTGGTGGGCAGCTACGTCGGCGTGGACTGCCTGGTCATCAACTACCGCAACCAGAAGGGCGGTCTGGTCAACGAGGTGCTGGTCTTCGACGGCCCGCTCGTCGTTGCGGGATACGGCACCTACCTCGGCGAGGACGCCAACCCGGCCGGAGCCCGCTGAGCTTGTTGTGAACCACCGGACTCGGACAGCACCACGGACATGATCGCCCGGATGGGCATGAGCGGGACAGGATGGTGGCCTTCGGCCAATGCCCCGACTGTCAGGACACTTTGCTCGTTGATGCCGCGCTGGTCGGCGGCATTGCATTCGTCGTGCTGCGGGTTCGGGCACGTGCCCTGCCCGCGGACAGGGCACGCTTGGGTCCGTTGTCACGACGGCGTGGCGCGATGTTGAACACGGTCACGCCGGTGACGATGAGGGCGAGGGCGGCGCTCACGCCGGGGGTGATGGGCTCGCCGAAGAGGGGGATGGCGAGGAGAGCTGTCAGAACGGGGCTGATCGCGCCGGCTGTTGCGGCAAGGGTGCTGCCGAGGGCCCGCACCGCGTAGGCGTAGCACAGGGCGGAGAGCAGTCCTGTGCCGATGCCCTGGAGGCCGGTGAAGAGCACAACGTCGGAGATGTCGGCGGTGCCGGTCATGAGATGTGAGGGCATGGCGGCGGAGGCGGCGAGCAGGGCGGCTGTGATCGCGGCGGGCGTGCACACGGCGAGTACGACGCCGGTGAGACCGAGCCGCGTCTGGCGCAGGCCGATCGTGTAGATGGCCCAGGCGTACCCGGCGGTGAGGAGAATGCCGATGCCCGCGGTGGTCGCGGTGGACGTCGTCTGCATCGCAGTCGCTGCGATACCCGTGGTGATCGCGGCCAGGGCGATCAGGCGCCGGGAGGAGATCCGTTCCCTCCACCGGAGATACAGGATCACGGTGACGAACAGCGGGACCGTGCCGGGGATGAGGAGACCGATGAACGCGGCGGAGGTCAGGTGTCCGCCGAGTTCGGAGAGGAGGAAATGCGGCAGTCCGCCGATGCCGAGCATGAGCAGGACACCGACCCGTTCGCCACGCAGCGCGCGGACGGTACGCGGCAGCCACGGCGCCAGGATGACGGCGGGTGTCGCGAAGCGGAGAAATGCCACGTCGATCGGGGTGAGGCTGGACGAGCTGATCCCCCTGACCGTCAGGGCGAACGAGGACCACAGAACAACCGCGGCCGCGAGAGCGGCCACTCCCATCAGCCTTGCACGCATCTGATTGGCCATGACCAACTCCTTCCATCCCGGCTCGACAGCGAGCAATTTTAGGAAGATGGATGCGGCAGGCGATTGCTAATCATGCCGCCCAGGTGGCCTTCTCTGGCAGAATCTGCCACATGGTGACCTTGGATGACATCGACCGGCACATCCTGCTCGAACTCCAGCGAGACGGCAGGCTCACCAATCAGGAGCTGGCGGATCGCGTCGGTCTCTCGCCGTCACCGTGTCTGCGGCGTGTGCGGCTCTTGCAGGAGTGCGGCGTGATCAGTGGTTACGCGGCGACCCTCTCCCAGGACGCGCTCGGGCTGTCGATCACCGCCTTCGTGCGGATGACGCTCCTCGCCCATACCTCCCAGGTCGTCGACGCCGTCGAGGACAGGCTCCGCTCGATCCCCGAGGTGGTCGAGGCGTACCTGCTGGCCGGTGACGACGACTACCTCGTCAAGATCGTCATCGACTCCTTCGCCGCGTACGAGGACCTCGTACGGCGAGAGCTGCGAACCCTCCCGTCACTGTCCTCGATCAAGACGACATTCGCCTTCGCCGTCACCAAACCGCCGTCGCCACTGCCCATCCCTTGAGCCGTGCACCCTCACCGCCGTGATCACGGTGACCACCGGATCGGGGGCCGGAGCATCCGGTGCACGCTGAGCGGACGGGCCGCGAGCCCGCCGGCTTGTGTCTGCATCAGGTCGTCGGTGTGACTGAGCACTCCGGTTGGCGTTGCCCGGCAGGTCAAGCGCTCAGCCCGACGCACCCTCCACAGTGAGATGGTCCCGGTGGTGCCGCGAGTGCGGTCAGGTCCGTGTTCTCGCAGCATCCGATCGATGGGGCGGGCCGAAATCGTTTGTCACGAGGTCGGACGTCGACGATGATCACGTCATGACGATCAGAAAGGGCCGTGCCGTCTAGGCGCCCCGCTCCGCTCTCCACCGCTCGCGCGCCGCCGACCGCCGCCCACCGCAGCGCCCGATGGCCGTGACCGCCCACCCAGGAGAGCCCGCCCGTGCAGAAGAAGACCGCCCTTGTTCCCTACGCCCACCTTCCCCGGGCGCACCGCGACCGCCACGTCCTGACCAGTACCGTCGACGTCTTCGGCGCCGCCCACTGGCTGCTCGCCGAACGCGCTCCGCAGCCCGGCGGCGATGTCGCGCCCTTCGACGCGCTGGTCGTTTCCGTCGATCCGGGCGGCAACGTGGAACTCACCGAGCTGAGGTCCGTGCGTGCCCGCTGGCCGCACCTGGACCGCCTGCCCGACGGCGGGTTCGTCGTCGCCGCGTCCCGCACCCGCCGGAACGAGGACGCGAACCAGGTCCAAGTCTTCGACGCGCTCGGCCGCGAGATCTCGTCCTTCTCCGTCGGGGACGCCATCGAGCAGCTGCTCGTGGACGAGACCGGCCATATCTGGGTCGGGCACTTCGACGAGAACCCGGTCGGGATCCGCCGCTGGAGCGCGACGGGCCGACTCACCTGGACCTCGGACGGCGCCCGCATCCCTGGTCTCTTCGACTGCTACGCCCTGAACGTGTCGGGCACCGCCGCCTGGGCGTGCCCCTACACGGACTTCCCGCTCGTCGAGATACGCCCCGACCGCCCCGACCGGCCGGTGCGGGTGTGGACCAACCGCGTACGGGGCGCCAAAGCGGTGGCCGTCCACGGCGAGCGGGTCGCCTTCTACGGCGGCTACCGCGAGGAGCGGAACCGGCTCGCCCACGGAGAGCTCACCGAGACGGCGGTCGAACCGACGGACGTCGGTCTGCTCACCCCGCTCGATGGCCCTCCCGGCGGCCGCCGGCGGGTCGTCGGCCGGGGAAGCAGGATCTACGTCCAGGCCGAGCCGTTCACCGCGTGGGGCGTGTTCGACCTCAGCAGCTGATACCCGGCACTGGAAGGACCATTCGGTGTGACCGAGCGCCACGCTTGGCCAGTCCGAGCGTTTCGCTTGGCCGATGCGGATCCGGAGGGCTGAGGCAAGCCCCCTTGTCGCCTCGCGCATGAGCTCCTGGCGCGCGTCCAGGCAGCGCGGCCGGGCACCGGGCTGCCCGGATCCCGTGTCGTACGGTCTGATGTCGCGGTCGCTCGCCGTCCGCGACGGATCCCACCGAACCCGGCGGGTGCCGCCGGGTTCGGCCGAGAGATCCGGACCCCTACCGGGAATCAGGCGGCGACGAGCTCCTGCTCGCGGTCCGGCGTCTTGACCTTGGGCTTCTTGTTCGGCAGCGAGAGCCGGAAGACCTTGTGCCACGCGGAGAACACCTGCTTGGGCAGCGGCCCGGTGACGTACTCCAGCTCGTACTTCTCGAACAGCGCGCGCACCTTCACCGCGACCTCGGCGTACCGGTTGCTCGGCAGGTCCGGGAACAGGTGGTGCTCGATCTGGTGCGACAGGTTGCCGGTCATGAAGTGCATGGCCTTGCTGCCGCTGATGTTCGCCGAGCCCATCATCTGGCGCAGGTACCACTCGCCGCGCGTCTCGCCCTTGATCGACCGGCGCTCGAAGACCTGCACGCCCTCGGGGAAGTGCCCGCACATGATCACCGAGTGGGACCAGATGTTGCGGACCAGGTTCGCGGTGAACGTGGCGGCGAGCGTGGTGAGGAACGACGGGCCCGACAGCAGCGGGTGGATCACGTAGTCCTTGAGGACCTGCTTGCGGATCTTGCGGCCCACGTCCTTGGCCCGCGCGCGGAACTCCGGGTTCTTGCGGCGCCGCTTGTGCAGGTTCTTGCCGAGCTCCAGGTCGTACGCCGCGATGCCGTACTCGAAGAAGCAGGCGTTGATGAAGTTCCACAGCGGCTGGCCGAGGTGGAACGGGTGCCACTTCTGGTCCTCGTCGACGCGCATGATGCCGTAGCCGAGGTCGTTGTCCTTGCCGATCACGTTGGTGTACGTGTGGTGCAGCTCGTTGTGCGAGTGCTTCCACTGGTCGGACGGCGAGACGTGGTCCCATTCCCAGGTGGTGGAGTGGATCTTCGGGTCCCGCATCCAGTCCCACTGGCCGTGCAGGATGTTGTGGCCGATCTCCATGTTGTCCATGATCTTCGCCACGGACAGTCCGGCAGTGCCGAGCACCCAGGCGGGCGGGAAGAACGAGAACAGCAGTACGCCCCTGCTGACCAGCTCGAGCTTGCGCTGCGCCGAGATGACCTTGCGGATGTAGGCGGCGTCCTTCTCGCCTCGGCTGGCGATCACCTCGTCGCGGATCGCGTCCAGCTCGCGGCCGAGCTCCTCGATCTGCTCCGCGGTCAGGTGGGCGGTGGGGTCGATAGCGGTCAAGGTGTTCCTACCGTTCGATGTCGCAGGGGCCCGCGGCGGCGGACACGCAGGTCTGGATGAGGACGCCCGGTTCGGCCTCGGTGATCTCGCCGGTGCGCAGGTCGCGGACGGCGCCCGCCTTGAGCGGCGTGACGCAGCCGAAACAGATGCCCATGCGGCACCCGGAGGGCATGAGCACGCCGGCCTCTTCGCCGACGTCCAGCAGCGGCGTCGCGCCGTCCGCATCGACGGTCTTGCCGGTGGCGCTGAACGTGACCTCGCCGCCTTCCCCGGCGACGACGATGCTGGGGCGGAAGCGTTCGGTGTGCAGGCGCTCTTGGACGCCGTGCTCGCTCCAGTGCTCTTCGGCGGCGTCGAGCAGGCCCGCGGGCCCACAGGCCCAGGTCTCGCGCTCGGCCCAGTCGGGCACGAGTTCGCCGAGACGGGCGATGTCGAGCATGCCGTCCGTGTCGGTGTGCACCTCGGTGAGCCGCAGCTTCTTGTCCGCGACGAGGTCGTGCAGTTCGTTGCGGAAGATCACGTCTTGCGGCTGCGGCGCGCAGTGGACCATGACGACGTCGTCGAACTCGGTGTCGCGCAGCATGCCCATCACGGGCGTGATGCCGCTGCCGGCCGTCAGGTAGAGCACCTTGGCGGGCTTGGCCTGCGGCAGCACGAAGTCACCGGTCGCCTGGTCGAGCTGGATCAGCGTGCCCGGCTTCGCCCTGCGGACCAGATGGTTGCTGACTTTGCCGTCCGGGATCGCCTTCACGGTGATCGTGACGCGGCCGTCCTGGCGCTCTGCCGGTGAAGTGAGCGAGTAGGCACGCCACAGGCGCACCCCGTCGACGTCGACTCCGATCCGCACGTACTGACCGGCTGTGTGGCCGCGCCAGCCCCGTCCCGGTCTGATCACGATGGTCGCGGCGTCACCCGTCTCGGGGTGCACGGCCTCGATGCGCCCCCGCAGGTCGGCGCCCGCGCGCAGCGGGCTGACCAGGTCGAGGTAGTCAGACGGCAGCAGCGGCGTCGTGACCATCTCCAGCAGTTTCCACGCCCTGCTGCGGAGGGCTGTACTCGTCATGACGCCAGCTTGCTGCGCCTCAGGGCGTAAAGTCCTGACCGCAGGACGTAAATCTGAACGGCTAAATTGTTCGCAGGGAATAAAACGTGAGCCATGTGATTCGGAAGGCCAGCGAACTGGCCCTGGACGAGCCGACGGTCACCGCACTTCGGGCCGAGCTGAAGGCTACCGCCGACGAAGTCGTCCAGGCGATCATCGACGAGGTTCCTCCGTACGCCAACGCCCTTTCGGGCCACATGGGCGCCACCATCCGCCGAGCCGTCCGCACCGCCCTGGGGCACTACCTGGACCTCGCGAGCGGGAACGCCACGGGCGGCGACGGCGGTGACGCGGCCTACGAGCTGGGCCGCGGCGAGGTCCGCGACGGCCGTTCGATGGACGCCCTGCTCAGCGCCTACCGCGTCGGCGCCCGCGTGGCCTGGCGATGCCTGGCCGCGGGGGCCGTACCCGCAGGTCTGCCCGCCGCCGAGGTCGCCAAGTTCGCCGAGTTGACCTTCGCGTACATCGACGAGCTCTCCGCCGCGAGTGCCGCGGGTCACGCCGACGAACTGGCCGCCCGGGGCAGGGATCACGAGCGCCACCTGGAGCAGCTGGCCCGCGACCTTCTCGCCGGCGCGAGCCCGGATGTGCTGCTGGCCTCCGCTCAACGGGCCGGGTGGCAGCCTCCGGTTTCGCTGACCGCGGTCCTGCTGCCCGCCGCCCAGGCCCGGCCCGCCTACCGCGCGTTCGACCCGAGCACCCTCGTCCTCGACGATCTGCCGGACGCCACCGGTGTGCTGCTCGTCCCCGATGCCGACCGGTCACATCTCTTGCGGCAGCTGACCGACCGTACCGCCGTGGTCGGTCCGGCCCGGCCATGGACTCGTGCGTCCGCCTCGTACGCACGAGCCGTACGCGCGCGCTCCCTCTCCTCGGATATTCGCGACACCGAGGACCACCTGGCCGAGCTGGTGCTGAGCGCCGACGTGGACGCGTTCGCAGATCTGCGGGCCCGAGCCCTCGCACCGTTGCGTGCCTTGCCTGTCGCGACGGCACGGCGGTTGGAGGAGACGTTGCGGGAGTGGCTGCTGCACCAGGGCAGGCGGGACGAGGTGGCGGCGGCGTTGTTCGTCCATCCCCAGACAGTGCGGTACCGGATGTCGCAGCTGCGGGAGCTGTTTCCGGATCTCGCATCGCCACACCGGGTCCTTCAGCTGACGCTGGCGGTCGGTCTTCGGGTCACCTGACGCGTCCTTCGACCGTCCCCCGACCGTGTCCGCGAGCGGTCCAGGAATCGTGCCTCGTTCCCGGTGCCATCAGCCGGCTCATGCGGCCCGGGGAAGAGCGGTCTCGGCCGGCTGCGACGGGACGCGCACGCCGCACGGTCGCGCCCGAACCGTGACGGCCCCGCGCGGGACCGTTCCGGTCTCGCCCCCGTCAGGGCGTGCATCGGAAGTGGATCAAGTCGTAGTGGCGAGTTCGACGAGGTGCCGGGCTGTGCCGGCGGGATCGATGATCTGATGGAGGTGTGCGCCGGGCAGGTGTGCCACTTGCCAGCCACGTTCGCGCGCTTCGGCGGCATCGTCGTCGTACGGACGGCCGAACAGCAAGTAGGAACAGGGATGGTCGTCCCAGCCGTCGGGGACCGGGATGTGCTGCTCGTAGTAGGACAGCGGCAGGGTCGGCTGCTCCTCGATGGTTGCCTGCCGCACTATCGGATCGGAGAACATGGGTGCGACGTCTGCCTCGTCCCACCAGTCGGTCCAGCGTGGCAGCCTGCCGTTCACGGCCATCGGGCGAAGGAACTCCAGCAACTCGGGTGAGGCGACGGGGGTCGGTCCGATTCGGGCCGGCAGTGCGGCATCGACGAAGATCGAGCCGGTCACCGGATGGTCGAGGCCCGAGCGAATCGTGGGGAGGAACAGGCCTGCGTTGCTGTGTGCCACCAACGTGACCGGGCTGCCGACCGGGACCTGCCGGAGGCCGTCTCGGACGGCGCTGACGATGCGGGGCCAGAAGGGCGGAGCACCGGAGCCCATGTGCAGCAAGGACGGCACCCGCACCTGGTATCCCGCCGCCGTCAGGTGTTCGGCCACAGGGTGCCAGGTCGAGGGACCCACGGACGGACTGTGCACGAGAACGAAGATCGGCTGCATGCGACGATCCTGTCGCCCATGCCCTCGCGGACGCGACGGTCTCGGCCGACAGCAGAACGCTTCGCCTCGAAGAAACCCATGCGCCGGCCCAGCATGGCCATTCACAACCATTCGTCGATGGCCGCGACAACGACGGTGGCCTCGTAGCGGACCGCGAGTCTGTCATACCTCGTGGCCACGGCGCGGTGTCTCTTGAGACGGTTGATGCCGCACTCGACCGCGTCCCTGGATGATCGATTCCGAGGGGTGCCTGCGGAGGGTGTGGGGGTGGGCGGTCAGGCGTCAGGGTCGACTTCGGGGTGCGTGAACCGCACGGGCTTGCCCAGCGAGCGGGCGTAGGCGATTTCGGCTCGGGTGCTGTCTCCGATGTAGTCGCCGACTACGAGCACCTCGTCAGCGAGCCGGATCTTCGCCCGGTGCAGATCGTCGAGTCGAACCTTCAGCGCCTCGGCCTCGACAGGATCGGACCAAAGTTCGTGCGGCGACTTCAGGTCGCAACCCGGCTTGACGACGATCTTTCCGGCTTTGGTCTCCCGCAGATCGGCCTCGGTCATCTCGGTCATGAAACGGGTGGAGCCGCAGATCACGACGATATGCGGGAGGCTCAGCTGCTTCTTCGCGTCGGCCAGTTTCTCCTCGGCGGTGAGCGGTTGCGGGTATGACACTGGTTCCTCCTGGTGGTGTGGTCCGTCCGGCGGATCACGGGCCGAGCCAGGGCCGGACCGAGGCGAGGGCCGGACAGGCCCTAATCGTGTTGACCGCCCCCGGCAGGCAGTGCTGGAGTCGGCACGTGGACAGCATCCCCACCAACCGGCGGCTCTGGAACCAGATCAGCGGCGCCTACCAGCACGAGCACGACCCGCAAATCGGCGCCGCACCCCGGCTGTGGGGCATGTACTCCATCCCCGACGCGCAGCTGCACGCCCTGGGCGACGTCACCGGCAAGCGCGTCCTCGAACTCGGCTGCGGCGCCGGTCAGTGGTCCAGGGCGCTCGCCGCCGAGGGCGCCACCGTGGTCGGGCTCGACCTGTCCGAAGCCCAACTCGCCGCAGCGTCCCGCGCGATGGGAGCGACTCGCTACCCGCTGGTTCAAGGCGCCGCCGAACAACTCCCCTTCGCCGCCGACAGCTTCGACCTGGTGTTCTGCGACTTCGGTGGGCTCAGCTGGGCGCCCCCGCACCTGGCCGTCCCGCAGGCCGCACGAGTCTTGGCCCGAGGCGGGCGCCTGGTGTTCAACGTCGCCAGCCCATGGTTCGAAGCTTGCTACGACGAAGCCGCCAGTCGCGTGACCACGACGCTCCAGCAGGACTACTTCGGGCTGAACACCATCGCCGAAGGCGACGGAGCGACCAGCTATCAACTCACCTACGGCGACTGGGTCAAGGTCCTGCGCGGCGCGGGTCTCGTCATCGACGACCTCATCGAGCCGCGGCCCGAACTCGGAACACCCAACGGCTACAACGAAACCGACCCACCCGACTGGGCACACCGCTGGCCGGCGGAACTGCTCTGGGTGACCCACAAACCGTAGGTTCCGCCACGCCGAGACGCGAAGGCACTCCCTCGCCGCGCCTGCGTGACCGGAAGAAGCGGGAGGGGCCCGTGACCGTGAAAGGGTTCTGTGATGGCGCACCGTCAGGTGTACTACGTGGATTACGCGGCGGACTTCGGCCTCGGCGCGCTGGCCGAAACGGTGTGCGGCCGCGTGGCATTTCGCATCGACGAGCCGACGGTGACGGCCCTCGCCGCACGGGCTGCCCTCGATGAGGATCACCAGCTGAGCCGGGACGTTCGGCTGTTGCTGGAGTCGCCAGTGCCCGACGAGACGCTGCACGCCGTATGGCTGGCCGCGACCTGCCGCGGCTTCGACCCGGCCGAGCACGGCCTTGACACACGGGAGTGGCTGCGCCGTCTCCTCGATGTCTGCCCGCCGCACCCGCCGGCCGACTCCGAAGGTCCTTCGGCGATTTCCGAGGAAGAACTGCGCGACGCCGTGACGGCTGAACTCAGCCTGCTCGCGCCCGCCCTGGCAACCGCGATCCCGGTACCGAACCTGGTGCACGCACTGGAGCGGGTAGCGGGGGAAGCCGACGCGGACCTCGGCCTGCGGCTGCTGCTGCGTGCCCTGAAGGCGTACGGCGTGCGCGTACCGCACGACCAGTACCACCGGTTCCTGGGGCTCGGCGACCGGCTGGACTACCCTCTCACCGCCGTCTTCGAGGGGCTGAGTGTGCGCTGGCCGCCCCTTGACACCATCCGGCGGGATTTCGAGTTCGGCTTCGGGCTGCCCCAGCTCTCCCGGCTCTTCGACACGGAGTGGGGCGCGGGGCGCAACGAGAGCACGCAGGCGATCCGCGAGCAAGTCATCCAGCTGGCGCACGCCGACAACGGTCTGGTGCCCGGGGCACAGGCGGCCGTCCTGCTGGACGACGTCACCAGCCTCCTGGACTCCCCGCTCACGGACGAGGAGATCACCGCGGTGTGGAGGACGGCCTCCCGCCGACGGCGGGCCGGTGAGGAGTTCGACACCGACGGACGGACATGGCTGCGCCGGATCGCCGAGGTGTGCCGGGAGCGGCTGGACGCCGTCGATCCCGCCTACACACCCACGCCACGTCCTGCGCGGACCGACCTCGCGGACGCCGTTCTGGCCGAGATCCGCGCAACTGCCCCGGCCTTGGACGCGGCCGGCGCCGCCCTCCTCGGCAAAGTGGTGACGCACGCGGATCCAGGCCTCGGCTTCCGGCTCCTGCTGCGGCTTCTCGACGCCTGCGCGACTCCCCTCACCGAAGACCAGTGCTCCCGAATCGAGCGGCTCGGCGACCACTTCGGCTACGGCGAAGACTTCATGCGCCGAGAGTTGCAGCCCCACATGACCCGGCTCCGGACGTGTGCGCGTCCGGCCGTCTCGGCCAGTTGACCGAGATCATCGACCCCGAGCTGGTCGACGCGTGCCTGGAGGACACCGGTGTCCGCACGCAGCGGCTGCTCCCGACGAGTGTCGTGGTGAACTTCGTACTGGCCCTCGCCCTCTTCGACCGGTCCTTCTGCCGGGCGGCATGGGCCGAACTCACGGCGGGGTCGCGCGGCGTGGCCCGCCTGTGCGCCCCGCCGCTGACCCATGTCCGGTGCCTACGGGGAAGCGGCCCGCCGACGCCGACCGCGACCAGGGCGTGTCGGAGTCTCCCGTCGGTCTATCGGCCGGGCAGCGGGACGCCCCCTGTCATCGTCACTCCGGCCTCGGCGACACGCGTCGCGATCCCGATGGCGGCACGTTCGGCCAGCGCGGCGATGGTCAGTGACGGATTGACGGTGAGCGAGGCGGGTACAGCCGAGCCGTCCGTGACGAACAGGCCCCGAAATCCCCGTAGTTCGTGCTGGTCGTCGAGGGCACTGGTGGTCGGGTCGTCGCCGATGCGCGCGGACCCGAGCGGGTGGGCCGTGACCGTACCGGCCAAGGCCTCGGTCCACGGACGGACCCGGGACAGACCGTCCTTCTCCAGGATTCCGCGCAGCGCCGTGTCCGCCCGGTCCCATGCCTGGCGGGTTCGGGTGGTGGGGCGGAAGGACATCGTGCCCTGACCGAGACCGGGTGCCAGGCGGATGAAGCCCCCGGTGGGAGGAACCACTCCGAAGGTGCCTTCGTTGTCGTCCTCGGTCATGGCGAGCAGGGTGAGCCACGACGGCCAACGGGCCCGCATCCGACGCTTGTCGACGCCGAACCAGCCGGGCGCGCCGGTCGTCTGGGCGAGGATGTTGGTCAGCGGCGGGAAGTAGATCTGCTGGAGCATGAACCGGCTGTACTCAGGTGCGGACGGATCCAGGTAGTCGTACGTGGCGGAAGTGATCGGCCGGCCGATCGGCAGCCCCTGGTAGACCGTTCCGTCGGGGCGGGAGAGTCCGAGCAGCGACCCCGCTTTGCTCTCGTCGACGTCGGCGACACTGACGTGGTCGCCGTTGCCGGAGAAGTAGCGGCCGACCGCACCCGGGATGCCGCCGAGCAGCAGGGCGGACCGCTGGAGGATCACCGGCGTGCCCACCGCACCCGCCGCCAGCACCACGACCTTGGCGTGGATGATCCCCACGTTCGTGGTGCAGGTGTAGTCGTCGGGGTCGAGGACGGTGTAGGCGACCGCGTAGCGGTAGCCGGACTCCGGCGAGGGGGTGATGAGCTGAACCTCGTGCAGTGGCCGGATGACCGCACCATGGGCTTCCGCCGCGGGGAGATAGTTGAGGAGCATGGAGCGCTTGGCGTCGAACGCGCAGCCCGACAGCATCCAGTTGCAGTTGGTGCAGGCAGCGGTGTCCACCGCCACCGGAACCGGATTGCAGGTGTGCCCGGCCCGCCGGCAGGCGGCCGCCAGTACCCCGCCCGCGTAGGAGACGTCCGACCAGCCGGTGTGTGCGACCGGCAGTGCCTGCTCCACCCGGTCGTACCACGGGTCGAGCGTGGCCCGGCTGAGGGACGCCGGCCACATCCGCCGTCCGATGCTGCCGTGGCGCTCGAAGGCGTACGACGGCGCCCGTAGCGAGGCGGCGAAGTAGACGACGCTGCCGCCGCCCACGCAGTTGCCCGCGACCACCGAGACGCCGTCGCCGCGGATCACATCGACGATCTTGTTGTAGGTGCCCAGGCGCATGGAGTGGCTGAACTGCGCCGCACCCCAGCGGGGTCCGCGCTCCAGAATGGTGACGCGTGCTCCGCCTGCGGCCATGTAGTACGCGGGGATGGCCCCGCCGAAGCCGCTGCCGATCACGAGGACGTCCGTGGTCTCGGTCATGCCGGGCTCCCGGAAGGGGTCGTGGCGGGATGGAGCGCCGCGAGCGGGCGGCCGTAGGAGAAGTCCCCGAACCGCCACAGGCCGTCCGGGTCCGGCTCGGGAAACCTCAGCCAGGCCAGGCCCGGATGGCCCTGGGCCAAGGCGGCGGCCGTGTCGGACTGCCCGGCGGTGTCGAACGCGATGCCGACGATCAGGCTCATCACCTGCCAGACCGGCTCGTCGAGGTCGCCCGAGCCGAACAGGCCGCTGACCAGATCGGTCCGATGGGAGAAGGACAGGTCGACGAAGGGCGGCCGGCTGGGTGACAGCCAGATCAGCCGGACCGCCGCATAGGCGACGGCACGGGCGTCGAGCAGGGCCGCGATCTCGGGCAGCAGCGGGGCCAGTGGCAACTGGGGAGAGTTCATGACGTCGATGACGCCCGCCTGGACGGCGCCCGGCCCGGTGACCGCTCCGGCGCACACCTGGTCACCCGGGAACCGGTGCTCACCGGGGATGAGGGTGTCGGCAAAGGCCCCCAGCGTCTGTGTCGTCCAGCCTTCGGAGACGTCCGCCGCGGCGGCTGCCGGGGTGGCGGTGAGGCCCCCGGCGGCCAGCACGGCAACCGATGCGGTGAGCGCCTTGAGGATCGCTCGTCGGTCGATGGTGGACACGGCCGGTCAGCCGATCAGCGCGCAGCCGAGGTCGGGCGCAAGCGCCACCGTCAGACCGGTCTCACCGGCTTCCTGGCCGTATTCGGACAGCGCGTCGGCGAGGTTGTCGAAGTTCGAGGCGCGCAGGGCGGCGACGGCGTCGCCGATGCCTGCCGTTCGGCCGTTGACGCTGAAGTGGGTGAGGCGGGCGCCGGCCCGCCGGCCGGTCTTGTCCCACCAGTACTGGCCGTCCCACGCCACGTACGGTACGGCGCCGTTGGTGGCCTGCACGCTCCAGTGGTCCTTCTGGTAGTAGCGGCAGGTCAGCATGGTGATGGCGAAGCGGGAGGGCTCGGCGACCAGGAAGCGCAGGGCTCCACCGTCGTCGAAGGTGATGTCGCGCTTGCTGTACTCCACGCACAGCGGGTTCGCGAACATCAGCCACAGGGGCGGCTGTTCACCCTCGCCGAAGTTGTGCCAGGTGCACGTGGCGGCGAAGCCCGGCTCGGTGAAGGGCCCGACCGCAGGCACGTCGGAGGAGGTCCGGACCGCCGCCG
Source organism: Streptomyces adustus (assembly GCF_009377175.1). Lineage (GTDB taxonomy): Bacteria > Actinomycetota > Actinomycetes > Streptomycetales > Streptomycetaceae > Streptomyces > Streptomyces adustus. Next base: position 56,014 of record NZ_VJZD01000003.1, read on the forward strand.
AGGTGCTCACGGCCTGAGCCGTACGGACGTCAGTGCCCGATCCGGCGGGTGCGGCAGATGCGTCATGGCTCGGGAACAGCGCGGCGCAGACCCCGAGGACCAGCGCGAAGCCGACCGCAGTGGTGCGCAGGTGCACAGGAAACACAGGACCTCCTGGACGCGGAAAAGTGTGGTGTCGCTCGAGAAAGGCCGCCGAGGGCGGGGGACCGGCGGGCCGAGGATGGGGCACTTTGCTCAGGAGCAGAGGTGGTACGGGTGGCTGACCGGGTCACGATGACGACGACAGGCGTTCCGACGCGGGCGAGGTGGGAGCGGCCATGTCTTCGTCGGCGCCCAGGTCGACAACGACGGCGCCGGTGCTCGCAGGCGTGGGCAGGCCGCGGGACGGCGTACGGTCGGGCTGCGGGGTTGCGTACTGTCGAGCGGCGGGTCGGCGGGGCCGGAAGTCAGGGGCGGCGGACGCCATTGCCGCAGCGCCCGTTTGCGGGCGGCCCTGCCCGGCACGAGCCGCGTCCGCACGGAGGTGCCTCCGTCCGCGGGCAGGGCGACCGCACGTCCGCCGAGGCGGGCGGATCTCGATGGTTCATCGGTCGCCGACCTCCGCGTGCGCGGTACCCGACAGCCGCCATAAGGCTTCCCGCCGCCATGTGCCCCACCAGCGCTCCAGGCTGACCACCGCGTCCGCCCTCTCGCTGTTGCGGCAGACCGCGGTGGAGCCGTCGGGGTCGGTGTAGTCGAGCCTCAGTGTCCGGTCGGGCGGCTGGGTGACTGTCACCTTGATGCGTCTCAGGCCCGCCCTGCCCTCGACCCGCCATTCGGGCAGGCCGAGGTCCGCGCGGAACCGGCCGACGCCCGCCCAGCCCACGGCGGAGCGTTCCGCGCGCCGGGGCCAGCTGCGGCCGTTTCGGTGCAGGCGCAGGAAGACCAGGGGCGGCAGCCTGTCGAGTCCGCGCCGCATGGACACCGCGGCGACGATCTCCAGGACGTCACCACCACCGAGGTCGGCGTGGAGCCAGGCCCAGCGGCGTGCGTTGCCATGGCCGTAGATGCGGGCGTCGGCCCCCGGAGCGTGGTCCAGTCGCAGCTCACCGGCGCCGTACCGGATGGTTCCGCTGTAGCGGGAGCGGCCGGCGGGGAGCATGTGCGAGGCCGGAAGCCAGGGGCGTCGCCAGGACCAGCGGGGAAACGTGTACAGCGGCGGGCCCTCGGGGCTCTCGGTGAGCGCCCAGGTGAACGTCCCCGCGGAGCCCGTGAGCCGGCCCGGTCGGAGGTGGACGCCCGCGGCGGTGAAGCCTTCCGGATGCGCTGTCCACGGTACGGGGCCGAAGCGTGCGTGTTCGACGTGGCCGTCCTTGGGGAAGACGGCGATCCAGCCGTGCGCGTAGGCGGCTGAACCGTCGGAGGGCGCCACCAGTTCGTGGTGCAGCCAGATCCCGCTGTCGGTGGCCGGATCCGTCAGGGTCGTGTACCAGACCTCGGTCCGCCCCGGTGTGCCGTCCCAGCGTGCTGCCGGACGCCCGTCGACGGGGGACGTGACAGCACGCGGGAACCGGAAGCTCGCGATGAAGGGCAGCAGGCCGGTGACGAGGGGAAAGCGCAGGGTGCCCTCGCCCACGCGGTCACCGTTCTCGTACAGGGTGTACGGCAGTACGGTCAGCGAGGCGAGCGGACGCTTGGGTGACATCGACTTGCAGCCGACCAGAGTGAGGCGCCGGCCTTCCATGACGAAGGTGATCCGGTAGCGGATCCAGTCGCGCGAATGGGGCGCTGTCTCCAGCTCGCCCACGGCTTCGGTGTCGTCGGCGCGTCCCGTCACGCGTACGCGTCCGGTGACGTGCGCCCGCGTCGTGCGGTGGGGCAGTGGCACCGCGTCGGCACGGACCAGCAGGTCCAGCCGGACGGGGTGGTCGCGGTCCTCGCCGGCCAGACGCACCCGGCCCAGCAGGGTCTCTTTGAACACCGTCCCGCGTAAGCTCACCGGGCACCTTCCCGGCGTCGGCGGGAGCGTGCCAGCCCGTCGAGCATCATGCGTTCCGTCGCCGACAGATAGTCGCCCGCGGCGGTGCGAGCCGCCTCCTGGTCGCCGGCGGCCACGGCCTCGACGACCGGAGTCAGACGGTCACGAGCGGCCCGGGGAACCTCGAAGGGCCCGACCAGCGCTCCGCGCACCGGCAGATACGCGTTGAACAGGGTGTTGGTCAGTAGGACGTACACCCGGTTGCCCGTGGCACGGGCAAGAGCACGGTGCACCTCGACGTCCGCCAGCTGCACGGGCTCGCCGCCCGCCGCGTCGCCGACGGCCGCCAGCAGCAGACGCAGTTCGGCGACCTGGGCCGCCGTGGCACGGGTCGCCGCGCGTTCCGCGATCAACATGCCGATGCTGCGGCGGACTTCGAAGATCTCACCGATCCAGTCGGGGCTGTGGAGCACCAGCATCGGCAGGAGGTCCGCCCCGCCCAGGCGCAGGAAATCCCTTACCCGGGTCCCCACTCCGTGGCGTGTCTCCAGCAATCCGGCGTGCGCCAGTCGCTCGAAGGCGTGCTTGAGGGAGGTGCGAGTGACCCCGAATCCGTCGGCGAGTTCACGTTCGGGAGGCAGATAGCTTCCGGCGGGATGACGCTCGGCGAGGATGTCCTCGCGCAGCCGCTTCTCCAGCGCGTCGACGATCGTCTCGCGTGGCAGTGCCTCCACGTCGGCTCCCGGTGATTGAGTGGTTCAGTGGCTGAGCCACTGAACCATCGTTGATGACGCGGCGTCAATAACTCGGGACGGGAGAGCGACGATGCCACGCGCTCGGATGCCGGTTCGTCACGATGCCGCCTCCCGACCGGGCACGGCTCCCAACACCGAGATGTGCCGACGTGCGAGGGCGGCGGTCGTGCAACCGGCGCGTGCGTCGGCGGGCAGAGCGCACCTGGGCGGGCCGCGGACGTCGGTGTCGGTGGCCGGAGCTAGCGTGTCCGGGATCGGGCCGCTCCGAAACCGCGGAGACGGACGTGTCAGAAGTGGGGGACCATGACCGAGCAAGGAGGCGTAGACCTGATTCGCCTCGCCGACGACGAGGGCAACAGCGTCGTCGTACAGGTGACCGGACGGCATAGGCCGGGAGTACTGACGGCTCACGACACCCTGACGGCGAACGTCCTGGTGACGACCGCGTTCGTCAGCGGGCAACTGGACATCTGGATCGCGCCTCGCGACCTGGTCGAATGGGAAACAGCCCTCGACTCCCTGGCGGCGGGGCAGGACATCAGTTGGATGGGAGGCCGTGGCCCCGAGATCAGGATCCAGCTCAGCGGAGAGCGTGGATGCCCCGATGTCATCGTCGATGACATACCGGGTTCCATGGCGACGGTGACAGTGCCCGTGGCCGTCGAAGAAGGCTGGATGGAGGAACAGCGCCGCCGCTTGGACGAGGTTCGCCGACGCTGGCCCCGCGAGGTCGTGGAGTCCTCCTTCGGTGTCTACGAGTGGAGTCCGCACCGGAAGCGACGTCCATAGCCGGGATGTTCCGCTTTGTGGCCGTCATCGGCCCAGGCCTTGGTGATCGGCAGTGGCGTCCGGCGACGCCGGTGAGGAGTCGGGGAGGCAGGAGTCGGGGAGGCACATGCTTCATGCCGGGGTGACGGCTTGCGGGGCCCGGGTTCGGCGGCGCAATGCCGTGCTCACAGGCCGGTGACCTTGGCGCCGGCCGACAGGTCGTAGGCCAGGGTGACCGTGCGGTGGCCGCCGGGCGGGACGGTGACGTCCCAGCGGGCGATGCCTTCGGTGTCGACCACGTCGGGTGCGGGGGAGCAGGCATCCTTGCGCAGGCGTATCTCCACCGCCGAGACCTCGGACACCGGGATGCGCTCGCGGACGACCACTGTCCGTTCGTCGCTCTCCTCGGGCGCGGAGAAGCGGGACAGATGAACCCGGACGGTGCGGGAGATCACGGTTTTCTGGGTCATCCCGACGGAGTCGCGGGACTCCTCGGCATGCCGGACCACCCGGAAGTCGTCGCAGCTGCCGAAGGCAAGCTCCACGGGGGCTCCGGGGGCGGCGAAGTCCACTGTGCCGCGGCCGGTGAATCCGCTGTCGCGGATCAGATCCACGGGCCCGGCCAGCAGCGCATGTCCGGACTCGTTGCCGAACCGGACGAGCCGGGTGACCAGCGGGGACAGTTCGGGGGAGCAGGCGTACTCGCTGCTGGTGGCCGCGGTGAAAGCGGAGACGGGCACCCGGTGCGCACGCCCGTCGCCGGGCACGGAGACCGGCGCGGGGGAGCGCAGCACCCGTGCCTGACCGCCGTCGGCCAGCCCGGGCAGGCCGAGTGTCGGTGCCGGGCCGAGGTCGCCGATCTCCTGCTCGCGCATCTCGACGTTGAGGGTGCGGCGCTCCGCGGCGGAGCGGTCCTTGAGCGTCAACCGGTCCTCGCCCAGCCGCGGGGGTTCGGTGGCCAGCGTCGACCGGGCCGTCGACAACGTCAGCCGTACGTCCGACCAGTCCTCGCCGGTGCGCTGCCAGACCACGGCGTCGGTCTCCAGGGTGAGCGAGTCCCCCACGAGCACGGCCCGGTAGGCGGGCCGCCACAAGGCGCACGGGGTGAGGTGGCTCAGTCGTAGCCCCGCCGGCCCGGCCGCCTCGGCGTCCACGGTCAGCTCGACATGGCCGACCAGTTCGAGGGGCTCATCCTCGGCGAGATCCATGGCCCGCCGGATCTCCCCCTGCTCGCGGGCGACGGCGGTCAGCCGGGCCTCCACGGCGCGCAGGTCCTCGCCGTACGTGTCGCGCTCGCCGTCCACTTGGTCCAGTCCGCGGGTCCAGCGGGGCACCTCGCTCTCCCCGGAGCCGGTCCCCTCGCCGATGTCCCGCAGCAGGTCGGCGGCGAGCCGGGCGAGCAGGTCGAGGCGGGCACGCAGACGATCGCGCCGCTGTTCCAGCGCGACCTGCTCCTCCTCCAGGGCGTGCGCGCGCAGGCGCAGGGCGGAGTCGTCGTCGGGGGACGGCACCGGCCCGCGCGGTGTCCAGCTACGGACGATCCGCACGTCGAGCACGGTCGCCGGGTGATCGGCGCTCAGCTCGGCATGCAGGGTACGGTCGACGGCCAGCGCGCTGACCGGCCCGAGCCGCAGCCGCTGAACTCCGGCCTGTAGATCGACCGCGGCGGTCCGTTCGACCTGGGCGCGATCCTCCAGACAGGTGACGGCCGTGACGGGCAGAGCGATCGGCTTCGGGGTCGTGGACATGGTGGGTGTCAGCTCCTGCGGTTGCCGCCGACCAGGGCCTTGCCGGTCGGGATGCGAATTTCGTAACCGCCTTCGAGGGCGACGGAGCCGCCGGCGGGCAGATCCACCCGCCAGACGCGGATACCGGGAGCATGCTGATCGGGGCCCGTGCCCTCCTCGGGCGCCGTCCAGTCCGCGTGCTCCACGATGCGGACGTCCGCCTCGGCGGTGACGGGTACCCGCTCGCGGACCTCGAGGGTGACGGGCCTGGCGAGATGGCTGGCCAGTTCCACGTGGACACGGTGGTCGAGCACGGTGGTGCTGTTGCGCAGGCCCGCCGTCGACTCGTGCACGTTCGTACGGCGGGCGACGCGGATGTCCTCGGCCGGCCCGAGCCCCACGCGGCGCACACCGCCCGGCGCGAGCGTGGGCAGCGCGGCGGTCGACAGAAAGCCGTCGTCGACGGTGATCTCCACCGGCCCCGCCAGCAGGGCCTGGTCGGTGGCGTTGGAAATCACCAATGTCGCGTACACGGTCTGCTCCACGGCCGGTACGCAGAGGTATTCGGTGCGCAGCCCGACCGGGATCTCGGTGACCGTGACGGTGTGCCAGGTGCCGTCCGACGGCACGTCGGCGCGGGCGGCGGCGTCGAACCGGTGGTCGAAGGAGCCGGCCGACTCGCGGGGCCGTACCGCGTGTCCGGGCAGGGGCAGCGCGGCGACCGCCTCACCGCGGCGGCGGTACTCGGCGGCCACCGGGTCGAAGGACGGGCCGGGGAACAGCCGACCCCTGCGATCGCCCGGGTCGTCGGGGCCGCACAGGACGAGGGACGCGTAGTCGAGTTCGCCGTCGCTCGGCCGCGGCGGACCGGCGGCCGGCGCCGGTGGCGCTCCCGCGGAGAGCGCCGGAGCCGGTGGCGCCACCGCCTGGCCGGGAGCCGGGGCGGCGGGGCCGGCGAAGGAGCTGCTGCGGGCGAGCGGCCGGGCCGGCTGCGCGAGGTCCGCTACCGCGCCCGGGAAGAGCATCGCGGCGCCGCTGGGCGCCTGTGGGGCCGCGGGTACGGTGGGCGGCCCGCCGTAGATCGGTGATCCCGGCGCAACGGGCGCGACCGGACCGGCACCGGCCGTCGGCCTGCCGTAGACCGGTGGAGGCGGGGGCGGCGCAACGGACACGGGCACGGCCGCACCGGCGCCGGCCGCCGCCCCGACAGCCAGGGGAGCCGCGGAGGTCGCGGGACGCGGGCCCGCCGCGTCGTATCCGGTGAAGAGGTCGGCGAGTCCCGCTGGGGGCTCGCGCCAGCCGGAGGGTGCGGGGGCGGGCTGGCGGCGCCCGATGCGGATCGAGCGAAGCTCCGGCAAGTCGGTGCGGCGCCGCAGGTCGGCGGTGGCCAGCGCGATGCGTACGCCGGTCCAGTCCTCTCCGGTGCGCTGAGCGACCGAGGCGCGTAGGACCAGTCGGCCGGTGCCGTCGCCCTGCCGGTACCCGAGACGGTAGGCCGGAACCCAGACGGCACCAGGCACCCCGTACTCGAGTTCGATCTCCGCCTCGCCGGTGCCGTCGAGGGTCAGGGCCGCGCAGACCGTCGTGTCCACGTGCGCCGACGGTGCGTCGGTGGAGGCTCGGGCGAGGTTGTCGACGGCGACCTCGAGCTCGTGCTCGACGCGGCTCAGCGCCTCCTCCAGCTCGACCAGGCGTGCGTGCAGAGTCGTCATCCGCCCGTCGACGAAATCGGCCAGCGTCAGCCAGGCGTCGACCGCGGTGCGGCGGTGCGGATCGTCGCGCCTTCGGGCCGGCGGGACCGGATGCAGGTTCGTGACTTCCTGGATCAGGTTCAACTGCCGGTCTCGGCGGTGCTGCGCCGCCGCGTACTCCTCACGCAGCCGCTCCGTCTCGCGCCGTAGTTCGTCGTGCGAGCCGGTGCCGGACGGCTCGGCGTCGACCTCCACCCGGGCCTCGACCACGCGCAGGCCGTAAGCGCCTTTGACGCGAGCCCGCAGCGAACCCGGGTCCAGGGAGCGCGGCAGCCCCGTCACGCGCACCCGTCCGTTCGACGGCACAGTTCCCCGGGCCAGTCGGTGGCAGAGCGCGCCCTGCGCGTACACCACGACAGCATCGAGGGTCGATCCCCAACTCCGTGCGTTTTCGGCTGCCATGTGCTCCCCCACCGTCTCCGTGCCGGTCACAGCCTACGCCCGGCCGCGCGCGCCCCGCCGAGTACCGATACATCGGGACCGCCCGCAACCGCTGGGGTGACAAGCCCACTTGGTGGGGCACGTGGTTCGCTTCCCCGGTCCGAGCGGAGCCCCCGCCTTCAGTTCCGGCGTCGTGTCCGATGCGCCCACGGACGGCGAGAGCCGACAGGGCGAGCGGCGTGGGAGCCCGTGGAACGAGGCGGAACGGAATGGAACGCCGGGAGAGAGACAAGTTCGACCTCTCCTGGGAGACATGGCGTGGGTATCTCGCGAAGAAGGCTACTGACGGCGACCGGAGCGGGTGTGGTGGCGGCAGCCATCGACGCGGGCGGTTTTCGCGCCGCGGCCGAAGCCGCCACCTCGATGGAGGCCGGCCGGACAGCTGCCACGGCGGCTGCTTCCCCATCGGACGTGCCGGTGGTCACCACGTGGGATCGGACGGTGCAGCGGGCGAGTTACGCCCAGGGCGCGGGCTATCAGCGGCTCGTCGCCGGGCCGGGGGAGCCGCACACCATCCGCACCGACCTCTGGTCCCGCTTCGGCCCTCCGACGATGGCGCTGGCGGCGTTCGCGCAGATGACCGACCTGCACATCGTGGACGACCAGTCGCCGGCCCGCCTGGAGTTCATGGACCGCTACGCCGACGCGGGCGCCCCGCACTACGCCTCGTACCCCACCGACTCGGCCTACCGGGGCCACGAGTTCCTCTCGACGCAGGTCGTCGACGCGATGTGCCAGGCCGTCGCCGGAATCGGCAAGGGCCCGCGAAGCCGGATGCCGCTCCAGTTCACCATCGTCACCGGCGACGCGATCGACAACTGCCAGCACAACGAGAACCGCTGGTACATCGACCTGCTCGACGGCGGCCAGACCATCGTCCCGGACTCCGGCGCCGTCGGCCTGGACCAGAGCTTCGCCGGCGGTGCCCTGACCAGCGGCGGCACCGGGGACAACCACTACTACTACCCGTCCGTGCCACCGCAGCAGGTGCCGGGCAATCGGTACACCGGCACCTCCGGCCTCGGCTTCCCCTACGTTCCCGGGCTGCTGGACGCGAGCGGTGCGGTGGGCGCGGCCCGTCGGCCGTTCGTCTCGCACGGCCTGCGCATGCCCTGGTACGCGGCGTACGGCAACCACGACGGCCTGTGGCAGGGCAACGAGCCCATCGACAACAACCTCGTCGACGTGCAGGGCCTGACGCTCGGCACGTCCAAGACCACCGGCACCTCCGCCGACCTGCCGGACAACTACAGCGACCTCGGCACCTTCGGCAAGCTGATGGTCGCCTGGGAACTGGAGGGAACCCGGGTCGCCGCGGACCCCGACCGGCGGCTGCTGTCCCGCAAGGCCTTCATCCAGGACCACTTCAACACCGCAGGCCTGCCGGTCGGTCACGGATTCCAGGGCGTGGGGATCGACAAGGCCTACTACGCGATCCCGTCCGCCTCCGGCGACCTGATCCGCTACATCACCCTCGACTCCACCAACACCAACACCGACGGATTCGGCTCCGGCGCCGCGGGCGGCTCGATCGACACCGACCAGCTCGAGTGGCTGGAACAGCAGCTCAGGGTCAACAGCTCGCGCTACATCAACACCAGCAACCACATCGTCACGCAGAGCGGTGTGCAGGACAAGATGTACGTGATCTTCTGTCACCACACGCTCAACACCATGGACAACCTGGACGACGGCATCTTCGGCGGCATCTTCGGGGACCGGCACACCGGCGACGAACTCAAGTCACTGCTGCTGCGCTACCCGAACGTGATCGCCATGGTCAACGGCCACACACACGCCAACAAGATCATCCCCCATCCGGCGCCGGCGTCCAGCCCGATCTCCGGCGGCTTCTGGGAGATCTCCACCGCCTCGCACATCGACTGGCCGATCCAGAGCCGCATCATCGAGATCATGGCGAGCCCCGACGCGCAGAACGCGGGGGAGTTCGGCTCCGCCGCCGGGCCCGCCACCCTCTCGATCTTCACCACCATGGTCGACCCCGCCGCGCCCCTCTCCTTCGGGGGCGACACCAGCACTCCCGCGCAACTGGCCTCCCTGGCACGGGAGCTGGCCACCAACGACCCGCAGGAGGTGAGTCGTGGCATCACCAACCGTATGGGCCTCAACCAGGACCGCAACACGCAGCTGCTCCTGCCGGCCCCCTTCCCGCTGCACGCTCCGCACCCGCTCGGTTCCCCGGTCGCCGCGGCCCGCAACCAGGACGGACGCCTGGAGCTGTTCGGCACGGACGCGCAGGGCAACCTGTGGAACACCAGTCAGCTGACCGCCGGCGGCGACCTGAAGCCCTGGACCAAGCTCGCCGGCGGGCCGGGCTGGCAGTCCGTCACCGCCGCCGCCCACCAGGACGGCCGGGTCGAGGTGTTCGCCATCGACCAGAACGGCTTCGTCACCCGTCGCGCGCAGACCGGCGCGGGCAGCAGCACCTACACGGCGCCCCAGCAGTTCGACTCCGCCTTCACGTCGGCGAGCGCGGTCCAGGACCAGTGGGGCGGCATGCAGGTCTACGCGACCCGCAGCGACAACAGCATCCGCCACCGCTGGCAGGACTTCCTCAACGACGACACCGCCTCGAACGGCTGGTTCACTCCCTGGACCCAGCTCGGCGGCACCGCCATCCAGCTGGCCGTCGAGACCGGCTCCGACGGGCGCGCCGTGCTGGTCGCCATCAAGGAGGACGGTCTCCTCATCCAGCGCAAGATGAACGTCGCCAACGCGCAGACGGAGAGCGAGTGGGGCGGGGTACTGCCGCTCGACGGCATCCTCGACTCCATCGACCTGGCCCGCAACCTCGACGGACGCCTGGCGATCTTCGGTACCAACCCTGACGGGATGCTCTGGCGCCGCTTCGAGACCGCCCCGGGCAGCGGGACATGGCAACCCTGGGCTCAGATACCGACGCAGGCCGGTGCCACCGCACTGAGGATGCGTCACGTCTGCGCCGAGCGCAGCGGAACCGGCAGGATCGCACTGTTCGCCGTCGACGGCACGGGCACGCTGTACCACTGCGAGCAGTCCGGTCCCAACAGCACCGACTGGTCCCCCTGGGCGGCCGGCGGCGTCGAACTGCGGGCCACGCACACCTTCGGCGGGCTGTGAAAGTCCCGGCGACGCCCGGTCCGTCCCGGTCCTCCGCCTGAACACAGGCGTCGGTCCCGCCGCTCGGCGGGGCCGACACCCCTACGGCTCTCCGTTTCCCGTACGACCGTCCCGTCACCGGCCACTGCTGCGGCCCTCGCAGGGGTGCCGGACGGGCGAGCCACGGCTGAGCGGCAGAGGAAGCCGTGGCCCGAGGGGAATCGGCACGGCGCTCTCCGGCCGCAGGATGCCGACAGCCGCCGAAGCGGCCGGCCGCGGCCACCTAGGCCGGAAGGCCAGGCACACAGAACGGCCGCGACGGCCCGGAACGGGGAGACCAGCGGACACTGCCGTAGCCCAGGATCACGCCGCAAGCAGGGCAGGGCCGCTGTCAGGCGGGCCAGTACGAGCAGCGCACCCCGGTGTGCACCGCCTGCCGCAGATGCTCACCGATCGCCGGATCGGCTGCCGCGATCCGGTCCAGCGCCCGTCGGACGGCCTTGCTCACCGCCACCCTGGAGCGCTCCTCGCTCTCGGAGAAGCGGCGCGCGCGTCCGCCCAGGCCCGTGGCACCGGCGAGCTGGCTCACCAGCCAGTCGTGTTCGGCCTGGGCCGCAGCGGCCCGCTCCTGGTCGTGGGCCGCCCGGAACGCGTCCAGATCGGTGCGCAGCCGCGCCAGACGGCTGCGGTACTCCTGCATCGCCGCCCGGTCCAGTACCGGCTGTCCGGGCGCAGCCGCGCGCCCGGCGGCCTCGCCGAGGGCGGTCAGCCCCGCCACGAGGTCGGCGGCCCGGATCTCCTGGCGCGGATTGGCGATCAGCACCACCAGGTGCAGCATTCCCACGCTGTGCTCCACCAGGACGCTGCGCCCACGCAGCCCGATCCGCCACTTGCGGCCCAGCCGGGCACACGACACCGTCGGCTGCCCTTGCCCTTGCCCTTGCCCGTCCTCGTCTTGTGGATCTGCGTCGTCACGCCCGGCGGTCCTGGGCAGCGGCTCCGCGGTCTTCTCGGCGGCCGCGGCCATCTCCTGCCGGACGGCGTCGGCCTCTGCGGGCCGCCCGGCTCGTACGAGCGCCACCGCGAGCCGCTCCCAGGAGGCATTGACCGCGGGCCAGTGCGCCAGGGCGAGATTGCGCCGGACCGCCTCCCGCAGATGGCCCACGGCCCGCTCGGCATCGCCCGTGGCCAACGCGGCGACCCCCAGCGCGTGGTGGGCCGAGCCGAAGCAGGCGACGGCCAGACTGCCCACGACCGGCAGGTGGGCGTAGGGGCTCAGCAGCTCGTAGACCCGTGCCGCCGTGGCGGTGTCGTCGAGGAGATAGGCCGCCTCCGCGACACCGTGCATCGTCACCATCCAGCTGCTCGACCGAGGCAGGTCGCCGAGGTCGCGGCCGCACAGCGTGGCCAGCGCGCCGACGGCCTTGCGCCGGTCCCCGGCCGTCACCGCGGCCACCGCCAGCGCGGCCAGCGCGTGATCGTCCACAGCGCTCAGCGTCGGCGAGTTGACCATGTCGCTGAGGAGCGGCACGAGCTCTCCCACTCGGCCCTGATACCAGCGGATGGTCACCAGTTGGGCGGCCTGCCAGACGGTGGCGTTGACGTCCCCGGCGGCGATCCCGCGCTCGGTACAGGCCCTGGCCAGCACCTCGGCCTCGTCGAGGCGGCCCGCGCGGACGGCGAGCATGACCTCCATCGCGCTCACGACGAAACCGACCGCGAGATGATCACGCTCGGCCAGCAGGCCGCGAAGCTCCACCAGGCAGCGTTCCGCGTGCGGGTCGCCGTCCAGGAACATGTCCACCGTCTGCCACAGCAGTCCCATCAACAGATCACTGCGGCGGGACGTGAGAAAGCTCTGCGCGACCAGCTCGCCGGCCAGTTCCAGGCGCAGCGTGCCGTGCTCAGGGCCGACCAGGCAGTGATGAGCCAGGCTCGATGCCTCGGCCCGCGCCAACGGATTCTGCCGTGCCCTTGCCTGTTCGAGGAGCGCGAGTACGGCCGTGTTGTCGCTGCTGCGGTAGTCGCCCTCCCCGGCCAGCCGGATCCGCAGCCGCAGTGCCAGCGAGGACTGGGGGTCCAGGAGTTCCAGGACCCCGCGTATCCGCGATTCCAGGAGAACCGAGCCGGCGACCGTGCGGTGTTCGTGCACCCACAGACCGCCGAAGCCGAGGGCGGCCACCGCCATGGACCGTGTGTCGCCCAACGACTCGGCCATCCGGTAGGCGCGTTCGAAGCGGTCCCGGCCGGCGCGCAGATCGCCGTCGTCGACGACGGCGCGGGTGCCCTCCTCGAGCAGGGTCCGAAGCTCACCGGCCTGCCGGGCGTCCGGTCCGGACGCGTCCCGAACGGGCGCATCGACATTCTTCACGGCTCTGGTTCTCTCCTGGGTGCACTCGACAACGCCAGGTGAAGCCGACCGGACCGCCGTGTCGGTCGTGATCAGTGGCCTTGCCACAGGACGCGGGACGGCGAGTGAGCCTAGCGCAGCGGCCACAGCGGGGGAACAGCCCCAGGTTGTACGGCAGATGGACACCGTTGAAAAGCACTCGCACCGGCCGGTTCGGACCGGGCCGGCAGACGCAGACCGGCCTCCACCCTTACGCGTCGGAGCCCCTCGGCGGCATCGCGGGGAGCCGCCGCGTCGGGAGTCGGCTGCGCCTGTTCAACGACCTTCAGGTTGACGAGGAGCGTGGCCTTGCTCGGCTCGGTCGTCGACGTCCTGGGGATACCAGCGGAGTTCGATTCCGTTGCCGTCCGGATCCTGGATGTAGACCGATGTTGCCGTGCCGCGTGCGCCGAATCGCGGTACGGGCCCTTCGAGAACCGTGCAGGGTGCCGATGCGATGAACTCGTCCCAGTCCAGGGGGTCGACGGTGAGACAGATGTGGTCGACGTTGGCCGATCCCCGGGTGCCGGCGACGAGGTCGATGATGGTCTCCGGGGTGATTCTGACCGACGGAAAGGGCGCCTGTGCCTGTCGCCACTCGTCGACGCGTACCGCCTCCAGCCCCAGGAGGCCGGTGTAGAACGACAGGGAGCGTTCGACGTCGGCGACGTTGAGGACCAGGTGGTCGAAGGCCTTGACCCGGAGGGAGGGCACTCGCGGTGCCTCGCTGCGGGTCTGCGCAGTGCGGTCGTGGCCCCGCGTGGAGGTGTGGGTCTCCGACGGGCCGGTGGTGGCGTTCGGTGTGATCACAGTTCTTCCCTCGATGGTGGAGTCGGTGGGGTTGTCCCAGGATCCGTCGGACCGGATGCGCCATCAAGGCAGCATTGCCATACGATCGTTGAGCCTGACTCAACGAACGGGGAGAGGGACGTGCTGGAGCGTGTGGAGATCGAGACCTTCCTGGCTCTTGCCGAAGAACTCCACTTCGGCCGTACCGCGGAGCGCCTCGGTCTCACGACCGGCCGGGTGAGTCAGGTGATCAGGAAATTGGAGCGGCACATCGGCGGTGCGTTGTTCGAGCGAACCAGCAGGACCGTTCGACTCACCCCGGTCGGCGAGCAGTTGGCCGGTGATCTGGCACCCCTCGTCGCCGCGATGGAGGCCGCACTGCGCAGAGCAGCCGACGCGAGCCGAGGTGTCACGGGCGAACTCCGGGTGGCCTTTCTCGGGGAGGGGACGGCCCCCGCACTGCTCAAGGCGGTCGCGCTGTTCGGCGAACGGCACCCCGACTGCCGGGTCGAGGTCCGGGAAGTGCAGCTGTCCAACTCCCGTGCGAGCCTGGTCGACGGTTCGGTCGACGTCCTCGTCGCCTCGTATCCCTTCGACGGGATGGCTTGCGGTCCGGCGCTGATCACGGAGAAGCGGGTGCTCGCGGTCGCTTCCGGGCATCCCCTCGCGGGTGAGCGTTCGGTGTCGGTGGAGGTGCTCGCGGACCACCCCGTAGTGCAGTACCCGGAGGTCACATCGGTGGGGTTCAAGCGGGACCGCACCCCGGACCGCACCCCGTCGGGCCGACCGATCCCGAAGGGACCGGCCGGAGCCTCGTTCTCCGAGATGCTCACACTCGTCGCTATGGGCAAAGGGGTCCTTCCGGTGGGCGAGCATTCCCGCCTGTACTACCCGCGTCCTGACGTCACCTACGTGCCTCTCCACGATGCACGCCCGATCGAGCGCGGCCCGGTCTGGCGGACGGGGAACACCAACGCGTACGTCGAGGAGTTCGTACGGGCTGTGGCGGATACGGCGAACAGCGTGAGGGTTCCCCGTGATGCGGGGAATGGGTGACAGCAGGTCAGCCGAGACCGAGGCGGACGGGGATGGGGCCGACCGGCTGCGTGCGGCCGTCGCTGCCGCGGCTGTGACGCCTGGGGGAACCGGCTGCCGCGCTCGCGGACGGGGGTGCCGTGCTCACAGGGGAGTCGAGGGAGTCCGTGCGGTGCTGTGGCCGGGCCGCGGGCTTGCGGCTGGGGAAAGGGATGGGAAAGATACGGAAAATTTCCCCAAAGGAATCGGGGTATTTCAGTCAAGAAAGACAGCCTTGTATCTGTGTGTGCTCGGGCGAGCGCAGTGGAAGCGAACCCCGTGCATCTTCCGAAGCCGGTCATTTCACGGCCGGTGAATCAGATGCAGAGCTGCCGTGTGCCGTGGCTGCTGAACTGCCGGAGCCCTGCTCCGCTGGTTTATTTGATCCTCCGGTCGAGTGCATTCGGTGCTTCATTTTCCATGGGGGAGGGGTCTGGAGAAACCCCTTACTAATGTGCTCCGACCTGCCGTTTGACTCCCTTCGGGCACGGGCTGCCCATTCGCCTTGATGAGGCCTGGTCAAATTGGACATCCGAAATTTGTGGGTAGTGTCCGTTGCCCTGACGGAGGTTTCCTTTCGTTTCGAAGGAGGATCGATCAGTGAAGAGTATGGCTGGAACTCTGACTGCCGCAGTTCTGGTGGTCGGGGCCGCTGTTCTGCCGCTTGCCGGAACGGCGGCAGCTGCTGCGGGCCCGAGTGCCGTCACATCCCCTGCGGCTGTGAGTGCGGGTCTCCCCGGTGTCGACCACGGCGGCGACCGTGACCGCGGCGGCGACCATGACCGCGGCGGCGACTGGCGCCGCGGCGGCGACCACGACCGTGACCGGGGCGGCGACCGTGACCGGGGCGGCGACTGGGGCCGCGGCGGCGACCGTGACCGTGACCGGGGCAGGGACTGGGACTGGGGCCGCGGCGGGGACTGGGATGGGCATCGCGACCATGGCCGTCACTGTTACTGGAGTCACCACCACGGCTGGGGCCACTGGGTCTGCCTGGACGGCTGGCGCCGGTAGCTTCGGCCTCTTCAAGCGGGGTGCTGCTCGCCGCCTGACCGCGGGCAGCACCCCGGGGCGGCTGGACCTGGCGAACGGGAGGGAAGGCTGCGCATACCGCTTGGCGCGCGGACTGTCCCGTTCGCCGTTGTGGTGCCCGGGCGGCGGGCTGGGGTGCCGGCCGGGAGCCACTCAATCCAGTGGTCTGCTTCGGACGCGGACCGTGCAGGCAGGCCGTACTGGTCTTCGCCGGCTGTCCCGCCGGATGGGCAGCGAGGAATTGGAGGCCTGGTCTCGCGGATGAAACTCCTGAAAATCGTCAGGGTGACGCCACTCAGTAACATGTGACGTACCTCCAGATTTCGCCGCACCGCACGCTGTCAACCGTTTCCGGAATCGACTCAGCTCGTCCACGCCGAGAACTGCCAGAGTCATGTTCACTACATCGTGCAAGGTGGAGGCTGTCAGCACTCGGAACGTTCGGCGGAGAGCAGCATCAATGGCTCCCCTGTGGTGCCGCGCACAACAGCCGTGGTGGATGATCACTGGACGGCGAAATCCTGGACTTCTCTAGCGGCGTTCCAGCATGCAATCCGCTCGGTTCCGGTGGAACATGAGGATGGCGCTAGAAAGCCTCATCTGCGCTTATTCAGTCGATCCGGAATCCGGGACAAGACCGGTGTCGGCAGCGACCCGATTTTGATCCTGGATCACTGGGACCGCGTTTGAGATCTGCAGCGAGCCAGGCCGGGCGGCACCCGTTCTGTCGTTGTCGACACGTAGGGTGCGGCCATGACCGTGCCTGACCTGATTCCCATTCGGCATGAGCCGGACTACCGAACGTCCACCATCGGGCAGTGGGACGGAGGCCAGTTCTTTGCCCACGTCAGCGGTGTTTTCGCAGGCCGGGACGGCGACGGCCGGGTACTGCGGCGGTGGTACTCCGTGCTGCACGAGTTCGACGCTGCGGGTCAACACCTGGACTCCCGCGTCAGGGCAGCGGGAACGGTCGCCGACGGGCCCGCCAAGGTCTCGGTGGTGGAACCGCGCAGCAACGCATGGGCGGGTGGCTGGACTCGCTGCCTGGCCGGCGGTTCGCAGACATCGCGATTGCCCCGTTCGCCGTGGATGCCGACGGCACGCTGTTCGGCCTGGTCCGCGAGTGCCACGGTGAGTATCCCGACGGAGAGGAGCGGGACGACTGGGCCGAGTTCTACCCGAACCGGCTCGGGTTCAGCGCGCCGTGGGACGGCTCGTACGACACATGAGGGGAGGCACGGTGTGTCAGTCTGCGTTTGAGATCGCCGTGCCCCGTGGCGGAGGTGGTCGTTGAGTCTGCAGTGACCGGTGCTGGGGGGTATCCGTCGGACCTGACCGATGAGCAGGTGGACGTTGGTGGAGCTGCTGCTCCCGCCTCCGCGGACGGGGCCGAAGGGCGGGCGACGCGAGAAGCACCCGCGACGACGGATCGTGGATGCGATCTTCCACGTGGTGCGGACAGGCTGCGCCTGGCGGCAACTGCCGCACGACTTCCCGCCGTGGCGGACCGTGTACTGGTGTTTCGTACGCCGGCACGACGAGGGCACCGTCACCCGCGTCCATGACGCCCTGCGTGCCCAGGTCCGCCGGGCCGAGGGGCGAAGCGAGGAGCCGAGCGCCGGGCTGATCGACTGACAGTCGGTCCGCGCTGCCGACACCGTCCCGGCGGCCACCCGCGGCTTCGATGCAGGCAAGAAGGTCAAGGCCCGCAAGCGGTTCCTGGTCACCGACACTCTTGGTCTCCTGCTGGCCATCCACGTTGTGAGCGCGAGCATCCAGGACCGCGACGGAGCCAAGCGCCCGCTGCTGTGGGCCCGGCTGGACCACTCGTCTGTGCGAAAGGTCTGGGCGGATCAAGGCTTCGCCGGCCGCCTGGTCGTCTGGACCGCCCAGACCCTCAGCCGCGAGCTGGAAATTGTCCGCAAGGAACCCGGCCAGCGGAGTTTCCAGGTCCAGTCCAAGCGGTGGGCGATCGAGCGGACCTCTTCCTGGCTGACCGCCCACCGCCGCCTGGCCCGCGACCATGAGCACCATCCCGCTCACGCCGAGACCGTGATCCGCTGGTCCATGATCAGCGTTATGGTCCGCCGGCTCGCCCGGGGACGCCCAGCCACGCGACCAGGGTCCTCGCCCCTTGCGTCGTACCGCTACGGAGTGACCAGAACCATAGGCGATGATCTCCGCATGGAGCGTGTCGTAGACCTCGATGAAGCCGCTTCCGCCGTCGCGGACCGCCAGCCTGCTTGGCAGGCCGCGGGGCTGCTCGCCGAGCCCGTAACCTGGCGCGACGAGGCGGCTGCCCCGTGGCCCCAGCAACTGACCGCAGAGCGCTCCCAGATCAACGACCCTGACTCGGTGGGCATTCATCTGCGCAGTCTGAATGAAGCCGAACTCCTCGTTGTCCTCTACCGCGGCGGGTGGGCCGACATCGACTACATCGTTGATGCCGACGACGCCGGTGTAATCCCTTCTCCGAAGGTGACTTCCGTTCAGGCGTTCGCCTCCCTACTCGACGCCTGCATCACTCGCGTCTTCGGCATCAGCTACGACGTCAAGTAGAGAGCAGATCTCAAGCGCGGTCTGAGCTTTTTCGGAGTGGCCACTGATCGAGTGATGGCTGGGCCGAAGCACGCTGGTTGTCACATAGCCGGGCGTGCTGTCGCTGTGGCCGGGGCTGCGTGCGTTGGACTTGACCAGCTGAACACCGTTGTCACCGAAGCTGGTTGAGGCAGCCAGGGGTTGTCAGTGGCTGGTGGCAGGATCACCGGCATGGTTTTCGTACGTACTACTCCGCCGCGGCCCGTGGACGTGACCGCGGTCTTTCCCGAGCTGGCGCCGTTGGCACGTCCTGCGATTCGGCTGCACCCTCGTCCCGGGTCGCCTTCGGTCGGGGAGAGCTCGGTCGGGGGGCCGTTGCTGTGGCCGGCCGATGAGCCATGGCCGCACTGCGAAGCCTCGCACCTGCACGTGGACAGCGGGTTTCGCGAGTCACCGGACGACGTGCGGCTCAAGAGGCGCATGCAGGCCCGGTGGCACGGCGATCACGATGGTCCTGGGACAACGTCCGAGGAGGCGGCGAGCAAGGAACGGAACGCCGCGAGACTCGCGGAGCGATTCGCCGCCGGCCCGCCGCCCGCGGACTGCCCGGTCCCCATGCTGCCCGTGGCCCAGCTGTATCTGCGCGACATACCCCTGCTGCGGCCGCCCGGACAGGCCGATCTGCTTCAGGTGCTGTGGTGCCCCTACGACCACGATCCGGATCACAAGCCGTCGACCGCACTGTTCTGGCGGTCCGCCGCCGCGGTTGCCGACATCCTCGCCACACCGCCCGAGCCGTACGAGGTGAACGATGACGGCTATCTGCCGGAGCCGTGCGTGCTGGCACCGGAAGCGGTCACCGAGTACCCCAACAGCCTCGATCTGAGCCCGCAGATGCGGCTGATGGTGGAGGACTGGAGCAGATGGCAGGCGGCCGGCGCCAGCGTGGACAGCTCCGAGCACGCGGACTGTCCGCGGGACTTCTATGACGTCCATCTGGCTGACGTGCCCGGATGGAAGGTCGGCGGCTGGCCTCCGTGGGGCCGCACCGACCCCAACCCCCGGTACTGCACGGTCTGTGAGGTGCAGATGGTTCCGCTGCTGACCATCGCCTCCTACGAATGGGACGGCGGCGAGGGATACAGCTGGGCACCTCAAGAGGACCAGGCCGCCGCCTACGCCGCCAACACCGTCGGCAGCTGCTGTGGCCAGAGCCCCTCACAGCCGACCAAGGTCGAAGTCGGCAGCACCGACAACATGCAGATCTACGTCTGCCCGACCTCTCCCGAGCATCCGCACACCGACCTGATCCAATGAGCTGCCGGGCCTGTCACACACCCTCCGCAGCCGGAGACAGAAGTGCCGCCGCGTCAAGGTGTGTGACAAGCCGTCTGCCTCATGGCGGCGGGACCCACAACGCACGAGGCTCCTGTGCCGCTGCGCAAGCACGACACCCTCGCGCAGATCGCCGCCGGCTTCGGTATCCGAGTGGGGCGAAGAATATCCCTGATGGTTTCAGGGCCCTGTCCGCATTTCCGTGAACGATCTTGAGCTTGATGTAATGCCAGGGTGATGCTGAGCGCCGGGAACTGGGGCGGCTCGGTGTGTAAGGCGGGGACGGTGGAGACATGGCGGCAGCAGAGCTTCGGAGTGCCGTGAAGGTGTCGGCGCGCTTGGACTGGGACCTGATGCCGCTGGAAGGTGTCGGGCCGCTGTGTTTCGGCATGCATGTCGCTGAGGTCGCTGCAGTACTGCCCGGCATGACCGAGCTGCGGCGGTTCCAGGCTGAGCCTTCATTCGGGGAGGCCCTCGGCGTGGAGTTCGGCATGGGACAGGCGAAGCCTGCCGTGTACGCCTACTTCGTCGACGGCCGGTTGTTCTGCGTCGCGGCCGACGCGGTCCACGGCCCTCAGGTGACCCTCTGGGGAAGGGAGTTGACGGCGTGCGTCCCTGCCGATCTGGAACGGTTCCTTTTGCACGCTCACTGGTGTGAGGTGGTCGATGTGTCCTACGGCCCGCGGGGCAACCCTGGAGTCAATGAACTCGGTCTGGTGGTGCGAGTGCAGGAGGTCGCCAGCGGCGTGGTGACCCGGCCGGTGATGGTGGGCCGGACCTGGGCCGACCGGTGCACCGATGACTGGGAAGGCGCGATCCCGGAGTGTGAATGGGTGGGCCGTTCGTGGCCCCGACCAAGTGGAGCGGAGTCCTGGCCCCCGCCCGGCCACAAGACGCACTGGGGCAGCTGGCAACCCCCCTTCTAGCCTGCTCCCTTCCGGCAATGAGCTTCCGGCGCCGGCGGATTCACGGAACTGGTGCGGCCAGCAGGGGGCTGTCGGTCAGGACGCCGGCGTTGTTGACCAGCAAGGTCACGTCGGAGCGCGTCTCGGTTGCCGCGGCTACCTGGGCGGGATCGGTGATGTCGAGGCGAACCGGGATCACGCCGGGCTCGCGGACGGACCGCGGGTCGCGGGCCCCGCCGTGGACGCGGTGTGCGCCGCATTGCAGGAGTGACCGGGCCATCACCTGTCCGAGCCCCGGGTTCGCGCCGGTCACCAGTGCCGTTGCCCCCTGGATCTGCATGGTTTCCCCGTCTCGTCCGGCCGATGGTTCGACAGATTCCCGATCACGCGGTGGGCCATGTGAGATGAACGGCGCTCTCCTGGAACCCCAGAGCGCGATAGAAGGCGGCCGCTCTGCGGGTCGGCACGCTCACCTCGACGTCCTTCGCCACACGGGCCTTCGCCTGTGCGGCCCGGATCAGCGCAGAACCCGTACCGCGACCGCGCAGGGGCTCGGCCACGGTGAGTTCGAGCAGTTCGAGGACGGTGCCACCGGCGAACAGGGTGGGCATGCGGACCGCGAGCAGGTATCCGACCACGCAGGAGTTCTGCTCGGCGACCAGGAACTCGGCGCCGCCCGCCGAGGCGACCTCGATGATCCGGGGGAACGTGGCGTCGTCGAAGACCGCTCGGTCGGGCCGGTAGCTCGTGACGAACCCGCTCAGCAGACGGTAGATGTCATCGGCGTCCGAGGCCGTGCCGTCGCGGATGGTCGTCATGGCGGCCCGTCCGCCGGGAGGGCGGCGATCGGCGCCGTAGTGATCCCCGGGACAGCTGCCGTGAGCTGTGCCGCCTCGATCTCGATGCTGCTTCCGGGTCGGCCGCTGCCGCAGTGCACACGTCCCAGGCCGCTCACCGTCCCGTCGAACACCACCATCGCGGACCGGTCCGCGGACACGGGAGACACCCCGCCCGGCTGCATCCCCGCCCGCGCCAGCCGCCCGGCATCGGCGGGAGACAGGTCGCTTCGGCGGACCCCGGCCGCGCGGGCGAGGGCGCCGTACCGCAGCCGTGCATGACCGGGCACGGCCGCCAGCAGGAGACGGTCCTCGGGGGTGACGAAGGCCAAGGTCTTGACGGTCCGCTCCAGCGGAACACCCAACGCGGCGCACACCTCTACCGGGCTGGTGACGTCAGGGTGTTCGTGCAGACGGAAGGACACACCGAGCGAAGCGAGGATCTCCGGTGGGCCAAGGGGTGAGAGACCATTCACCCCGCCGAGACTACCGCGCGCAGTAGGGGAGTTGATTGCCGTCAGCCGGGCAAAGCCGGCCGCACCGCTCACTCAGCGGTCCGGTTCTACGCGATCAGTGCCGGCAGACGGAATCCCACGCCGATTGCTTCGGGATCCGCCTCGTAGGCGTTGTGGCGCCGGGTGTGGCGGTCCAGGGCGTGGTGGTGGCTGTGGGCGCTGCCGCGGGTGATGTTCCGGTCGGAGCTCCCGCGGCGGTGATCACGCTCGATCGAGCACGCGAGGCTTTTGGGAGGGTGCTGCTGTGACGGTAGACGCTCTGTTGCGGTACATCCGGTATTTACTGCGAAAGTGATCCAGGCTGCCGTTCGGCGGCCTCGGCGAGTCGACCCGCCAGGTCCTTGAGGGTTTGGCGCAGTTCGTCGGGGGTGTGGATGGTGAAGGGCCATTCCAGGGAGGCGAGGAGGTGGGCCATGCCGTCGAGCCGTTCGGCTCGGGCGCGCATCAGGACGCCGCCGGGTTGGGCGGTGAGCGTGGCGACGCCGCTCGGTAGCCGCCGTGCGATCTCACCGAGAGGGCCGTCGATGAGGACTTCGACCTGCCACCGGTAGGGCGCCTGCGCCAGGGTGGCGGTGAGGTGGGTGACCGGGTCGAAACCTGCGGGAAGGGTGAACACCGCGCCGCGGGGGGCGATGGAGGCGATCCGGTCGATGCGGAAGGTGCGCAGGCTGTCGCGGTGGTGGTCGTGGCCGATGACGTACCAGCGCCCGGCATGGAAGACCACGCCGTACGGGTCGAGGTCGCGTTCGCTCTGCTCCTGGCGCCAGGACTGGTAGCGCAGAGCAACGGTGTGGCGGGAGCGGGAGGCCTGGGCCAGGGTCAGCAGAACGCCGGTTTCGGGTGCTTGTGCGTTCACGCTGTCGGCGGTGAAGGAGAGGGTGTCGCGCATGGCGGCGAGCGGTTCCCGCAGGGCCTGTGGCAGCACCCGCTCGATCTTGGCCAGGGCGCCGGCACCGGCCGGTGCGGTGCCGCTCATGCCCAGCCGTTCTCCGGCGAGCAGACCCAGGACGACCGCGAGGGCCTCGTCGTTGGTGAGTACCAGGGGCGGCATCCGGTAGCCACGGGCCAGGCGGTAGCCGCCGTGACGGCCGCGATCGGACTCCACGGGAATGCCCAGCTCCCGCAGGTGCGCCGTGTACCGGCGCACCGTGCGGACGTCGGTACCCAGGCGGTCCGCCAGCTGGGTGCCGGTGAGTCCGGCGTGTGTCTGGAGGAGTTCGAGCAGGGCGAGCACACGTGTCAGAGGGTGAGACATGGGTCACTCGTCATATCAGGGCGGAAGGTGTCCTGTATTGATCCTACGCTCCCTTCGACATCTTCCAGAAGGAGAACTGCATGGCTACCTTCGTACTCGTTCCCGGTGCTTGGCTTGGTGCCTGGGCATGGGAAGACACCGCCCGTGCGCTCCGGGAGCGCGGACATACTGCGCTGCCCGTGACACTGACGGGCCTCGGGGAACGCGCTGGCGAAGCGACCAGGGAGACGGGCCTGGACACCCATGTCGAGGACGTCGTCGCGTTCGTCGAGCAGCATGACCTGCGTGACGTCACCCTGGTGGCCCACAGTTACGCGGCAGCTCCTGTCTCGGGGGCTTCCGGGCGTCTGGGATCGCGGCTGGAGCGTCTGGTCTACCTCGACAGCGCTCCGTTCGCCGAGGGCATGCGGCTGCTGGACCTCATGCCGCCCCAGGCGGCGGAGCAGTTGAGCAAGCAGGTTGCCGAGCAGGGGGAGGGGTGGCGACTGCCGATGCCGTCCTTCGAGGTCCTCGGCTCGTTCGGCAGTATGGAGGGACTCGGTGAGGACCAGCGCGATCTCATGCGCGCGCAGGCGATGCCGCAGCCGTTCGGCACGTACGAGCAGCGGCTCACCGGCTCCGTCGATGTCGGCTCCGGCGTGGACCGTGTCCTGATCGCCTGCAATGACTTCAGGGCGCTGCTGGCGGCACCGGGCATTGGCCCATGCTGTCCGCGCCCGTTGAGCTCGCCGATGTCCTCCATACGGCCGTCTCGTGACGCCGGCAGGCTGGCGGCCTCTCCGACGCTGACCCAGGAAGACATCCGCACAGCGCGGGCCCGCTCGCAGGCCTTGGGCGGCGGGGTTCGGGAGGCCTCCGCCGAGGCGGTCGTGCGCCGGGTCTTCGCCGTCCAGTCGCAGGATGCCGTGGCGGCGGACCTGGGCATCCGGGTGCGCGGACGGGACATCACGGCCGCCGGCATCCGCGCGGCGTACGAGGTTCATCGGAGCAATGTGCGCGGCTGGTTCATGCGGGGCACCCTGCACACCATCCCCAGCGCGGATGCCCGCTGGGTACTGCGGTTGCTCGCTCCCCGCGTCCTCGCCGCAACGAGCCGCCGCCACCACCAGCTCGGCCTGAACGACGGCTTGCGTGAGCGTGCCGACCGAGCACGTGGAACAACTTCGGGACAGCCCCGGCACCCTTGATGTGCGGATGCTGCCTGCCTACGACAACTACCTCGTCGGCTACCGCGGCCGGGAGTCGTCCGTTCCCGCTGCCCGTCATGGCCGGGTCCGGCCGGGTGGCGGCGTCATCCGTCCTACGGTTGTCGTGGATGGCCTGACGGTCGGCACGTGGGCCCGCCGCGATGGCGGCCGAGTTGTTCAGGTGGACGCGTTCGGACCTCTGTCGTCGCAGGTCCAGGCCCTGGTCGATGCGGAATCCTCGGCTGTCACGCGCTTTCTGCATCCTGCCACCTGAACATGCCGGGGCCTCCCGGCAGGAGCAGGTGCGGAGCTGACCCGATGGGTGCCTCTGGTCGAAACCATATCGGCGCGACGGGAACGCCTACGGGCCTGCTCAGGAGATCAGATCGCGTTCGAGGTCGTCCAGAGCCTGCCGGGCCGCCGTGATACGGGCGAGTACTTGGCGACGGTCCTCCGGCTCGGCATCCGGGTGCGGACCCTCCTGTACTGCCTCCTCCTTCTCCATCTCCCGGGCCTCGTCGAGGGAGGTGATGACCACCCCGATCAGGACGTTGACGAGGACGAACGAAGCGAGCAGGACGTAGGAGGCGTAGTAGACGAGGCTCCAGCGGGAGATCTCCAGACCGGCGTGGACGGCCTCGCCGATACCGTCCAGCGTCATCAGCAGGAACAGGGTGAGCACCGCGCGGCCGATGGAGCCGTAGTGCTCGGGATCGTGGCGGCCGAAGAAGACCCAGCCCACCATCGCGTACACGTACAGCAGGAGTGCTCCGACGAGCAGGAAGCTCAGCGTGCCGGGCAGGCTGCGGGCTACCGCGGCGAGCACGATGCGCAATTGGGGGAGGAAGCGGGCTGTGCGGAGCACCCGGGCCAACCGCAGTAGCCGTAGCACCGTGGTGTTCTCGCGCACGACGGGAAGGAATGCGCACAGGACCACGGCCAGGTCGAAGAGGTTCCAGGGATCCTTGAAGAAGTCGCGGGGGCGATCGGCGTGCGCGCCCAGGCGCAGGAGTATCTCCACGGTGAACACGGCCAGGCAGCCGTGCTCGGTCAGCCGTATCCAGCGGTACCACTCTTCGACCAGCCCGGAATAGGTCTCCAGGCCGAGCAATGCCGCGTTGAGGAGGATCACGGCGAAGACGGTCAGGGCGAACCACCTGGCCTCCGTGATGATGCGGCACCGGCGTGCCAGTTGCAGACGAACGGACCGGGACTCGACGTCGCTCGTCTGGTTGTGCTGCTCCGGCATCCTGTTGCCTTGGCTCCTTGTCGTGCGCGGACGCCTCCCGGCCAACTCGGCTGGACGGCCGACTTGTTGAGTGATCGCCTTCCGGGAGAGACTTCTACAGCACTGTAGATGAGTCGGGAGCGACAAGCCCTGATGTTCGGCATGAGTGAACGGGTCGTGATCCTCTTCGTCGCCAGCGTGGTCCACGGGATCAGGAAACCGCCTGAGCTGAAACGTTCGGCAGGCACAGCGGGCCGGATCTTCAAGAGCGAGGTCAAGGCGCTCAAGGAACAGGACTCTCAGGGCTCGGCGGCCGGGTCCGATATGTGGTCCCTGGCACTGGGGTCCGCCGGGACGAAGGATCCCCGCGCTCCTGAAGGCTCGGTGTGAGACAGAACTGCCGGGCACCCAAGGAAGCCGGGCGCCCGGCAGGAGCCTTGCTGTTACGCCGTCTGCGGATGCGGGAGGCGGGCCGGCAGGTTGTCGAGGCTGACCATGCCGATGAGCCTGCCGGTCGCGTCGCGCACCACCGCCAGGGACGTGCGGCGCTGACGCAACAGCTCGATGGAGTGGCTGCTGGTGTGCTGTTCGGTCAGCTCCGGTACGGGGCGCGCCGGGTCGCGGGCCGTCACCGTCTGTCCCCGCGTACGGGCGATCAGCGTGTCGCGGGCGCGGGGACGGCAACTGGCTTCGTTCATCTCCACGGACAGCGTTTGTCGATGAGTTCAAGCAGCGTTGTCGATCAAGGTGTATGGCTTTTGACGGCGGGATTTGACGGCGCCTGGCTGCCCCGTCGGCCGGGCGCCGTCGCTCGATCTTCGTCTGGTGACTGCCGGTTGGTGGAGGTTTGCCGCACTCAGATGTGGAGGTCGGGCGGGAAGCCGGTCCAGCGAAGGTCGGTGGGCAGGTGGCCCATGTCGTTGTAGAACAGCACGGATGGGGGCCGACCGGGTGCATAGCGGATGACGGTCAGCGCGGCGTTGGCGTGGTTGATACCCATCCAGCGCCACTTCGGGGCGTCGAGGGCGGCCCGGACGAGCCAACCGATGAGGAAGTTGTGCGTGACGACGAGTTCGTGGCGTGGCTCGTCACCGGCGACGGGTCCGGTGAACTGCGCGAGAGCCGCCCGGGCCAGGTCCGGCCCTTTTTCGCGCTCCTCGGCTGGGAACTGGGCCAGGTGACCGAGCATGGCATCGGCCGATTCCGACGGCAGTTCCTCGCGCTGCGGCAGGTAGGGGATGTAGTCGCCGGCCAGTTCGGACGGCAGCAGGGGGACACCGTCGAGCTGCTCGCAGACCAGCTGCGCCGTCTGCTCCGCGCGCGCGAGCGGGCCGTGGTGGATTGCCGTGAGGGGGGCCTCACGAAGCCGCTTCCCGAGCAGGACGGCCTGGCGGCGGCCGTTGTCCGCCAACTTGCTCTCGTCCTCGGATGCCTCACCGTGCCGCGTGAGGTAGAGGTAGCGGGACGCTGTTGCCGTCATGGGCGAGTCCTCCGTCAAGGTTCATGATCTTACGAACGTCTGGACGGACGTTGGCATGCGCCGTGCGGTTGCGTCGCCGACAGACGCATCCTGTAGAGGCACCCGTCAACGACGCGCTCTGGTCAGCTGACCTTGGCGGGTTCCTCGGCCCGGGCTCGGGTGCTGGCGAGGCGGTAGGAGTCGGTGCCGGTCTCGATGACGGTGCCGTCGAAGGTGAGCCGGGCGATGATGGCCCCGTAGCGCCGGGGATCGGTGAAGGTCTTGGTCCAGCCGCCGAGCATCGATGGTTTCCGGCGGCGTATCCAGGTGGCTGGTGTAGGCGGGCAGGGCTTCCGGCGCGGCGGTGACGATCACAGCAGACGAATGGCCACGACCACACCTCTGACCAGCAGTGCCGTGACCACGGCTCGTCCCAGGGAGACGGTGCCGATCGCGCCCGCGATGGGGTGTCTGGACGCCCACCAGGACGAATAGGGCATTGTTGAGGATGAAAGTGCTCACCTCCCAGAAGCCGGTGATCTGAACTCTGGCGCCCGCGCTGATCGCATTGGGGCCGGTCTGGCTGCCGATGAGACGGCAGGTGACCACCGCCACCACGCCGGAGACGCCCAGGGCATCCCTCTCGCAGTCTTCCTGACCGGCGGAAACCGCAACGACGTCACCCAGCTCCTGCCTCTGATCGACAAGATCCCGGCCGTTGCCGGCGCCGTCAATCGGCCCGGACACCGACCCGACGCGCTCCTTGGCGACCGCGGCTACGACCACGACAAGTACCGCAGACTGCTCTGGCAGCGCGGCATCCGACCGGTCATCGCCGAACGCGGCGTGGAGCACGGCTCCGGTCGGGGAACATTCCGCTGGGTGGTCGAACGCACCATCGCCTGGCTGCACGGCTTTCGCCGCCTACGCATCCGATGAGAACGGCGGCGCCAGGCCGTGACCCCGGAGCGACCCACCTCCTGACGTGGCACATCGCGCCAGGTCACGCCTGTGCGCAGGACGAAGGTGATGCCTACCAACGCGATGCGGTCGCATGTCCGGTGTCGTCCTGCATACCGATGCCGCCGCTGTGGACGGCGTGGCAGCATCGGGGCGATGCGCGTCCAGAGGTCATCGGGCACGAGATCGCTGTTCATGCCCGGAACCGTGGCGAAAGATCCCGGTTGAGGTGGACCGATGGACCCGGCAAACTCGCCTGATGAGTCAGAGCAGGCAGTCGGGAGCCTGGGACGGCCCCTTCTATCGAGTCCATACAGAGCATTTCGAGGCCGCGTTCCTACCGAATGCCGGTGAGGACCTGGAGTCCGTGGACAACGTCGACGTCTTCGTCGACCTCCCGGACGGCTCGCGATGGACCGCGACCGTCATCACCCTCGCCCAGGTCGAGCTGGTGATGAAGAGATGGGCGGCAAGCGGGGAAGCCCTGGGAGGTCGCTACTTCTGGGTCTCGGACGGTCTCATCGTCCGCGATGCCGGTATCAGCAACATGACCCAAGTACTTGTCGGTCTGGTTGAGAACGATGAGTTCGCGCAGGTCTTTCAGCGACTCGACGGCTGACAGGCACCGGCGTCACGAGAACCTGATTCTGAAGCGATCAGTCGGAAGACCTGCGGTCGCGGGTGCGTCGCAGAAGGTGCCGTGCCAGCAACACCACCCAGGCCGCCAGCATCAGCGTCGCGGCGACCCTCACCCAGGGCGCCGTGCTGCTACTGGCTGCCGTCCACCCAAAGAACAGGATGCTCACACACATCCAAGCGGGGCCATCAAGGAAATCGGTCCTCGGGTTTCGTGACACCCCACGCTCCTCCTGCCCAATACCGCGGCCCGTTCGCCACGGCAGAAGGATATGACAGCGCATCGAGCGATCCCGGATCACGGCCGCACACCTCCACGTCCCCCACGTGCTCCGGCGGTGACTTCATTTCTCGTGAACATCCTTGAGCCTCAAGGTCGCCGACTGCTGCTCAAATCGGTAGACAAGCGCTGCTGCTTGAAGTGAACGAAGCCAATGCGGGTCATTGAGACAATGCGACGACGCTGGGCGTGGCCGGGCAGCACTCCACCGACCGTTGGGTCGCCGCGGTCGCGGTCGGTGCCTTCCTGCTGCTGGTTCCGGTCCTGCGTGTATCGCCGACCTGCCGGCCGGTCGTTTCCTGACCTTGCCGTGCCGAAGTGTCCTGCGACTGTTCAATGAGCGGCGTACGCCGTGTGACCGATGAGCGGCGTACGCCGTCTGATCGACGAGAGAGGCAGCCGAAGTGCCGCAGACCGAGGGTTTGCAGTGGTGGGTACCGCCGTTCTATCTGCATCCGAAGCAGTTCGGTGTCCGGGAGAGGTACGGCCCGACCGTTCCGCCGCACGTGGTGAAGGTGCGCGCCCAGAGCAGCCGGGGGCGTGCGAAAGTCGAGAACTCCGGTGCGGGAACGGGCCCGTGGCGACGGCGGTGGACCGGGAACAGCGTGCCCATTGATGTTCTCGTGGGCCCGGCCGGCGCGGGTAAGACTCTGCTGGCGCTGGACCGGACCAACACCGGTTCCCGCAGCTACTTCGACCCCTACCACTGGAACGAGGGAGCGGACGTCCACTTCGTCAGCGCCCATGACGAGTCGTCGCTCGCGGCAGGTCTCACCGACCTGGCCCGCCGCCTGGCGGCCAAGGAGGCCGCGAGAGACGGGGGCGACCGGTGGCACGGGCGGCGCACCCCGGAGGACCGGGCGCTCAGTGCTCTGATGCAGAGCCCGGGGAACTGGGTGCTGCTGCTGGACGGGCTGGACGACCCGCGGATGGTTGCCCGGGCCTGGACGCCTGCCGGCCTGCTGCGTCGGAATCTCCGCCGGGCATCGCGGAACGGTTTCGGTCAGATCATTGTGACGTCGCGGCTCGGCGACCGCGAGGCATGGCCCCCGTGGGTCACGGTGGCCCCGGTCGGCCCGCTGTCCGCCCCATCCGCGGGCGAGCAGCTACGGCGCCACGGCGGGGCAGCCGCCGGGACCTCGAAGGAGGTCGAGCAACTGGCCGTTCGGCTCGGCGGCCATCCGCTGACGCTGCGTATCGCCGGAAACCACCTCCAGATCGGTTCGACGCGGAAGACGGGGGTGAACGCCGACGCCTACCGCGACTACGAGGCCCTGCTGGATGCCGGTGCAGCACGGCGTGGAGTGCCGGGCCCAGGCACACCGCAACTGGAGACGCTGGCGGCAGTGTGCGAACTGGCCCTCGACCTGGCGGCCCGACGCGGGATACCGCGAGCCCGCCTGATCCTTCGGCTGCTCAGCTGCTTCGCCGCTGCCTCCTTCCCGAGTGAACTGCTCGTTCCCCAGGAGCTGGACCGCCTGATCCCCGGCCTTTGCGGCGACCGTCCCGACGGCGATCAGGCGCCCTCGTTCACCGGCGGCGAGCTTCAGATGACTGTCCAGACGCTCCGGAGCCTGGGCCTGCTGCACACCTTCGGCCCCGACCGGGCCATCGACAGGCAGGACCGCTACCTCGCCCTGGATCCCGCGGTGGCGCAGGCGCAGCGTGACGCCCTGGCCGCAGATCCCGCCCAGGCAGCGGTGTTGAAGGCGGCGGCGGTCGAACTGCTGCACCGCCAGGCGGTGTCAGCCACGTCGGAGCAGTCGCAGGCGTGGTGGTGGCCTGTCCTGCTGCCGCATGTGGAGGCCCTTGGCCGCAATCTGCCCGCCATGGACCGCGCTTGCGCCGAGCGCCTGAGGGACACCGCCGACCGGGTTGCAGCCGGCCTGCGCCACAACGGGCAGGTCCGTGCTGCCGTTCTGCTCCGATCGTCCATCGAGGCCCTGGGCGCAGGCTGAGCCTGTACGCCACGAAACCGGCGGCGGGCGCGCCGGGCTCGGCGGCAGAGAGCCCTTGGCGGATACGGCGCATGCGCGTCTCGGCAGCAGCTGGGCTCCGAGCCGCTGCGGGTGTGGCTGGTGACGGCGCGTGGCCGGCGCGGACAAGTCGGGGCAGGCGCACGGCGAGGGATGCGAAGCGGCAGGCGTCGCAGTCTGCGAGCGCGTTCTGACAACGAGGTGCGCGGTCTGCCGTGATGTCCTCGCCGCTTTCTTCGGCTCGTTGGAAGAAGGCGAACGGGCCACGCTGCTGGGCCTGTTGCGCCGCATCGGCACTCCGGGTGAGGGTCTCCAGGGTCAGCGGCCGTGACCACGCCGCCGCCACCCGTTTCCGCGCGGGACTTCGGCCGGGGTCAGGGGTTTCTCGGCTCCGTCGGCGGAACATGGATCCGGGGTGTCAGGCCGGTGGGCCTGCCGAGGCGTACCGGGACTCCGGGCGAGTACAGGACGCTGACCGGCGGCCCGCCGAGAGCCGGGAGTCCGGCCGCCGCGAGGAGGTTCTCCTCGCAGTCGAGCAGCTCCGCGCGGTGGAGCGGCCAGCGCGGATGGTCGTTGGCCAGGTAGCCGGTACCGCCGGCGAAGGTGTTGTGCATGCCCCAGCGGGCGGTGAGGAAATGCTCCAACTCCGTCGGCTCCGGAATGGGTCGGCCGACCGTGACGACGATCCGGCTTTGCGCCCGGGAGGTTCCGGGCCGGAGCCGGGCACTGCGGTACGTGACGGTGTCGCCGTGCGCTCGTACGTCCATGCGGGACCACAGGTACGGGAGCCGGAAGCCGAGGCGTCCCAGGAGCACCGGCACGAGCCGGGAGGCGTCCATGGACCGGAAGACGACCCCGCGACGGCCGTGCGCGTCGACCGAGTAGAGGCGCACGTTGGTCTCCGGGAAGGAGCCGAAATACGGCACCCCGGGGAGCCGTAGCCAGCCCACCTTCTCCATCCGGAAGGCGACGAGACCGACGTAGGTGACCCCGTCGTACGTGTCCGCGGTGAGCCCGTGCGGCAGCAGCGGTGCGACGTCTGCGGGATCGACGGCCCAGTGGATGAAGGTGAGGTCGAGCCACTGTTGGGTGAGGAGCGGACTGCGCACTGCGTCTGGCGCCTCGGGAGTGATGGGCGTGGGGTGCACCCCACCAGGGTGCCAGATCGCCTGCGGGGGACGGGTGCGTCCGGGGCGGTGCCGACCCGCGGCCACGGCGGCCGTTGACCGAGGGAGTGGGCTTCAGCCGTGCAGCGGGACAGTGCGGCGGCGGGCGGGTGAGGGGGGCCACCGCAGGTGTACGCCGGTCATGCGGGCGATGAGGCGCAGATGGGGGCCCGTGTTGCCGACGTACCAGAGCGGGCGTTCCGCCCTGGTCCAGACGTACGCCGGCACGCCTGCGTCCAGGAGGGTCATCAGGCGGGGCTCTTCGAGCGTCGCGGCCGAGAGTGCGTACAGCGCCGTCACTCTGGGGGCGATCACGCCGTAGTCGAGCATCCGGGCGAGGGCGTGTTCGTCGAGGATGGTGTCCTCGGTGGGCAGCGTGACGGGGTACACCGGCGGGAAGGACCGGCCGAGGTCGAGGAACCACTTCACGGTCGCGTAGCGGGGGTCGACCAGCCGTGGTCCGAACGGGGCCAGCCATCCCAGCATGAGCCGCGGTCGCACCAGCAGGGCGTGGGTGAACAGGACGCGGAGCAGGGCGACGTTCATCATGAACCGCTCCACCTGAGCTTCCGGCGCGGCCAGGTTCTCGTGGCGCAGGTAGCCGGCGACGATGCTGGCGTTGTGGGCGCGGTACCAGGCGGCGGGCGACGGTCTGCGGATGCAGTCCATCCAGTACTCGACGCTTCTGGCGCTCGCCTCCCCCGGGACACCGGCGCACAGCAGACGTGCCTCCACCTTGTCCCGGAGGAGCCCCTCGTTCACTGCACGCCACCATGCGCTGCCAGGGCGCGCACCGGACTCCGTGGCGAGCACTCCGCGTGCGGCGGACCACCGCAGAAAGCTCAGCTCGGCGTGACCGTACCGGCGCAGGGGCTCGCAGGCCTGCGCGTAGAACTCCCGCGCCAGCGCCAGGCGCGCGGCCACATCGTCCCGGACCAGCGCGATCCGCCGCTCGGCTCGGGATGCTGCATCGGACATGAGTTCAGGATCCGTGATCGCGGCGCGTTCGGCTACCGGCTCGAGGACCTCTTCCTCGGCCCGGCACCGCGACGAGACGGACAACGGCATCGTCGCGGTGTCCACGGTGCGGACCGGCCTGCGCGACGAGGCCGCTTCCAGCGCGGTGCAGATGAAGGCCGGCCTCCCGCACCTGCGGGGATGCCCCCGTCAGCATCGTTCGCCAACTGATCCGGGCCACCATCGGCCGGCCGGCGGGCGGTGGCCGCGCCCACACCACTGTCGGCGCCGGTGACCAGCGCGACGGCTCCGGCCGTGCCTTGTCGTGGACGGCTGCCTCACCACCCCGCGCGGGCGGCTACTCGGGCAGTTCCGTGCCGGCCTGTTCGGCGACCATGTAGCGCGCGTACCAGTCGGGCCAGTCCGGGTCCTCGGCGCCGGTGCGTGCCTCGTGCTCGCCGTGCGCGGCCGCGGCCCGGCGCAGGGCGCCCACCAGGTCCTCGGTCGAGGCGAAAGCCGTACTCGCGGGGTCCAGCCGGCCCGGGAGCCGGGTGGTGATCTCCTGCAGGATCCAGCCGTTTCCGTCCGGGTCGCTGAACGACAGGAACGAGCCGTAGCTGCCGCGCTGCGGGTCCGGACCGGGCACCCGGGCATCGGTCCCGGCGTGGTGGAAGACCCCGCCGGCGTCGTGGAAGACCTCGCTGGGCTCGGCGCCGCGCCGCTTCAGTTCGTCGCGGGCGGCGTCGATGTCGTCCACGATCAGGTGCAGCCCCCGTGCCGACCCCGGCGCCTGGTCGGTGACCGAGGTGCCGAAGATGACCGACGCCGGGGAGCCGGGCGGGGTGACCTGGACGACCCGGAAGTCCTCGCCGGTGGTCACGTCCGCGTCGAGCCGCCAGCCCAGCGCCGTGTAGAACTCCTTGGCCCGGTCGACATCGGACACCGGCACCACCACGACCTCGAGTTTCATGTCCATGACTTGTGCCTCCTGTGCGGGAACAACGTGCCTACGCCTACGAGACTCACCGGGCGGCCGCCGCTTCGCACCAGGAGAACTCACGGGTCGGCAGGCGGCCGGGGACACCGGGAGCAGGGCAGGGGCCCGGCAGCGGGTTCCGGGTCTCGGCCCCGAGGACTGCGGAGTGCCGGTGGCCGCGGTCGCTGCTCACCGGGCTTGAGCTGCTGGGCCAGCCCGCCCGCGAGGGCCCCTGCGCGCGCCGCCGCCCCGGTGTGCGTCCTCGGCCGCTGCCGATGGCCGGAGCGCTCCACGCATGGCCGTGGCCGCTGCGACGGGCGTGATGCATCCGGAGGCTTCCGGGATCCCGGACAAGCCCGCCCGGGAGGATGCCGTCGCCTCGCGCGGCCCCTGCTGCGGCATCCCCGCCCGCACCGCTGCGGGGCTCGCCGCCCTGCTGCGCGACCGGCCCTGGGCCACCTGATCCCCGGCCGGGCATGTGGCTCGCGCGATCCTGCGCAGACGGCGTCTTGCCTTGCCAGGAGCAGTGGGAACCCCGGAGAGGCGCGCTCGCTCGAGGTGTCCAGCGGCTTGCGGGCCAACGCCCGCATGGCGCCCTTGAGTGCTGTCCGGGAAGCGGGTCCAGGGAACCGGGAGGTCCGCTTTTCCAGCCGGACACCGTCGGGCGGCACGAGCGCTTTTGCCGGCTTGCTGTGGAGGTGCCACGAAGGATCGCGCTGGAGGGGTGGTCAGTAGCGGGCGCCGGCCGGGGCCGGGATGGCGTCGAGGTCCGCGATGTCCGCGGGGGACAGCCGGACGTCCGCGGCGGCCGCGTTGTCGGCGAGGTATTTCGGTGTCTTGGTGCCCGGGATGGGGACGACGTGCGGGCCCTGGGTGAGGAGCCAGGCGAGGGCGACCTGCGCGGAGGTGGCGCCGATCCGCTCGGCGACCTGGCTGACCTTGGCGGCGATGTCGAGGTTGGCGTGCAGATTCTCTTCCTGGAAGCGCGGCAGACGGCGTCGCTGGTCGTTCTGGGGCAGGTCGTCGAAGGAGGCGAAGCGGCCGACGAGGAAGCCGCGGCCCAGAGGCGAGTAGGCGAGCAGCCCGATGCCGTGCTCTCGGCAGTGGGGCAGCACCTCGGCCTGGACGTCGCGGGTCCACAGGGAGAACTCGGCCTGCACGGTGGCGACCGGATGCACTGCCTGAGCACGCTGGATCTGCTCGACGGTGAGGTTGATCTCGGACAGGCCCAGGTGGCGGGCCTTGCCGGCCGCGACCGCCTCGGCCATGGCGCCCCACGTCTCCTCGATGGGGACCTCGGGATCGACGCGGTGGAGCTGGTAGAGGTCGATGTGGTCGGTGCCCAGGCGGCGCAGGCTGGCGTCGATGGCGGCACGGACGTGTTCGGGCCGGCCGTTGGGCCTGACGATGGGGGAACCGCCCGGGCCGCCGGTGGGATCGACGGCCTCCAGGCCGACCTTGGTGGCGATCACTGCCCGGTCGCGCCGGTCGGCCAGGCCCCGGCCGACGAGTGACTCGTTGGTGTAGGGGCCGTAGACGTCGGCGGTGTCGATCAGGGTCACGCCCAGATCGAGTGCCTGATGGATGACGGAGAGGGAAGTGGCTTCGTCGCGTGGCGTGGCCATGTCGTAGGCGAAGGTCATTCCCATGGCGCCCAGGCCGACGACGCCGACCTCAGGTCCACTGGTGCCCAGTGTGGTGGTACGCATGGTGTTCTTCTCTCGTGTGGGTTCCCGGTGCTCATGGCCCGTGGACGGGAAGTGCCGGGAAGGGTCTGGCCTGACGGCAGGGGAATGCCGGGGCTGTCGGCTGTCGGCTGTCGGCGTGTGGTGGTGGGCCGTGGTTGGCCGAGCTCCTCAGGCGCGGGGCGGCCCTGCTGGTCGGTGCTCTGCGGTGCTCTGCGGTGCTCTGCGGTGCTCTGCGGTGCTCTGCGGTGCCCTGCATTGCTCTGGTGGTGTGCAGGCTTTCTAGGGCGGCGACGCAGATCTGCGGGAACGTGGGGGAGGGCTGGGACGGTGTCGCGCAGTGTGTCCGCGGGGGACGTGGGCGCGATCTCCGCGGTCGCCTGCTGCGCCCCGCGTCCGCTGCGGGACCGAGTGCGTAGTCGTCAGTGAGGACGCGCCCGACACCGAGCATGGTGAGGAAGCCGTCGGAGTGGACGCAGCACGGGTGCAGGTGGCGGTTTCGGCCGTTGCGGAGATCGGGGCGGTTGGGCGGGGCCTTCCCTCACTCGCGCCGACCCAGGACGCCCGCCCCGCGTCGGTGTGGTCCGGAGTCAGGACGAGGACGGCGTCGCGGGCGGCCCGGTTCCGATCCGCCGGGTCCGGGTCGGCCGCGACGGTCCTGCGCGCTCCCCCCGCCGGGCCGGTGGGCGATCCGGCGGGGGGAGCCACGCAGTCCGCAGCCGGGGACACCGAGGCGCGGGACGGTGCTGGGGGCCTTTCCGGAAGGGGGCCGGTCGCCAGGTGCGGTAGGCCCGCCTGCTCCCGAAGGCCGTCACCCCTGCTCGGCCGGAATCACTGGTCCAGGCGCGAGACCTGGTAGTGGGCGATGTACCAGCCGTCCTCCAGGCGCCTCACCAGGACCGCGAGTTTGA
This sequence comes from Streptomyces adustus, assembly GCF_009377175.1. Lineage (GTDB taxonomy): Bacteria > Actinomycetota > Actinomycetes > Streptomycetales > Streptomycetaceae > Streptomyces > Streptomyces adustus. Next base: position 92,601 of record NZ_VJZD01000003.1, read on the forward strand.
CGGCCGCCGGAGCCCGGTCGGTGAAGGTGAACACGGCGTCCAGGTAACCGAGTACGAGGTCGTCCGCGAACCGCCGGGTCTCCAGGACGCGGTAGGCGGCCTTCATCCCGAGCGGTTGCGAAGCGTAGTACTCGGCGACACTCGGCCTGCCGACGCCGTAGGGGTGCAGTCCCTGGAACACGGCGTCCTCGGTGAAGCCCGCGGCCACATCGTTCGGCTCGTGGGCGTCGACGGCCGCCTTCCAGCGGTCGAGGACGTCGCGCAGAACCAGTTCGTCGTCCTTCGTCGTGCTGTTCATCACGTCATCCTTGCTCGGTGGTCCGGCGGCTGCTCAGTGACCGGCGCTCATGCCGCCGTCGACGTGCAGGATCTCGCCGGTGACGAACGGAGCCGTCTCCAGGAAGAGCACGGCGTCGACGATGTCCCCGACCTCGCCCATCCGCCCGACCGGGTGCAGGGCGGCGAGGAAGTCGTGGGTCTCCTCGGCGTGCATGGGGGTCTTGATGGTGCCGGGCGACACCGCGTTGACGCGGATGCCGCGGGTGGCGTACTCGATCGCGAGGGACTTGGTGGCGGACTGCAGACCGCCCTTGGTCAGCGACGCCAGCACGGAGGGGACGTTGGAGTCCGCGTTGTCGACCAGGCTGGTCGTGACGTTGACGATGTGACCGCCGTCCTGTGCGAGCAGATGCGGGACGGCGAGCTGCGTGATGTGGAAGAAGCCGGCGACGTTGATGCCCGTCACGGCGGCGTAGTCCTCGGCCGTGTACTGCGTGAACGGCTTGGCGACGAAGATGCCCGCGTTGTTGACCAGGGTGTCGATACGGCCGAACCGCTCGATCGCGGCGGAGATGACGCGCTGCGCGGTTGCCGGGTCGGCGATGTCGCCCTGGACGGTCAGGACGTCGGCGTCGTCGGCGGGCGCGATCGTGCGCGAGGTGGCGACGACGGCGTACCCGAGCTTGCGGTAGCCCTCGACGAGGGCGGCGCCGATGCCCTGGGAGGCGCCGGTGACGATCGCGACCTTCTGGTCGGGCGTCTGGTTCTGAGTGCTCATGGTGACCTTCTCCGAATGGCTGACCGGTACTAGTCGACCGGTCGACTATTTGGAAGGTAGGTCGGGTCGCCCGGCCTACGGAAGGATCGGATTCCTACCGTCTGGGAGGCGCAGGCTCCCAGCGCAGATCAGCCCGGGAGCGCGTACGGATCGCCGGCGGGCAGCCAGGCGTCCGGGTCCCTGATACCGAGGTCGCCGATGCCGTCGCAGAGAGCGTCGACGACGGCGAGGACCCCGGCACGGTTCTCGCTCTCGCGCCAGACCAGGGACCAGGTCCAGTAGGCCTTCGGTGCGACGATCTCGCGGCGGACGAGGTCCGGGGGGAGCGGATTTGTCTGTCCCTTGGGCGAGTTGACGACGGGGCGGGTGCAGCGGCGCACGTGGTCGAAGAAGGCGGGGCCGGTGATCGCTCCGTCCGAGATGTGTACCGTACGGGCGCCTGTGGCCTGTGCGAACTCCTCGCCGTACACGTTCCAGGATGCCCAGGAGGTGACGTCCTCGTCGATGAGGACGTCGGTGTCCCGGGCCGCCACGTCGGGTACGTCGCCGCTGTCACCGCCCCTGGCGACGGCGTAGAGCCGGTCGGCGCCGATCAGACGGGCCCGCAGCCCGAGCCGCTCGAGGTCTTCGCTGCGCACCCAGCACACGGCGAGGTCGAGGCTGCCGTCGGCGACCCGCGCGGCCTGGGTGTGGGAGGGGGCGACCCATGCGTCGAGGTGTACCTGGGCGACCGCGGCCGTACGCGAGGTCAGGTCCGCAGGAAGCCAGTTGACGTAGCCGAGCCGTACGGTCTGGGAGCCGGACAGGCGGCCGGCCCGCTGTTTGAGGTCGTCGGCGCGGTCCAGCAGGGCGCGGGTGTGGGGGAGGAGGGCGGCTCCGGCCGGGGTGAGGGAGACCCTGCGGCGGTCACGGTCGAAGAGCCGGACCCCCAGGTCTCTTTCGAGCGCCTTGATCTGCTGGGAGAGCGAGGGGCCCGCGATGAGGAGCCGCTCGGCGGCCCGGCCGAAGTTCAGTTCCTCGGCGACCGCGACGAAGTACCGGAGCTGACGCAGTTCCACACGCGCCATCGTACGCACGCTGGGAGGCTGCGCCTCTCAGCAGCGAGCAAGTCGGTCGTGGCATCGGTGCAGGTGAACGGCGCACGATGGGCTCACCAACGACGAGGCGGAGTCCATCATGCGAGAGTTCCTGGTCGAGATCACCACCACCGTTCCCGAGGGCACCGGCCAGGCGGAGGTCGACCGACGGCGGGCCGCCGAGGGTGTCCGTGCGAGGGAGCTGGCCGCGACCGGCCACCTGGCCCGACTGTGGCGTCCCGTGGGCGAGTTGCGCAGCATCGGCGTGTGGCGGGCCGCCGACGAGGAGGAGCTCCACGAGAAGGTGCTCGCCACCCTGCCGCTGCGCCCGTGGATGACCCTCACCGTCACCCCGCTCGAGTCGCACCCCAACGACCCCGGCCGCAACGACGGTACGAAGTGAGCACCTTCTCTCCCTGGGCCCATGTCGCCCGGGCAGCTGCCGCGCTCGCGGCGGGCATGGGGGTCGGACGCTTCGTCTACACCCCGATCCTGCCCCTGATGCATACCCAGGCGGGCCTGTCGGCCGGAGCCGGGGCGAGCCTGGCCACCGCCAACTACGTCGGCTATCTCGTCGGCGCACTCACGGGCATCCTGGCCCCCGCACTGGTCCGCTCGCGCACCGTGCTGCGCGGGTCCCTGCTCCTGCTGACCGGCACGCTCGGCGCGATGCCGCTCACCCACAGCACCGCCGTGTGGGGCCTGCTGCGGCTGCTGGCCGGACTGGCGAGCGCCCTGGTGTTCGTCGTCGCGGCCGACTCGCTCCTGCACCATCTGCGGGAACACCCGCCGCACCTGTCCGGCTGGGCGTTCGGCGGGGTGGGCGGCGGCATCGCGCTGTCCGGTCTGCTGGTCCTGGTACTGCGGTCCGTCGCCGACTGGCGGGCCGCCTGGTGGGCCGCGGCCGCGCTCGCCGCGGTACTCGCCGCCGCCTCGTGGCACCTGCCGCCTCAGGACGCGCCCGCCGCCCCCACGGTCAGGAGCAGCGCGAAGCCCCGCACGCACCGCTGGTTCGGTGCGCTGTTCGTGAGCTACACGCTGGAGGGCGTCGGCTACATCGTCGCCGGGACCTTCCTGGTCGCGGCGATCGGACAGGGCTCACCCGGCCGGCTCGGCAGCGGTGCCTGGGTGTTCGTGGGCCTGGCCGCCGTGCCGTCCGCGGCGCTGTGGGCCCGGCTGGGGCGCCGCTGGTCACGTCCCGGACTGCTGCTCACCGCGCTCGTCCTCCAGGCGGTCGGCATCGCCCTGCCCGCCCTGGTCGGCGGTACGGCCGCGGCCCTCGGCTCGGCGGTCCTGTTCGGCGCCACGTTCATCGGCGTCAGCACGCTCGCCCTGGCAGCCGGAGCCCATCTGCGCGTCCCCCGCTCGGTCGCCCTGCTGACCGCCGGATACTCGGTCGGCCAGATCCTCGGCCCGCTGGCCGTCGCGCCGGTCCTGCACCATGGCTACCACCGGGCGCTGTTGCTGGCTTCCCTCGTAGTCCTCGCGGCGGCGGCCGCCGCCGCCGTACTGCGGATCGGCTACCCGCACCACCTGGTCGTAGCAGGACACACAGCACCCGTGGGGCAGCGGGAACCGACCGAGGACGACGTGCCTGCCGCGGCCGGTCCTGACGGCACTCGTGGCGCACTGGGCCGGCTGACGTGACGCCGCTGACGACCACGGCACGTGATCTCGCGATGGTCGCCCTCGATGTGGCGACCGGCAAACCCGTGGAGCAGGGCGATCGGCCGCTCGCCCTCGCGCAAGGCCGAGGGCTCGATCTCATCAAGGCCCGGGCCCTCGTGTTCGACGGGGAGCGCATCCTACCCAGCGCCCCGTCGCCCGCCTGCCGGACGAGGACGCCGCTTCTCCCGTACGGCAGGAGCCGCACGGGCCGGTCGAGGACCGGCCGTGGCACCGGGGCCGCTGGTCGTCCTCGACCTGGAGCGGATCGGGCTGACGGCACGGGCGAGGGGCCGCCGGATCCCGCCGTGGACCGGGCGGACGGAGCCGGTCGACTCGGCGGCCCGGCGGCGGCCCGGCGGCGGCCCGGCGGCGGCCCGGCGGCGGCCCGGCGGCGGGCCGGGAAGCGCCGGGTGGCGGGCGAACCCGTCCTCGCCGCTCCGGCGTTCGCCGCCGGGGTCGGTGACGGGCCTGCCGACGGACCGTGACTGCCCGCCGGTGACACGCTCGCGACCGTACCGGCCGCCCTCAAGGCGGCGTGATGGAGCTGGAGGCCGTACGCCCGCGCAATGCCGTCGAGGGCGCGGCGGTCGTACACGTCTGGCGCGGCTGCTCAGGAGGCGGTGACGCCGAGCAGGGCTCGGCAGTTGTCCCACAGGGGGCTCAGGTGCCGGGTGCTGTTGTAGAGCTTGGCGAACATCACCTGGCCCTCGATCTGGGCCACCACCGCGCGCGCCGCTTCCCGGGTGTCGCCGACGGTGACCTCGCCGCTGTCGCGGGCCTCGGCGACGACCGCCTCGACCATGTCGACCTGCGCGTCGAAGATTTCCTGGAGCCGTCCGCGCACGGGCTCGGTCTGGTTGCTCAGCTCCAGGGTGAGGTTCCCGAACAGGCAGCCCGACACCGTGCCGCAGTCGTCCTGGACGGCGCGCTGGCCGGCCTCGGTCTGTTCGAGGAGCCCGCGCAGCCGCTGCAAGGGGGCCGCGTCACCGCCCAACGCACCTTCCCAGTCGCGCCGTTGGACCGCCCAGTGCTCGTCGACGACGGCAAGCGCGAGGGCCTCCTTGGACTCGAAGAAGTAGTAGAAGCTGCCCTTCGGTACCCCGGCGGCCTTGCAGATCTCGGCCACGCCCAGCGCCGAGTAGCCGCGCCCCTCGATGAGCGAGCGTGCGGCACCGAGAATCTTCTGCCTGGCGTCACTGGTACGTCCCACGCGGCAAGTGTACGAAAGTACTAGACCGGTCGGCTAGTGAGCTGGCCGCCTCCCTCGTCACAGTGGCGGGAGCCGCCGGCCTCCCGGCATTCCAGGCGCGCTCAGCCGGCCATTTACGCACAACGCCGCCGTCGACGTCGGTCTCCTGGGTCGTCGGCAAGTGGCCGGGTTTGTATCCACGCTCCCGCGGCCGGTTGAGGATCTTGAGACCGTTGTAGGCCGGCCGGTGCCTGTCGGTGACAGTCTCCTACGGGGGCGTCGGCGCCGAGGACTTTGCGGGCAGGCTCCCGCGACGCCTGCCGGTCCTCCTTCATCGGCCGCCTCCCTGCATCCGTTGCCTTGTAGACCCGCCTCGTGCGCCCGTCGGCCATGGGCTGCTCGGAGCTGAGCGGCCCGTCGGTCTTCACCCGGCGCGGCGTCGGAAACGGCGTGGCCGGGCTGCGCACACGGTGTAACCGCCACGGCGCGCTTCGACAGTCCGGCGTCGGTCGCCCCCTAGGGTGTCCGACGCCGGACATGGGGGACTAAAACGCCTATGACGGGGCGAAACGACTCGGAGGCAGGAGCCGATGACCACCGTTGAACGACAGCCGGACCACACCTGCGTGGTGACCGCCGAACCCGCCACCACCGCGGGGCAACGACCACCGGGCCGGCTCCGACGCATCGCCGGGCCGATCACCCGTGCCGTCCGGCCCTTCGACATCGCCGTCGTCGCGTTCTTCCTCCTCGCCGCCCAACTCCTCTACGTGAACCTGTGGGCCGACCTGGCTCACCAGTACCTGACCGACTCGGGAGGCGACCAGAACCAGGCCGAGTGGTTCATCGCGATCGCCGCCGAGAACGTCGCGCACCTCCACAACCCGTTCTTCACCACCGTCCAGGGGTTCCCCGATGGGGTGAACCTGATGGCCAACACCGTCATGCTCGGCCTGACCGTGCCGCTCACACCGATCACGCTGGCCTTCGGGCCGACCATGACCTACGCGCTCTTGCTGACTTACGGCCTCGCGGCGACGGGCATCGCGTGGTACTGGGTGCTGCGTCGGTGGTCGGTGCGCAGCCGTCCCGCGGCCGCGATCGGCGCGGCAGTCGCCGCCTTCGCCCCGCCGGTGATCAGTCACGGCAACGCCCACCTCAACTTCACGGCGCTCTTCATGATCCCGCTGATTGTCGACCGGGTGCTCTGCCTGTGCCGGGGTGACCGGGTCGTAAGGGACGGAGTGCTGCTCGGCCTGTTCACCGTCTACCAGATCTTCATCGGCGAGGAGGTGCTGCTGATGGCCGCGGTGGGAATGCTGCTGTTCGCCATCGCGTACGCCCTCGCGGACCGCGGTCGTGTGCGGGATGCCGTGAAGTCCCTCGGAAAGGGTCTGCCGATCGCGCTCGCCGTGGCCCTGCCGCTGGTCGCAGGACCCTTGTACTTCCAGTTCTTCGGACCGGGCAGTTACACGGACGTGCCGCACGGCCCCGTCGTCAACAGCCCGCTCTCCTTCCTTCAGTTCTCCGGACGAGCGCTGGCCGGCGACCAGGCGATCGCGGACCGGTTCGCCGTGAACCGCCTCGAACAGAACGCCTTCTACGGCTGGCCGCTCGCCGCGCTCGCCCTCGCGATCGCCGTCCGCCTGTGGCGGCGGCCGCTGGTCAAGGCACTGGTGTGCACCGCGATCGGTGGGGCGGTGCTCTCCATGGGGTCACGCATCGAGATCCCCGGCACCGGCGTCGTCGTCTCTGGACCGTGGCGGCTGGTCGCCGACCTGCCCCTGTTCGGTTCGGTCATCGAGAGCCGGTTCGGCATGGTCTGTGCACCCGTGCTGGGCGTGCTCGTGGCGCTGGCGGTGGACCGCCTCGCGGCCACGTCCGATCTCCGGCTGAAGATGTGGGGGCTCGCCGCCGTCGCCGCGGCTCTGCTGCCGATCGTGCCCACCTCGTACGCCACGAACGTCCGGCCGCCCGTGCCCGACTTCATCGCCCACGGGACATGGCGCCAGTACGTCGACGAGGGCCAGACACTCGTCCCCGTACCGCTCGCTCACGCGTACACCACCGAGTCGCAGCACTGGCAGTCCGCGACCCGCATGGCCTTCACCATGCCGGGCGGTTACTTCATGGCGCCCAACGGCCCCGAACACACCGGTGGTTACAACCCGGATCCCCGCCCCACCTACCGGCTGCTCGGGACCGTGTACACGAGTGGGAGAGTCCCGGTGATCGGCCCGCAGCAGAAGGCCGAAGCCGAGGAGGACCTGACGTACTGGAAGGCGGGGGTCGTCGTGCTCGCGCCCGGGTTCAACGCTCCGCCGCTCTACGAGACCCTGAAACAGCTCCTGGGCCGGGACGGCACGCAGGTCGGCGGAGTCTGGGTGTGGGACGTGAACTACGGCACGTCCGCCGCTCGGACCAAGGAAGGCGAACGGCTCACCGCCTGAACGGCTCGGTACCGCCTGAACGGCTCGGTGCCGCCTGCAAAGTGCCCGGCTCCGGTCGAATGCCGCACCCGCGCCGGGAACAGTCGGGGGCGTGCCTCGGCGTGCGAGCGCGCTGCACGTGCGGGTGCGGTACTGCCTACTTCGAACTCGACACCAGCGAGGTGGAGCCCGCGCCCGTCGGTCCCGGCATCCTCGTGGCGCCCGAAGCACAGAGGGTCATCGAGACCGGCGAGTACGGACGGTGCTCTGCACTGGTGTGCTGGCGTGGATGCGCTGGGAGTGATCTGCTTGGCGGTCAGCAGAGAGCACATCGCGTCGGCTTCCCTGCCTCGCAGGTGGGCCGACGAGCGGGCCAGGTCGGCGTGGTAGGCGGCCTGCCGCTGTCCCGAAGGGCGATGGCCGGCATCGACCACAGATCTGGACGAACAACCCGCGGGAGCGGCTGAACAGCGAGATTCGGCCTCGCACCGACGTGGTCGGCATTTCCCCCGACCGCACCGCCCTGATCCGCCTCGTCGGAGCGGTCCTGGCCGAGCAGAACGACGAGTGGACCGTGGCCCGCCGCTGCGTGGGGCTTGGCCTGCTCGCGGAGGCCGTCCTCCACCCGATCGAGGCGGAGACCGACGCCGCCACCCTGCTCACCGAACTGACCGTACAGCCTCAGAACGAGATCACCGCGTTGCCGCCAGTACCCCACTTCAGAGGACGTGACCGGCTTCCATCTTGATCAGGGCTGAGCGGCGGCGGCTCGGCGGTGGGGGATGGCGCCCGGCGTCGAGAGTGATTCGACGGCGGACCTCTTGTGGTCGGCGGAGTGCGAAAGCAGCAAAAAGACCATATTCCATGACGTCGGTCACAGGGTTCCGCGAAAGAACTGGCGCGCTTAGTAGATGCGGCACAGCGAAGATCTGCGCCTTTGTCTAGATATGTCCGAATGTGAATAACGCTGAGCATCTCGGAATTCCGCCCGCTGTGCCGCGCGCCCATCGCCCGGCGGCGTAAGGCTTCTGACGCTGCGACAGCTCCTCCTCCTGCCGGCATGTGCGGACCGGAGGCCCGTGCACCGCCCTGGCGAGGCCTTGGAGCCTACGAAGCGTCGTAGTGGTGGGGACCCATTGCGCGTCCTGTCGAGCCGTCCTAAGAATGTCGACCCACAGGACGTCGCTGCAGTTCGGAACCGGTATTCACGCCGAGTCGACCGCGCGCTGTGGTGCTCGGCGTCACCGAGTCAGTAGGAGCCCCCCACATGAATTCATTCCGCATGTCCCCGCGACTCCTCGCCCTCGCTCTCGGCCTGGGTCTCGCCTCCAGCGCGCTGGGGGCCGCGGTGCCGGCGAGCGCCCAGCCGGCCGCTCCTGCGTCCGCTTCCGCTGACACCTTCGCGGCGGGGTACGAGGGGTCGGCGCAGGAGGCTGCGAACAACAAGGCGTTCTTCGAGGCCGTGCTCAAGTCGGCCGCCGCGAAGGACGCCACCCAGCCCAGCGGGCAGGCGGTGACCCTTCACTACGACACCTCCCACGCGCCGAGCTTCCGTTCGCAGATATCGAGCGCGGCCGCGATCTGGAACAGCTCCGAGTCCAACGTCAAGCTCGAAGAGGCTTCGAGCGGGGCTGACTTCTCCTACTACGAGGGCAACGACCCGCGCGGGTCCCACGCCTCTACCGACGGGCACGGAAAAGGCCAGATCTTCCTCGACTACACCCAGACCCAGCAGAACGACTCGATCCGCGTCGTCACCCACGAGACCGGACACGTGCTGGGCCTGCCGGACGACTACAGTGGGCCGTGCAGTGAGCTGATGTCGGGTGGCGGCCCCGGCCCGTCCTGCACCAACCGCTACCCCGATGCCACTGAGCGCGCGCGTGTCGACGCGCTGTGGGCCAGCGGAGGCTCGCAGGCCTCGGGCACGGTGACTCAGCCCGCCGGCGGCCCGAGCGCTGCACCGTCGGCAGGGACCGTGACGCCGAACCACGGTCCGTGGCGTCCGCACCGCCACACGCCCTGGAACTGATCGCGTTCCAGTGGGAAACAGCTCGCTGACGAGGGTGGTTTCCCTCACATGCCCAGGACGGTCGTCCGAGCATTCTCGCGGGACGGCGACACGCGCTGATGCTCATATGGCCGTCCTGGCACGGTGGAGTCGGGGAAGCCGACGGCCCACTGGGTGGTGACCTGCCGCGGACGACGTCACTTTTGCGGCCTCAACTGGAAGCAGCGATTGCCGGCGCAGAGAAGCGGATCCGACGCATGCGTCGCCTGCGGCTCCGGAAGCGACTGCGTCCGCGGCTGGGAGGTCATGTCGTCTGCCGAGGTGTGCTGGCTGAAGAGCGCGAAGCAGGCGTACTGGCGAAGCGGCACTCCGTGGAGGTTAGCGGCGCGGGAGACGGGCCGCCCGTGATTATGCGTGCCCAACAGTGGGGCGGCCTCGGTGACCGGAGGCGTGAGTTCGTATCACCGTCACTCAGGTGATCAGTGGTTACGCGGCGATCGTCTCCCTGGACGCGCTCGGGCTGTCGATCACCGCCTTCGTGCGGATGACGCTTCTCGCCCATACCTCGCAGGTCGTCGACGCCGTCGAAGACAGGCTCCGCTCGATCCGATCTGCCAGGTTCCCGCCGACGTCATCCGGCAGGCTGCCCGTCCGATCGGTAGTGGTCAGCGCCTTGTGTCGACCTTCTTGCAGCACGGGCCTGACTGCACGCCGCGCATTCCGGCTGCGCACCCTCTCGCGGCAGGAGCGAGCAGGCCGCTGCCGCCCAGCGAGGAGAGCCTCACTTCTGAGTCGTAGGGCACTTTGCCGGGATCGGGCATCGCTTCGCAGCGCGCCATCGAATGAGTGGTTGGTGCCGCTCGTGGAGTCCGGGATGAGGCGTTCTGGCCGGTGGCAGGCACACCATGGTTGCAGGACGAGGAGGCGGTCATGCCGGTGTGGCGCTTGCGGGATTTCCATGATGACGACCTGGACCAGGCGATCCAATTGTGGGACCAGGGCCGGCAGGCCGACCTGTCACTGGCCGTGTTCCCGGTCTCCGAGGTCGTGGCAGCGGCCCGTGCGGGCCAGCCCGCCGTGGTCGCGGTGGTGGAGGGAGAGCTGATCGGGATGGCCGTGGCCCGCGCTGAGGGCGAGCGCGGCTGGATCTTGATCACGGCCCTGTCCGGTGCGTGGCGAAACCGCGGACTGGGCAGTGCGCTGATCGCCCAGGTCGAGCAGCGGCTGCGCGAGCGCAGAGTGCGCCGGATCAGCGCGATCCTCACCCCCGGTTCGGCCGGGACCACTGCATTGGAGAACTCCGGCTACCGCCGCCTGGACGGTCAGGTCTACTACGAGAAGCTGGAGCACGCCGGGGCGCAGGACGCGGGACTGCTGGCCCAGCTCGGAGGTCGGGTCCTGCCGCGCGGCCTGTGGGAGCAGCTGGCGGGCATGTTCGAGGCCAAGGACACCATCGACAAGCGCATCGTTCTGCCGCTCGCCGAGCCGGAGGTCGCCGAGCGTTACGGGGTCCGTCCCCCGAAGGCCGTCATCCTGTTCGGGCCGCCCGGCACCGGCAAGACCACCTTCGCCAAGGCGATCGCCTCCCGCCTGGGCTGGCCGTTCGTGGAACTCTTCCCCTCACGTCTGGCCGCCGACTCCGACGGAGCCCTGGCCGCCTCGCTGCGCGACGTGTTCGCGGACCTGGCCGAACTGAACAGCGTCCTGTTGTTCATCGACGAGGTCGAGGAGATCGCAGCCGCCCGCTCCGGCCACGCCGTCGACCCCGGACACGGCGTCACCAACGAGCTCCTCAAACTCATCCCGGCGTTCCGCGACCACGACGACCGACTGCTCGTCTGCGCCACCAACTCCCTGCGCAGTCTGGACCCGGCATTCCTGCGCCCCGGCAGGTTCGACTACATCATCCCGGTAGGCCCGCCCGATGCCGCGGCACGCGAGGCGATCTGGCGCCGCTACCTCGGCCCCACCGCCCCGCTGATCGGGATCGACCAACTGGTCACCGCCAGCGAGATGTTCACTCCCGCCGACATCGAATACGCCGCGCGCAAGGGCGCCCAACACGCCTTCGAACACGAGATCAGCCACCGAACCGGGACCCCGGCCGCCACCGACGACTTCCTCGCGGCGATCGCCGACACGCGTCCCACCGTCACCGAGCAGGCCCTGGACGACTTCCACGAGGACATCGAGCACCACACTCGGACCTGACGCCCACCCGACCTCGTCGCCGTCCCCTCTCCGCGTCGGCGGTGGCCATCGGCCGGCGCTGGGCCGGCCCCGCCGCGCGGACAGCAGCCGTGGCCTCGGCATCCGCTCCTGTGTCATCTGCGATGTCAGTGGTAGCTGTGATGCTGGCGGCATGATCCCTTGGAGCCTGCTCGATCTCGACAGAGCCCTGCGTGCCAGTTGGGCCGCCGACACATGCTCGCCCGATGACCAGGCCGACTGGCAACCCGGCAACCCGGCCTGGGGGCACTGTGACATTACGGCCTTGGTCGTCAACGACGTCTTCGGCGGTGATCTCATAGTCGGTGAGGTGTTCCTCGGCGGGACCCAGCGCGGCTTCCACTGGTGGAACCGGCTGCCCAGCGGTGTTGAACTCGACCTGACGCGGGAGCAGTTCCAGCTCGGGCAGACCGTCGCTGCTGCCCGTGTCGTCGAGCGCCCGCCGGGTCCTCTGCCGCGCCGCTGGGAGGAGTACCTCCTTCTGCGTGAGCGCGTCATCGAGCACCTCGGTCATCTTCCGGAGCCCGTCTGATGGAGGGCCGGGGTCAGCCCGGCTGGCTCAGCGGGACGACGCCCTGACCGCTGGTGGCCTGGGTCAGCCGCAGCGAGGAGCCTTCCGTCAGGACGATGTGCGCATGGTGCAGGAGCCGGTCGACGGCGCCCGTGGCCAGCGTCTTCGGCGTGATCGAATCGAATCCTGAGGGATGGAGGTTCGAGGTCGGAGTTACTTCAAGCCGGTAACACGAAAGCAGGGTGGAAACTATTGCAGAAGCGCCCGAACATGGAAAATCACGGATAATCTGCCACTTCGTGGGGGCGTGTCGGATGGATCGGCGCCGGTCAGTGACGAGAGGGTGGGAGGAGATCCTTTTCCCGAGGGAGAGAGATGCCTGAAGTCACCACTGCGTACGCAACCGGAACGCCTTGCTGGGTCGATCTGATGGCCAAGGATCAGCAGGCCGCGCTGGACTTCTACCGCGACCTGTTGGGCTGGCAGGGGCAGTCGGGCCCTGCGGAGTTCGGCGGGTACGCCGTCTGCGAGCTGAACGGCAAGGCCGCGGCCGGCATCGGACCGGCGATGGCGCCTGAAGGTATGCCGGAGCCGCCGACGGTGTGGACCAGCTACCTGGCCAGCACCGACGCCCAAGCCACCCAGGACGCCATCGTCTCGGCGGGAGGCACTCTCCTTGTGCCGGCGACGGACGTCGGCAACCTCGGCCGGATGCTGATCGCAGCCGATCCGCAGGGTGCGGTGTTCGGTGTCTGGCAGCCCGGCGAGTTCTTTGGCGCCCAGATCGTCAACGAGCCGGGCGCGCTCACCTGGAACGAACTGCACACCAGCGACGTCCCGGCCGCCACCGCGTTCTACGGCGAAGCATTCGGCATCGAGATCCAGCCGCTGGACGGCGCCGACTCCTACTGGGAACTGCGCGTGGGCGGCCGCGCCGTCGGCGGCGTCACCCTGCTCGCCAACGACCCGCCCGGCACCCCTGCGCACTGGCTGACCTACTTCGCGGTCGACGACGTCGACTCCACCGTGGACGCCCTGGTCAAGGCGAACGGCACCGTGCTGGCCCCGCCGTTCGACATGATGGCCGGCCGCATGACCGTGGTCGCCGATCCGCAGGGCGCACCGTTCGCCATGATCAAGCCGACCTCCCTGTGAGGTGCCGAGCCCGTACATAGGCCCGACCTGCCCGCTCGGATTCCGGGCGGGCAGGCGGCTTTGTGCTTTGCGCGAGTGGCCTGGGAAGCCGTTCTTGCTTCCTGCCCGGCGGCTCAGAGCGCTCCTTCGACCGCCTTCCTCCTCATCGTGCTGGGGCAGCGGGGCCCGTGACCGGCCATGGCGCGTGGACGTGTGCGCGCCTGGGGCCGCAAGCCCTGGCTCGTCCCCGCTTTCCCACCCTGTTTGCCGCTCCCTGACCAACCGTTCGCCGCCTGGGGCGCCCGTACCCGGCATCCGACGCTCGGCAGTGGCACCGTCACCACCCGCTTCGCGCTGCCGCCGGACTCCCCGTCCGGCGGCAGCGCCATGTGCGCGGCCCGGTCGCGGAGGCGGCCTCAGGGCGAAACATTAGATCTTGCGGGCTTACATTTTCATTGTTGCAATGTTCTGTCTAGTTCTTGCGGAGTCTTGTCGAGGAGATTACGGTCCCACTCGCGTCATCGGCACCCCCTGCCTTCCCCCTGCCTCCGTCTCCCCGTGTGTCACGTCCCTTCTCCATCGGCGGTATCAGCAGGGCATATCCGGCATGTCCTGATGAAAGGAGTGGTCAGTGTTCCATTCCATCCGAGATCTGAGACGAGCCCTCGTGTGGGTGATCAGCACCGCGATGGTGGCCGCTGTCGGCATCGTCGCTCTGGCCGTCCAACCCGCCTGGGCGGCGGCCTCCGCCACCGGCGGCAGCGGTGCGAGCCTGCCGTACGTCGAGGTGCAGGCGGAGAACTCCGCCACCAACGGCACGACCATCGGCCCGAGTTACACCCAGGGCGAGCTCGCCGACGAGGCGTCGTACCGCAAGGCCACGACCCTCAAGGGCACCGGCCAGTACGTCACTTTCACCACCCCGGTGGCGACCAACTCGATCAACTTCCGCTACAGCATCCCGGACACCTCGGGCGGCTCGGTCTACACAGCCGCGCTGTCCCTCTACATCAACGGCGTGAAGCAGCCCGACTTCACCCTCACCAACGCCTACAGCTGGTACTACGGCAGCTACCCCTTCACCAACACGCCGGGCAGTAACCCGCATCACTTCTACGACGAGGCCCACCGCCTGTTCGCCACCACCTATCCGGCGGGCACGACCTTCAAGCTGCAGGTCGACTCGGGCGACACCGCCTCCTCGTACACGATCGACTTCGCCGATTTCGAGCAGGTCGGCGCCGCCTCGACCGCACCCTCGGGGGCGGTGTCGGTGACCAGCAAGGGCGCCGACTCCACCGGTGCGACCGATGCGACCAGCGCGTTCAACGCTGCGATCAGCGCGGCAGGACCCGGCGGCACCGTGTGGATCCCGCCGGGCACCTACAACGTCCCAGGCCACATCAGCGTCAACAACGTCACCATCGCCGGCGCCGGCATGTGGTACTCGACCGTCACCGGCACGGCCCCCGGCTTCTACGGCAACTCCGCGCCCTCGGCCAGCACCGGCGTGCACCTGCAGAACTTCGCGATCTTCGGCGACGTGCAGGAGCGCAACGACAGCGCCCAGGTCAACGGCGTCGGCGGCGCGATGAGCAACTCGACCGTCTCCAACCTGTGGATCGACCACATGAAGGTCGGCGCCTGGATGGACGGGCCGATGGACGGGCTGACCTTCAGCGGCATGCGCATCCGCGACACCACCGCGGACGGCATCAACTTCCACGGCGCGGTCACCAACTCGAAGGTGACCAACAGCGACATCCGCAACACCGGCGACGACGGCATCGCCACCTGGGCCGACTCCGGCATCGGTGCCGACGCCAACGACACGATCTCCGACAACACCGTCTCCCTGCAGATCCTCGCCAACGGCATCGCGATCTACGGCGGCCACGACAACACCGTCAGCGGCAACCGGGTGGTGGACTCCGGCATCACCCAGGGCGGCGGCATCCACGTGGGACAGCGGTTCTCCTCCACGCCGGTCGGCACCACCACGATCTCCGGCAACACCCTGGTCCGGGACGGCAGCCTCGACCCGAACTGGCAGTTCGGCGTGGGCGCCCTGTGGTTCGACGGCAGCCAGGGCGCGATCACCGGCCCGATCAACGTGACCAACGCCCTGATCCAGCAGAGCCCGTACGAAGCCGTCCAGTGGGTCGAGGGCACCATCAGCGGTGTGAACCTCAACAACGTGACCATCGCCGGGACCGGTACCTTCGCCCTCCAGGAACAGACCGGCGGCGCGGCCAAGTTCACCAACGTCACGGCCACCGGCGTCGGTTACTCCTCACCGGTCTACAGCTGCTCGGTCGGGAGCTTCACGGTGACCGACGGCGGCGGCAACTCCGGCATCAGCGGCACCCCGTACTGCGGAGGGTGGCCGGCTCCGGTCTACCCGCCCTACCCGTCCGAGGGCGTGACGGCCACCCCCGGGGCACTCAACTTCGGTTCGATCCCCACCGGTTCGACCAGTGCCGCGCAGACCGTGACGGTCTCCAACCCGACCGGCAGCGCCGCGCCCGTCTCGTCGATCTCCACCAGCGGCGACTACTCCCAGACCAACACCTGCGGTTCGTCGATCGCCGCGAACGGCTCGTGCACCGTCAGCGTGAAGTTCGCGCCGACGGCGACCGGCAGCCGGGGCGGCACGCTCACCGTCGACGCGGGCGGCACCACGAACACCGTCACCCTTTCCGGCACCGGCACCGCGCCCGGCCCGGTGCTGAACACCGACCCGGCGAGCCTGTCCTTCGCCGCCACGGTGGTCGGCTCCTCGGCGGACACGCAGACGGTCAAGGTGACGAACTCGGGCACCACGTCGGCGACCGTCTCGGGCGTCACGGCCACCGGTGACTTCAGCCAGACCAACAACTGCTCCACCCTCGCGGTTGGCGCCTCCTGCACGGTGACCGTCGGATTCAAGCCCGCCACCGGCGGCGCGCGCACCGGCACCCTGACCGTCAACAGCAACGCCAACAACAGCCCCACCACCGTCGCCCTGACCGGCAGCGGGATCGACAGCAGCACGAACATCGCCGCCGGACGCCCGGCGACGGCGAGTTCGAGCAACAGCCCCTACGTCGCCTCGAACCTCACCGACACGGACGCGTCGACGTACTGGGAGGGCACGAACGGGTCGTTCCCGCAGTGGGCCCAGGTCGACCTCGGCCAGAACTACGGCGTCGGCAAGCTCGTGCTCAAGCTTCCGCCGGCGACGGCGTGGTCGGCCCGCACGCAGACGCTGTCGGTGCAGGCATCCACGGACGGCTCCACCTTCTCCACGATCAGAGCATCGGCCGGCTACACCTTCGACCCGAACGCGAACAACAACACGGTCACCATCACGTTCAACTCCACCACGGCACGCTACGTGCGGGTGAACATCACCGCCAACACGGGCTGGAACGCCGCCCAGTTGTCGGACTTCGAGGTGTTCCCCAGCACCGGCGGCTCCTCGTCGGCGACCCTGTCGGCCGACCCGACGGCGTTGACGTATCCCACCCAGGCGCTCAACACCGCCAGCGGCGCGAAGACGGTCACGGTGACCAACACCGGCACCGCCGCCGCGACGCTCTCCGGCATCACCGTCACGGGCGACTTCTCGCAGACCAACACCTGCGGAACATCGATCGCGGCGGGGGCCTCCTGCACGGTGGCCGTCACGTTCACGCCCACCGCGTCCGGCACCCGCACCGGCGATCTCAGCATCGCCTCCAACGCGTCGAACGGCACGACCACGGTCGCGCTGAGCGGCACCGGCGCCGGGACCGTGAGCAAGAACCTGGCCGCGGGGGCGGCCACCACCGAGTCCAGCCACACCGACGTGTACCCCTCGTCCAACGTGACGGACGGCAACCAGGGCACCTACTGGGAGAGCGCCAACAACGCCTTCCCGCAGTGGGTGCAGGTCGACCTCGGTTCCGCACAGAGCGCGAGCCGCGTCGTCCTCCAGCTGCCCGCGACCTGGGGCGCCCGCAACCAGACGCTGTCCCTGTCGGGCAGCACCGACGGATCGAGCTTCAGCACCGTCAAGTCCTCGGCCACGTACACCTTCGACCCCACCACCAACAACACGGTCACCCTCACGTTCACCGCGACCACCCAGCGGTACTTCCGGGTGAACATCACCGCGAACAACGGCTGGCCGGCAGGTCAGATCTCCGAGTTCCAGGTCTGGAACACCTGATCCGCCGCTGAAGGTGCCGCCGGGCGCGCTCGCACCCGGCGGCACCGACCACCAAAGGCGACTCGACGGAGCCCCCTCCTAGGGAAGTGCCCGCAACGGGCCATGCAGCGGACCCCGTTGGGCCTGTCCGCTCAGCGGCGCGGTGGAGTTCCTGACGACCAGCTCGGGCTCGTGCAGGAGTTCCTTCACGGTCGACGTGACCCCGGTGATCTGGTTGACCAACAGGGTGACCGCGGCGCGGGACATGGCCTCGATGGGCTGGCGCAGTGTGGTCAGCGGCGGGTCGGTGTAGTTCATGAACGCGGAGTCGTCGTAGCCCACGACGGAGATGTCGTGCGGCACGGCGAGCCCCCGGCGGCGGGCCGCGCGCACCGCGCCGAGCGCGAGGATGTCGCTGCCGCAGATGAGCGCCGTCACCCCCTGGTCGTAGAGTTCCGTCGCCGTGGCCTGGCCGCCCTCGAAGGAGAACAGCGCGTGGCCGATGCGGCGGGCGCCGTCCCCGCCCTGGGAACGCGCCGCCAACCTGGTGAACGCCGCCACCTTGCGCCGTGACGGACTGTGGTCCGCCGGGCCCACCAGCAGCCCGATCCGGGTGTGCCCGAGGGCCGTGAGGTGCGCGTACGCCTGCTGGACCGCCGCCGCGTCGTCGGTGGAGACTTGCGGGAAACCCGCCGTCGGGTCGGTCGCGCTGCCGGTGTGGGCGACCGCCGCGTTGAGCAGCACCACGGGCACACCGCGGCGCAGCAGCGCCGCGTACTCCTCCGCGCTCAGTCCGCCGCAGAAGATGACGCCACAGACGTGCTGGTCGAGGAGCATCGAGACGTACTCGGCCTCGGTGAGGCCGCCCGCGGTACGGGTGCACAGCACCGGCGTGTACCCGAGCTGGACCAGCGCGCCGCCCGCGACCTCGGCGAGCGCCGGGAAGATCGGGTTCTGCAGCTCCGGCAGCACCAGCCCCACCAACCGCGCTCGCACACCGCGCAGTTGGGTGGGACGCTCGTAGCCGAGCACGTCCACGGCGGTGAGGACCGCCTGCCGGGTCGCGTCGGACACACCCGGCTTGCCGTTGAGGACCCGGCTGACCGTCGCCTCACTGACACCCACCCGGTGAGCCACTTCTGCGAGTCTGCGCGCCATGCCGGGAGTGTATCCGCAGGTGCCGGGCCGAATTCCGGGCGGGATCGGGCGTCGGCCCCCGCCGGTCGAGGCCGGCGGGGGCTGCGATGCGGCCTGGTTCGGAGTCTGTTGCTCCGGGTTCAGAACCCGCTGTTGCCGCTGCCGCGGGTGATGGTGAAGCCGGGTGCGTTGTTGAGGAGTCCGGCGGTCTTCGCGGTGACGCTGGTGTCGGACACCGTCATCCCGCCGGTCACGTTGTTGAGGTCGAAGCCGTAGGTGCCGGCATCGGTGATGGTGTCGTGGTCGAGGGTGAGGTTGCTGATCTGCTTGGCGTAGCTGAGGAGTACGCCCTGGTAGGTGCTGTCCTTGATGGTGTTCCCGGTGACGGTGACGGGCTGGGTGATGTCGGCGGTGTCGGCGTAGATCCACAACGCGCCGATGTCCGTCGACCAGTTGATGTGGTACGAGCCGCAGCGGGTGAGGAGGTTGTCCCGCACGGCGGTGGCGCCGGAGAAGCCCTGCCCGAAGTAGGTGCTGACGGTGATGCCGGAGCCGAAGGCGACCGTGTCGCTGACGGCGTTGTTCTCCAGGGTGTTGCCGCCTCCTCCGTACACGCCGATGCCGTTGGCCTGGATGGGGAGTTGAACGGTGTTGTGGGAGACGGTGCTGTTGGTGACGTTGCCGCCCTCGGTGTCCAGGGCGATGTTGTCGTCGCCCGTGTTGCGCACATTGGACTGTTCGACGCGGGTGCCGGTGGAGCCGCCGTGGACATGGATGCCGTCGGCGAAGATGTCGCGGGCGCGGACGCCCGAGACGAGCAGGCCCGTGCCCGGGTTGGCCCACAGGCCGACCTTGGTGTGTTCCATCCACACGTTCGAGATCAGGGACCCCGAGGTGAAGGTGCCTTCGATCGCGGCGGCGCCCGAGTCGTTGTTGCGGAAGGTCTGGTCGCCAGAGATCGTCAGGTCGGTGATCTGGTTGCGCCCGCCGTCGGCGAACAGGCCGCCCGAGCCGTTCTCCGCAGTGGAGACGAGCGTCGTGTACCAGGGGCCGGCGCCACGCAGGGAGACGTTCGTGAGGTTCACGCGGCCGGAGATCGTGTAGGTGCCCGACGGCAGCCACAGGCCCTTGCCCGCCGAGGAGGCCGTGCTCAGCGCGGTGTTGAGCGCGCTGGTCACGTCGCCGGCGCCGGGGGTGACGCCGTAGTCGGCGGCGGAGACGTAGCCGGCGGGCATCGTTTGGGCGGAGTCGACGAGTTCGATGTCGATGACGTCGACGGTGTACGAGGCCGCGGTGTCCGCGGCGTCCTTCTGGAGCTTGAGGACGGTACCGGCGGGCCAGGTGGCGGTGTTGAGGTAGCGCACCTCGTCGTAGTAGTGGTGTCCGGCGCTGTCGCCGCTGTAGCCGGGCGTGTTGGTGTCGTAGTAGCCGGGGCCGTAGATCCAGGAGAACTTGTTGGTGGTCTGGAGGTCGGTGACCTTGGTGCCGCCCGCGTAGAGCGACAGGGGCGCGGTGGTGACCGATCCGGACGCCGTGTCGGGGATCGAGTAGCGCACGACGACCGCGTTGGCGGGCTTTGTGAGGGTGATCTGCACGTACTGGCCGGTGGCCGACAGCTTGACCGCGCTGCGGCCGGCGGACTCGGCGGACATGCTCGGGTAGGTGGTGCCGGTCGCGAGGACCGTGCCGGTGGTGGTGGCGTCCGCGGCCCGGTACTCGGTGTACGGCAGGGTGGCGCCCTGGGTCGCGAGGGCGGTGCCGCCGTCGACGGAGACGCTGTCCACCGCCACGTTGCCGGTGTCGCCCGCGTCGGTCTCCAGGCCCACGAGGTTGAGTCCGGTGCGCAGCTTCACGGAGACGGACACGTGTGTCCAGCCGGTGCCGGCGGGCAGGCTGAGCTGCTGCGACTTGACACCGTTGAGGTACAGGGAGAGGGTCTGCGCGGCGCTCGTGGTGTTGCGGTAGGTGACGGCGACGGGATACGTCCCCGCTGACGGAACCGAGGTGTCGACGACCGTCTGTGCGCCCTGGGTGGTGAAGCCGGTGAGGTATCCGGTGCCGGAGTAGCCGGTCAGGGACGTGGCGGTGGCGGGGCCGCCCGTGACGAACGCGGTCTCGGCCTCGTAGGCCTGACCCACTGCGCCGCCCGAGCCGGGGTCGGTGGGGTCGGTCGTGCCGGGTTCCACGGTGATGTCGTCGAGGTTGACGTTGCCACTGTCGGTGCTGTCGAAGCGGTAGGCGACGGTGTTGGTGCCCGACTTCAGGGTCAGGTTCTCGCTGCGGACGGCCCAGGTGTTCCAGTCGGCGGTGGCGGCGAGCGACGTGGTCAGTGCCTTGCTGCCGTTGACGTACACGGAGAGGGTCTGCGCGGAGCCGGTTCCGTTCGAGTAGCGCAGCCCCACCGCCGCCGTGCCGGCGTCCGTGGCAGTGACGGTTAAGGTGGTCGCGGCGGTGCCCTTGTGGGTGTCGGTGTAACCGCCCACGTATCCGGTGCCGTTGTAGCCGGAGTGCTCGGTCTCGGTGACCGCCCCGCCGGAGAGCGCCGCGGTCTCGGCCTCGTACTGGCCGGCCGGAGTCGCGGGCGCGGCGCTCACGGTGATCGCGTCCAGGTTGACGTTGCCGCTGTCGGTGCTGTCGTACTTGTAGGCGACCGTGTTGTCACCTGCGCTCAGGCTCACCGTCGTGCTGACGGTGGCCCAGGTGTTCCAGTCGGCCGTGACGGGCAGTTGGACGGTGGCGGCTTTGGTGCCGCGCACGTACACCGACAGGCTCTGGGCCACACCCGAGCCGTTGGCGTAGCGCAGTGCCGACACGTACGCGCCGGCGCTGGCGGCGTTCACCGTGAAGGTGGTGGCGGCGGTGCCCTTGTGAGTGTCGGTGTAGCCGCCGACGAAGCCGGTGCCGGTGTATCCGGTGTGGTCGCTCTCCGCGACGGCGCCGCCGGACAGGGCCGCCGACTCCGCCTGGTAGGTGGTGGACGTCGCGGCGAACGCGGGCGGGGGCGAGCCGGCCAGTGCGCACAGCAGCGCCATGAGGACGCCCACCGCGACCACGGCCGGTCTGATGTACAACACACGTACGTTGTGCGGGAATTGAGGCATGGGGGTACTCCCACGAGATGGAGAGCGGGGTTGGGTGACGCGCACCGTAGCCCGGCGTCAACCCGCGGGCAATGCATGTCACCGGCGCCCGGAAATGCGCCGACGGCGATCCGACAGCCTTACTCGGCCCTCGTATCCGGAATCACCAGCGCGGATACGACTGTTGGCACCCCTGCGCGCAAGCGGAACTTGCCGCGTGCTCGATGTTTTCTGTCGAAATTTTGCGAGCCGTGTCATGTGCGGTTCGGATTCCTCCTTTGACCTGCCGACCTGTGGCGGCGCGGAGCATACGGGGACACTCCCGAACTCGCCGAGCTGCCCCGGAAATCTGATCCGGAAGGTCGCAGCAAGCAGGCAAATCAGGCATGTCGACTTCTTGCGTCGACTTTCGTCGTTGATTTTCGGGCCAGTTGGCAGAGGTTGTCGACGCCTTGCGCATGCGGGTTTACATATTGCTCCACGATGGGTGCGCACGTAACTTGTTCGTCACCTCACCAGGGATGAGTGAAGTTCCCGCAATTCCCCACCTCACGACCAGGGACAATCAATGACCGGTTTCCCGGCGGGCAGCAGAGCCCGCATCGCAGTCGCCGTGGCGGCCACGGCGACCCTCGCCCTCACCGCGAGCGGCTGCGGCAGTACGGACGACTCCGCCTCCTCGGACGGCAGCGTCACCATCACGGTGAACGACATGCCGGCCAAGACCGACCCGGTCAACCGCAAGATCTTCCTGTCGGACGTGGCGGCCTTCGAGAAGGCCAACCCGAAGATCCATGTCGTGCCGCACGAGGGCCAGATGGATCCGCAGACCTTCTCCACCAAGCTCGCGGGCGGCCAGTTGGAGAACGCCTATTACGTCTACCTGACCGACCCGGCCGGCCTCGTCGCCAAGCACCAGGCGGCCGACATCACGGACTACCTCAAGGACTATCCCGAGGCCCAGCAGGTCAAGCCGCAACTGCGCCAGGTCTTCCAGGACAAGGCCGGCCGCACGTACGGCGTGACCGAGGGCAACTACTCGATGGGGCTGGTCTACAACCGGAACCTGTTCGAGAAGGCCGGTCTCGACCCCGACAGGCCGCCCACGACGTGGGACGAGGTCCGGGCGGACGCCAAGAAGATCGCCGCGCTGGGCGGCGGGGTCGTCGGGTACGGCGACTACAGCAAGTCCAACACCGGCGGCTGGCACTTCACCGCCGAGATGTACTCGCGCGGCGGCGACGTCGCGAAGCAGCAGTCGGACGGCACCTGGAAGGCCGACTTCGACAACGCCACCGGACGCGCGGTGCTCCAGCACCTGCACGACATGCGCTGGACCGACGACTCGATGGGCAAACGCCAACTCCTGGAGTGGGCCGATCTGTTGCAGATGATGGGTTCCGGCAAGCTGGGCATGTACCTCGCCACCTCGGACAACATCCCGACCATCGCCGCGCAGTACAAGGGCGATCCCAAGGAGTACGGCCTGGGCCCGATCCCGGACGGCAAGGGCACACTGGCCGGCGGCGGCGGCTTCATGTTCAACCCGAGGAACTCCCCCGCCCAGACCAAGGCGGCACTCGCCTGGGTGATGTTCAAGTACGAGAACCCGGACCGCATCACGTCGGGTCAGCAGCGCGCCGCGCAGAACAAGCAGCCGGTCGGCCTGCCCGAGCCCAACATCTGGACCGGCGCCGCGGAGCAGACCCGGGCGGCGGCCGACAAGAAGTACGCGAACGAGCCGGTCGAGAACTACGCCCCGTTCACCGAGACGGTCGGCAAGATCCCGCTGAAGCTGGAGCCGCCGCAGGCGCAGCAGATCTACGCCGTCCTGGACACGGCGATGGCGAAGGTCCTGACGCAGAAGGACGCGGACATCGACCAGCTGCTCTCCGACGCCTCCCGGCAGGTCGACTCCCTGCTCGCCGCGCAGTGACCCGTCAGGTGCCGGGGCCGGTGGCGAGGCCGTGAGCCCGGACCCGGCGTGAAGCGCCGGACCGGTCACACCGCCCCGCCACCGGTCCGGCACCGTCCCCGCGGGCGGCACGGCGTCCCGGTCGCGGTGCCGCCCGCGGATCGCCGCCACCGACCGACCACCCGGGGCGGCCCGGCAACCCACTTGAGCAACAAGGAGAGACCCCTATGGCGACGTCCCTGGCGCCGCACCCCGGTGAAGTGCGTGTCCCCGCGGCGCCCGAGCCCCGACAGCGGCGTCGTGGCCGGCTGCGGCGGCAGATCGCCGACAACGCGCTGGCGTACGCGTTCCTGGCGGGCGGCATCCTCTGCTTCGCGTACTTCTCGTGGTATCCGCTGGTCCGCGGCATCACCCTCAGCTTCCAGCAGGACAACCTCGTCACCGACCCGGAGTGGGTGGGCCTGACCAACTACCGCCATCTGTTCGCCGACCCGCTGTTCTGGACGGCGTGGCGCAATACCGCCGAGTTCACCGGCATCGCCCTGGTGTTCGGCTACGCGGTGCCTCTCGTCATCGCGGTCCTGCTCAACGAACTGCGGCACTTCAAGGGGTTCTTCCGGATCGCGGTCTATCTGCCGGTGATGCTGCCGCCGATCGTCTGCGTCATGCTCTGGCAGTACTTCTACGACCCCGGTCAGGGGCTGTTCAACACGCTGCTGCGGGGCGCGCACCTGCCGACGTCGCAGTGGGTGCAGTCGCCGCACATGGCGATGATCTCCCTCGTCCTGGTGTCGACATGGGCCAACATGGGCGGTGCGACGCTGATGTACCTGGCCGCGCTCCAGTCCATCCCCGGCGACCTGTACGAGGCGGCGGAACTCGACGGCGCCGGGATCTGGGCGCGGCTGCGGCACGTGACGCTGCCGCAGATGCGGTTCGTCATGCTGGTCCTGCTGCTGCTCCAGATCATCTCCACCATGCAGGTGTTCATCGAGCCGTTCCAGCTCACGGGGTTCA
This sequence comes from Streptomyces adustus, assembly GCF_009377175.1. Taxonomy (GTDB): domain Bacteria; phylum Actinomycetota; class Actinomycetes; order Streptomycetales; family Streptomycetaceae; genus Streptomyces; species Streptomyces adustus. The sequence continues at coordinate 117,225 of NZ_VJZD01000003.1, forward strand.
CCAACCCGTCCACGATCACGGTGATGACGCTGATCTACCGCTACGCCTTCGCCGTCAACAACGACTTCGGCCTCGCCGCCGCCATGAGTGTGCTGCTGTTCGCCGTGCTCGCCGTCTTCGCCGCGTGCTACCTGCGGCTGACCCGCGACACGTCGGACCGGGGCTGAGGAGAACCCGAGATGACCACCACCGCCC
>NZ_VJZD01000400.1 GCF_009377175.1 Streptomyces adustus
CCGCGATCCCCGCGGCGCCGACGACGGCCAGACCCCAGGCCGTGCGACGGCGCCGACCCGGGCGCGGCGGGCGGGCGCGGTCGGTGGGGGCGAAGGTCTCCATGAGCACACTGTGCCAGCAAGAGGGGTTTTTATATGAATATATGACTCCACATCACCCGTGTGAGCGGAGTCCGCGCAGCCCCCCGGCCGGCGCGCGACGGGTTCGGAAGGCCCCCGGTGCGGGTGGCACCGGGGGCCTTCCGGGCGGCGAGGAATTCGCCGCCCCGACCGGACGACGCCACGGACGGGCCGCCGAGCGTGCCACCTCCTGGATGGCCGCGCGCCGGGCCACCTGGCCGGGGCTCAACCGGTCGGCGGCGGCCGCGAGCGACCACCGGACCGTCGAGCTCCTGGACGCGGTCCTGGCCGGGACCGCCGGCCGCGAGGTCGACGTGCTCACCGCGATGAGGGCGTTCACGGCCCGGTCGATCGCCGAGTACTGCTTCGGCGCGGACTCCACCGGCGTCCCCGACCTGCTCCACGAGACCATCCACGCCACCCAGGCGTTCACGGAGTCGTCCTACGAGTTCCCCTGGTGGCTGCCGCTGCCCCGCCACCGCCGCTTCTTCCGCACCGTCCGGCGGCTGACCGAGGCGCAGACCGGGATCGTCCGGCGGCGACGCGCGCCCGACGCCCACGCGCCCGGCGCCTGCGCACCTCACAGCGACCTGCTCGGTTTTCTGCTGGACGCCGATCCGGTCCTGGCTCGGTGGACCTGGAGTTCGTCGGCCGACTCGCACCGGCGGGCCTGCGGGCAGGCTTTCCGCCGGTACGGCACTGACACCGGGCCCGGCCTCGCGCGGGTAGGCGGTGCTGCTGTTCCTCACCGCCCACCCGGACGCCGGGTGGGCGGCGTCGATCAGAACCCGGTGGCCATGGCGGGGCCGGCCCGGGGGGTCAGCCCGCCAGGTACGGGTTCCAGATGTAGGTGGTGTCCGGAGTGGCCGGCTCCCCCGGCCAGTTGAAGTAGTCGGCGACCAACTCGGCCGGGTGTGTGGCCAGATAGCCCGCGCCAGGTGTGTCGTCGTGGTCGTCCCAGGCCCACGGCGGGTTGGCGGCGTCGGTGTCGCAGGCGCCGTAGGCGGGGCCGAGCACTCCGCCCGCGCCGCAGGCCGCTCCGTACGGGTTGGAGCTGTCGTCGCCGGCGAAGCGGCCCGGGTCGGCGAACAGGCTGGTGGTGTTCCGCCGGTCCCACATCCCGCCGGAGGCGAACACGTCGGTCAGGGTGTACTGGACGTCGCGGTCGTTGGCGCCGGAGGGAACCTCGGCGGTGTCGCCCGGGTAGTAGAGCACGCCGTCACCGCTGTTGTACTGGCTCGCCACCTGCGAGATCGCGGTCTCGGCCCACGCGGCGTGGGTGTTGGCCTGCTGGGCGGTGAACGGACGGGCATGGCCGTCGGTGTGCGGGTCGCTCTTCAGCGGCAGAGTGCCGTCGACGCTCTCCGCGCCGCTGGTGAAGTCGCCGCCGGAGGGGACGTACGAGTAGAAGTCGCTGTGGGCCACCGTGAGGGCCGCCTTCAGGGTCCCGTACGCGGTCCCGTCGTTGGCGACGACGAGCAGCACGCCCTCGGAGTCGTTCTCGTGCTCGGTGAGGTCCTCCTGGTAGTTGTCGAGGATGCCGTCGGACCAGTCGCGCGGGTGGAAGTAGACGTAGAGCAGGTAGGAGAAGGACTGCGTCTGCGTCACCGAGTAGTAGACGTGCGCGGCGAGCGGTGAACGGCCGGTGTTCTCCCAGTTGTTGCGGCCGTTGAGGTCGCCGTCGAAGTCGTAGGCGGCCAGGTAGTCGGACTGGCCGGCGAGGGCGGTCTCACCCGTGGTGTCGACGTCCTGGAAGTGGACCGGGGCCCACCACGCGGCGAGTGTGGGGCGGTCGGTGGCGAGGGTTCCGGCGGCCGCGGCGGCGGGCCGGGCGAGGGCGGCGCACCAGGCCAGGGCCAGCACGACCAGGACGGCGAGGAGCCGGGGCGCGTGACGACGGCCGGCGGTGAGCGGCGGGCGCGGAGCGGGCAGCGGGGGGCGGGCGATCGGCAACGGGGCCTCCGGATCGTGGAGTCGGGCCGGACCGGAACACCGACCGGCTGCATGACATGTGCACGATAAGGGAGAGAGGGCTACCGGTTCGGGGCGAGCGCGCGATGAGCAGAAGAACGCCAGGCGTCGCGCCGCCGGGCCGGCCGGGTCCGTCACCGCCCGCCGCGGTCGGAGCGGTCGGTACTTGTCAGGGGGGAGGAGGTCGTGCGGAACGCGCTGCGGGCGGAGTCCCGAACCCTCCGCCCGCAGTGTTGCCCGTCATGCGTCCGTGGCGGTCAGCGCACCCGTCCGCGCGGCTTCAAGGCCACCGCCGGCAGCTCGGGGGCGGGCAGCGGCGCGCCGTCGTAGCCCTTCACCTCGCCGAAGCGGCTGCCCTCCATCCAGTCCCGGCGGGCCTGTTCGATCTCCTCCTGGGAGCGGCCGATCCAGTTCCAGAACATGACCAGTTCCTCCTCGAACGGCTCGCCGCCCAGGAGCATCAGCGCCGCGTCCGACGCGGCGCGCAGCGGGAGTTCGGCGCGGCCGCAGCCGAGGTAGAGCATCGAGCCGGGCAGCACGGGCACGCCGTCGACATGGGCCTCGCCGGACATGGAAAGCACCGCGTACTCGAAGTCCGGCTCCAGCGGCAGACGTACGTCCGCACCGGCGGTCAGGGTCAGGTCGGCGCCGACGATCGGGGTGTACGCCGTCCCGGGCGAGGTCGCGCCGTCGAGACCGCCGAGCACCAGCGTGGCCTCCAGACCCGGCGCGGTGACGACCGGCAGTTCGGCGTGGTGTTCGAAGTGCGGATCGACATGGCGGTGGCTGTCGGGCAGCGCGACCCACAGCTGCGCCCCGTGCAGGAAGCGGGCGTGCGACCGGGGGCTCTCCTCGGAGTGGCTGATGGCCCGGCCGGAGGTCATCAGGCCCAGTTCGCGGGGGCGGATCGTCTGAAGACTGCCGGTGGAGTCGCGGTGCAGGACCTCCCCCTCGTGCAGCCAGCTCACCGTCTGGAGGCCCATGTGCGGGTGCGGGGGCACCTGCATGCCGGGCTCGTCGGCGATGTCGTCGGGGCCGTAGTGGTCCACGAAGCACCAGGCGCCCACCATGCGCCGGCCCAGGTTGGGCAGCAGTCGGCGGACCTCGGTGGACTCGCCGAGCCGGACGCGGCGAGGGCTGAGGAGTTCGCGCACCGGCTCCGCCACGACGAACCCACGGCCACCGCAGACGGCGGGAACCGGCTCGCGGTCAAGATTGCTCATGGCGCCCAACCTAGCCCCGCCGGACCCGCTCCGTCAGTCCGTCGCCTGGGCTGTCGCCCGGTCAGGTAGCGGTTCGCTTCCGGATGCGGTTCCCGGTGCCCGGCCGCCCGCCGGGCGCGCCGGGCCGGGAGCGGCCGTCACCGCACCGGGAGCCCGGCACGGTGGACGCGTAGTGGAATATTCAACAAACCTGGGCCGTTGTCGCCCCCGAAGGAGGTCACGAGTGGAGACGACGTACTACGACCACGGAACGACGGCGGAGCGCTGGGAGCGCGGGCGGATGTTCTTCGACGCCGAGGACTACGCGGCGGCGGCCCGCGTCCTGGACGGACTGGTCGAGGAGGTGCCCGAGCAGACGGCGCCCCGGCTGCTGCTGGCGCGCGCCTACTACCACTCGGCCCAACTGCGCCGGGCGGAGAGCGAGCTGCGCGTCATCGTGGACCGCGACCCGGTCGAGCACTACGCCCGGCTGATGCTGGGCCGTACGCTCCAGCGCCAGGGCCGGCACGAGGAGGCGGCCTCGCACCTGAGGATCGCCTCGGCGCTGGCGGGCGACTTCGACCAGATCTGACAGGTCTGACAGGTCTGACAGGTCTGAGCGGTCGGCCCCGGGGAGGGGGAGCGTCCTCCCCGGACGGCGGGGGCGCGCGGTACGACTGCCGCGCGCCCCCGCCGTCGTTCCGCTACGGCGTCACCCGGCCGCCGCTTCGCTCCCGGAGGTCCGCCGGCCCCGCCGGTGGGCGATCTCGCCGAGCACGACGTCGACGGCGACGAAACAGGCCAGGGGAATGCCGAGCAGCGGCACGAAGTAACCGAGGACGGCGACCGCGGCCAGCCCGGGGACGAGTACGTACGGCGGCACCTGCTGCCAGGAGCCGCGCGGTATCGGGCGGCCGAACGCCGAGCCGCGGCCGCGCTGCCACCACATGCGGTAGCCCCACACGATCAGCAGGATCAGCGACAGCGCGAGCAGCATCAGGGCGATCTGGTTGACCAGCCCGAACAGGGACCCGCTGTGCAGGTCGATGCCCCAGCGGGTGAGCTTGGCGAGCACCGGGTAGTCCGCGAACCGCAGCACGTCGGTGACCTCGCCGGTCGCCGGGTCGATCGCCACCGAGTCCTGCTTCGTGGGCCAGCTTCGCTGGATCTGCTTGACGACGTAGGCGGAGGAGGCGTCCGCGGGCGGGACGATCTCCACCGGGTCGCCGAGCCGCTCGGCGCGCGCGGCGGCCAGCACCTTGTCGAGGCCGACCCCGTGTCCGGCGTCCCCGCCGGCAGCGGTCGCCGCGTCGTGCCCGGCGTGTTCGCCGCCCGCCGCCGTCGCGACGGACGGGGTGGACTGGCCGAGCGAGGTGCGCAGTTCGTCGATGTTCGCACCGGCGTACGTCGACCAGGTCAGACCGGTCGCCGAGAGGAACAGGAACCCGGCCGCGGCCCAGGCGCCCACGGTGCCGTGCAGGCCCAGCGTGCGGCGCCGCCCGCTGATGCCGCGTACCTTGCGCAGCGCGCGGCGGCGCGAGAACCACAGCACCAGACCGCCCAGCGCGACCACCCACAGCCAGCTCGCGGCGAGTTCGCTGTAGAGGCGGCCGGTCTCGCCCAGGTGGAGGTTGCGGTGGAGTTCGCTGATCCAGGTACGCAGCGGCAACGCGCCGGACGAGCCGTACTGTTCGAGGGCGCCGCGCACCTTGCCGGTGTACGGGTCCACGAACACGGCGAGGGTGTGGTCGGCGCCGACGCCCTCGACGCCGGAGAGCAGCACCCGGGTGGTCGCGTCGGGCGCCGGCGAGGGCCGTACCGCCGTGACGGTGCCCTCGGGGTGTGCCGCGCGGGCCGCGGCCACCTGTGCGGACAGCGGCAGTTCGGTGTCGCCGACGGGCACCGTCATCTCGTGGGCGTACACAAGCTTCTCGGCTTGGTACGAGCCTGCGTACAGCAGGCCGGTGACCGCGGCGACGAGCAGGAACGGAGCGACGAGCAGGCCCGCGTAGAAGTGCAGTCGCAGGACCAGCGGGCGCAGTGTGGTCCACCCGCGGGAGGACGGCGCGGGTGGGGCG
>NZ_VJZD01000401.1 GCF_009377175.1 Streptomyces adustus
CCTCCGCCCTCCTCAACGCCCACCCCGGTCTGGGCGCCCGCCTGGTCGGGGCCGCCGTCGTCGTCACCTTCATGACGAACTACGTCCTCTTCCGCGACTGGGAACGCTTCGGCCCGCTCCTCCTGCGCCACCCCACCCTGCTGGCCGTGGACACCCTCTTCGGCTCCCTGCTCCTGATCTCCGCGGGCCCGGACACGACCCTGGCCTACGTCAGCGTCTGCACCCCCCTGCTGGCCGGCATCGTCTACAGCTGGCGCGGCGCGGCCTGCTTCGCCTCCCTCCAGTCGCTGATCCTCCTGCTGGTCCACGCGGCCACGAAGAACCCGGGCGCGAGCCTCGCCGAATCCCTGCTGCTGCCCGGACTCTGCGTCGTCACCGGCGCCCTCGGCTCGACCCTGCGCGGCCTGCTGCTCCGCTTCGGCGCCGCCACCCACGCCCTGAGCGCGGTGCAGTCCCGGCTGGCCGTGACGGAGGCGGTGGCCGCCGAACGGGCCCGGCTGGCCCGCGAGATGCACGACTCGGTGGCCAAGACCCTGCACGGGGTGGCGTTCGCGGCGGAGGCCCTGGCGGCCACCGCGGGCGCGGAGAACACGGACCCCGCACGGGTACGGCAGCAGGCCGAACTGGTGGCCCGCTCGGCCCGTCGCGCCGCCGCCGAGTCCCGCGAACTCCTCACCGACCTGAGAGGCCGCACCGACCCCGACGCCACCGACGTCCTGCACGAACTCGCCGCCCGGACCAGTGACTTCAGCACCCGCACCGGTCTTCCGGCCACCTACCACCCCACCGGTGAACCGGTGGCGCCGCCGCCCGAGCTGCCTTCGGCCGTGGCCCGCCAGCTGCTGACCATCGCCGCCGAGGCCATGGAGAACGCCCACCGCCACGCGGCCCCCACCCGTGTCGACGTCCGCGCGGGCGTCCACGGCGACCTGCTGCGCATCAGCGTCTACGACGACGGCCGCGGCCTGCCGCCCGGCACCACCCTCGAACGACTGCGCAGCGAGGGCCACTTCGGCCTGCTCGGGATGGTCGAACGCGCCGCGGCGGTCGGCGCCCGCATCCACATCGGCCGCGCCGGCCACACCCGGGGCACCGAGGTCAGCCTGGAACTGCGCCTGGCGGCCGCTACGGCCCGAGAGGAGGCCCCGTGACGACGGACCGCCCGACCCGGGTCCCCACGGATCCCTTGCGGGTCGTCGTGGCGGACGACAACCCAGTGGTCCGCGCCGGCCTGACCGCCCTGCTGACCGGCCGCGAGGACATCACGGTCGTCGCCGAGGCCGCCGACGGCCACGAGGCCTGCCTGGCGGCCGACCGCCACCGGCCCGACGTCGTCCTGCTCGACGTCCGGATGCCCGGCGTCGACGGCATCGCCGCGCTGCCCTACCTGGTCCGGATCGCCCCGGTGCTGATGCTGACGTACACCGGGGAGCGGGAGACCGTCCGGGAGGCCTTGCGCAGGGGAGCGGGCGGCTATCTGGTCCACGGCGAGTTCACGGTGGACGAACTGGTCTCGGCGGTACGGGACATCAGGGACGGCAAGGCCCGTCTCACGGCCACCGCGGCGGACGCCCTGCTGGCCCAGCTGCGGGAATCGGATGCGATTGCACATGACGCAACATCGACTAGGGCTTTGCCCCGCGCAACTTCTCCGCAAAACCTTTCGCAAGTGCAACCAGATATGAGACAGTCGTCGTTGTCGGTGTCGTCGTCCCAACTCAGCGCGAGGGAGGCGGAGATCATGGACCTCATAGCGTCCGGCCTGACCAACCAACAGATCGCCGCCGCGTGCTTCATCAGTGAGAAGACGGTCAAGAATCACATCAACCGGATCTTCGCCAAGCTGCACAGCACAAGTCGCTCGGAGGCGGTCGCCAAATGGCTGGGGGTGTCCTGAGATGACCGGACGGGGGCGGACTTGGGCCCGCCGCTGGGCCCGTGGGCCCTTCACCGACCTACGCGTTCCGCACTACCGTCCCGGCGACGCGACACCTGGAGGGGCACACCATGAGCGATCTCATGCTGAAGACGGCCGTCGCGGCCAAGCTCCGCGTGAACGGCTGGAGGAACACGACAGCCGAAGCGATGCGACGCCGGGCCGGCGACCGGGGCCAGACCGCGGTGGAGTACCTGGGCATCATCGCCGTGGTGGTGGCGATTGTGTTGGCCATCACGGGTACGGATATCGGCAAGTCGATCCTCGACGCGATCAAGGCGAAGATCGCCGAAATCACCTGATGCCTTTACGCAGGTATGGCGCTGACGCAGGGCAGGCCTTCCCCATCTACATCACGGTGGTGGCGGGCCTGCTCTTTCTTGCGTTGGCCTACCTTGCGGTCGGCCAGGCGGCGGCCAACCGGAACGGCGCCCAGACGGCAGCCGACGCGGCGGCGCTCGCGGCGGCGCAGGACACCCGGGACCAACTCGCCGGGCTGTGGCTCACGGACCTGAACGACCCGACCAAGTGGCAGGACATCTTCGACGGCCAGGGCACCGTCACCCCCTCGTGCTGGCGGGCCTATGAGCTGGCCAAGCAGAACGACGCGCATGTGACCGACTGCGGCCCCGACGGGCTGCTCGGCTACACGGTCGGCGTCCAGACGGACAAGTCGGTCGGGGACTCCGTCGTTCCCGGCACGGAGAACACGTACGCGAAGGCGTCCGCCACCGCCGTGATCGAGCCGCTCTGTACGTTCACGCTCCCGGGAGAGGGCGCCGGTGACGACGTACTGCCGCAGCTCGTCTGCAAGGACCGCGACTGGGACCTGGACCCGCACGACACCGCGGCCCTCCCGCAGCCGGAAGACCTCTTCGACGTCCATCTGGCCGACTGACATGCGAACGACGAGTGAAGGAAGCAGAGCGATGAGCATTCGGTTCACGGCTAAGGCCCGTAGCGGGGTGGTCGCGTTGACCGTGGTTTCCGGCCTGGCTCTCGGCGTGGCCGGCTGTGGCGGGGGCGGTGATGACAAGAAGCCGGAAGCTTCGGCGTCGGTCTCCAAGGGCGATGGATCCAAGCCGAGCACTCAAGAGGGGCAGTCGGATGCGCCCCTGGCGGAGCTCAAGGGCTCGGAGGGCCTGGACCTGAAAATCACGTCTGCCGCGAGGGACTCCGGCGGGTTCGTCACGGTCAATGCCGACCTGAAGAACGACGGAAGCAAAGTGGCGATCCTTTCGTCGCAGTTGACCGGCAACGAGACCGAGATCATGAAGAATGGTCAGTCGTTCGGCGGGGCAACGCTCGTGGACTCCAAGGGCAAGAAGCGCTACTACGTGCTGCGGGACACGGACGGGCGGCCGCTCACCACGGCCGGGGTCCAGTCGGTGAAACCCGGTGAAAGCGTCCCCATTTTCATGCAGTTCCCCGCGCCCCCGGCGGACACCACCGAGGTCAGCTTCCAGCTGCCGACCTTCCCCTCCGCCACCATCCAGATTTCCGGGTGAGGCTCGACATGCCCCGCTTGCTTCTCACCCTCACCGCAGCGTCCTGCATGGTTGCCGCCGGCATCACCGCCGCCTACGCCGACGACACCCCCAGCGTCCCCCCGGGCACCGAGGCCACCGCCTCCGCACCCGTCGAGGTCGACCCGAACGATCCCGATCTCAAGCTTCCCGAGGGCGCCACCCTCGCCGGTCCCAAGGTCCTGGACATCAAGTCGGTCGTGGAGGACCAGTCCGGGGACGAGCGCCGGGAGGACACCAACACGTCCGTGAAGTTCGCGCTCCAGGCGGAGGTCCTGTTCGGCAAGGACAGCGCGAAACTCGGCGCCGACGCGAAGGCGCGGATCGCCGCGATCGCCGAGGAGATCAAGAAGCAGAACGCGACGAACGTCCGCGTCTTCGGCTTCACCGACAACCTCGGCAGCTCGGCGCACGGCGACGTCCTGTCGAAGCAGCGCGCCAACGCCGTACAGGACGTCCTCTCCCAGGACCTGAACGACCCGAACGTCACGTTCGAGGTGCGCGGCTACGGCGAGCAGTACCCGATCTCGTCGAACGCGACGGAGGAGGGCCGCAAGAAGAACCGACGGGTGGAGGTGTCGTTCCCGCGCTCGGAGAGCTGACCCGAGGCGGGACGCGCACGTGGGCGGTGCTGTCACGCGCCACGGCGACGGCCTAACTCGGCGGTTGACGCGGGGAAGCCTCGATCCGCACCCGCACCCCCGCCTTCACTCCCCAGCCCGCCATGGCTCCCGCCTCCGCCTCCAGTACGTGCCGGGAGCGGAGCCGGGGCAGGCCCAGGCGGCCAGGCTTCATGGTGCGTACGGCGATGACGTCGAGCCGTCGGTCGAGATAGGCGACATCGACGGGGATGCGCATCCGGAAGGTGTGCACGCCGCTCGCGGGGGACAGCAGGATCGCCCCGTCGACGCGGTCGCGGCCGAGCAGTCCCTTCGTCCGGGCGCGATAGGACGTGGCGATCTCCAGCGGCACGACGACCGGATCCGCGTCCTCCGGCCGCTCTCCACGCACCCTCAGTTCTCCCCGCCCGTCCCGCCAGCGCCGTCCCATGCCGGTCACCTCCCCCGCCGCGGCCCGGGGGAACCGTCCGCGGCGAACTCCCGCGGGAGCGGGCGGCCGTCTCGTCGACGCCCGCAAGCCCGGAAGGGCCCCGGTGGCCGACCGGACGCAGGACCCGCCGTCCGGAAGTGGCCGGGAATGGTCGGCCGTCGACCGGCGGGACAGGCGCCACGCGTACGTTCCGGGGCCGTGCGAGCCGTGGGGGAGTCACCCGGACGGCCTCGCCAATCGGTCAAGTCACCCTCAACGGGGCAGAACTCCGCCGATTCTTCACGGGGTTTCCACATCGTTACCGGAGTGGCTGGTTTCCCCGCTCGACCTCACGTAAGTTCATGGCGGGCAATTCGCGCCAGCAAAGCTGCGCGGCGGTACCGCGCGGTGGAGGGGACTGCGCGGTGCCGCGCCGGTCCAGGCCGGGGTGCTCCGTCGTCAAGTCGGGGCGACGGGCGGGGTCGCCCGTCGGAGGGACGCGGGCCGTGACACGCCCGGGGTTCCCGGGACACGCCGAGTCCGCCGGATCACCGCCCGGTTCCGGGCGCATCAGGCGAAACGCCAGGCGAGCCGCCCCCTTTCGGCCACGCACACCCCCTGAATGCCGCCTTCCGGCACCATCGAGGCGTCGTCGTCCGACTCCGGAGAGTAGTTGTGGCACGCCGATGCACGCAGCATCACTTACGAAGGGTTATGGTGGAAGCCCCCCCTCGGGCCGGTCCGTCTCCCCCCCCACGGACCGGCCCGTTTTCTTTGGCCCGCGCACAGCGCTCGATCCCCCCGCGCGCCCGACTCCGTGTGCCCCCACCGATCCACGCCCCCGAAGC
>NZ_VJZD01000402.1 GCF_009377175.1 Streptomyces adustus
CCTCTACTCCCACCCCGCCCCGACCGGCGGGCCGGCCCAGCCCCTGCCGGGCAATCCGTACGCTCCGCCGGGCCCCTACGGTCCCTACCCCGCCGCACCTGCGTCCGCGTCCGGCACCGGTGGCGCCGGACGGGCGCTGCTGTGGGCCGCCGTCGGCGCGGTGGCCGCCTCCGTCCTGTGGGCGGTCGGCGTCTTCGCGCTCCACGGCCTGGGCACCGGCGCGGACCTGCGCGGCTACAACGCCCCGGCGAACCTCTGCACCGGCTCCGACCACTCGTCCTTCAACAGCGAATACCCGCTCGCCGACACGTCCCCCACCCACTCCTCGCTGCGGGACGGCGTGTTCGACCAGTCCACCTGCAACATCGACCTGAAGAAGAGCGGCTCGACCTACGCGGACGCCTACCTCACCATCGACGTGCAGCTGCACAAGAAGACCGATCCCGGGCCGGAGTTCACCGCCGCCTGGAAGAACTACCCCGACAATCACGAGGGTTACGACGTCGACACCGTCGGCGGCATCGGGGACGAGGCGTATCTCGTCAGCCAGGACACCACCAGCGGCACCTCCAGCGGCTCGCTGTACGCCACGCTCGCCGTACGGGACGGCTGGGTCACGTACACGATGACCTACAGCGCCTACCTCAGCTCGTACAGCAACGACAAGAACCCGCCGCAGCTCGACGAGGTCATCGCCTGGCTGAAGTCGGACACGAAGTCCACGCTGGAGGAACTGCGCGGTTGACGCCGTGGGCCACCTGGGCGCGCTCGGCTATTCGCCGCGCCAGACGTTGTCGAAGGCCGCGTCCTCGATCGCCCGGCGCTGCCGTACCGCGTCCAGTTCCATCACCGCGTCGTGGACGGCGGCCAGCACAGTCACGACCGGCTCGTCCGTTCCGTCCAGGGCGCCGTCGGCCGGCTGGTCGACGATCCCGACGGCGGCCGCGAGGGTGGTGAGGACCGGTTCCCGCGCCTCCCAGCGCTCGGTGGCCCCACGGCGGACCGGCGAGTCGGCCGGGGCCGTGCGGGTGACCCGCAGCGGATTCCAGCGGCGGCGCTGCCAGGTCACCTCGCCGTCCCGTTCCAGGGCCGCGAGGTAGGTCCGGGACAGACCGCGGCCTCGGCGCCACAGCCACTCCTCGACCTGCTCGTACGGCTCCTCGCGGACGCATGTCGCGGCGGCCTCGTCCAGCAGGTCGTTCCCGGTGGCCGGAAGCAGGCCGGGCACGATCCGGTCGCCGCGCAGGGCGACGGCCTCCTTGCCGATGAGGTCGATGACCTCGGCTCCCGCCAGGGCCAGCGACAGGTCGCCCGGCTCCACCGGACGCGCCGACCTCATGTCCATGGCGACAATCATCAGATCCGTGGAGGTGGTCATGAGTGGGACGGTCCCGGGTCGTTGGGGTGGGGCTCCAGCGCGGTGACGACGAGCGTCATCCACGGCCGCAGCGGCAGCGTGCCGAGGACCTTCTCCAGGAGTTCGGTCTCGTCGGCGGCCCGCCACAGCCCGATGCTGCGCAGCTCGCCGATCGGGCGCCACAGCCGCGCCAGGTTGCCGCTGGCGGCCAGTTCCTTCGCCCGGACGGCCTCGGCGGCGCGCCGCCGGTCCACCTCGTCCTGGCTGGTCCCCTCGGGGACGGTGGTGGTGATCTCCACCAGGAAGTCACGCATGGTCCTGCTCCGTTCGGTCGCTGGACACCCGGCTCCGGTCCGGCCGGACCCTGTACGCGGGACCGGCTCCGACCGGTTTCAGACGATACCGCCGTTGGCCCGCACGACCTGGCCGTTGACCCAGTGTCCGGCCGGCGAGGCGAGGAAGGCGACGACCTCGGCGATGTCGGCCGGAGTGCCGAGCCGCTCCAGCGGGGGCTGCGCCGCCAGTGCGGCGATGGTCTCCTCGGCCTTGCCGTCGAGGAAGAGATCTGTGGCCGTCGGACCGGGGGCGACGGTGTTCACGGTGACGTCCCGGCCGCGCAGTTCACGGGCGAGGATCAGGGTGAGCGACTCGACGGCGCCCTTGCTGGCGGTGTACGCGCCGTAGCCGGGGAAGGCCAGGCCCACCACGGAGGTGGAGAACATGACGAACGCGCCGCCCGGCCTGATCCTGCGCGCCGCCTGCTGCGCCACGACGAAGGTGCCGCGGATGTTGGTGCGGTGCAGCTTGTCCAGTTCCGTCAGGTCCAGCTCGGCGACCGGCGCGAGATACATCCGGCCGGCCGCGTGGACGACGACGTCGACACCGCTGCCGAACTGCGTCTCGGCGACGTCGAACAGGGCGGCCACCTGCTCCTCGTCGGCGATGTCGGCCTGGAAGGCGAAGGCCTGGCCGCCCGCGGCGGTGAGTTCCTTCACGGCGGCCTCGGCCTGCTCGCGGTTGCCGGCGTAGTCGACCACGACGGCGTGGCCGGCCGCGGCGAGCCGTCTGGCGGTCTCGCGACCGATACCGCGGGAGCCGCCGGTGACGACGGCCGTACGGGGGTGAGCGCTGCCGCCACCGGGCGGGATCGGGCTGCCGGCGGGTTCCTGGGCGGGCATGGACTCTCCTGCCTACGGGAGGGGCCCGGACCGCGCGCCACCGTCCGTGGTGGCGGCCGGCGCCCTTGCCCCCTGTCGGCACCGGTGTCCGTACCTCTCTCCAGAATGCGCCGGTGCCGGGCGGACAGCCACGGCTGCCGCCACGAGAAGGCCGCGCGGACGGCCGAACCGTCCGCGCCGACCTGGGCGGTCCTGCGTCACGGCCCGCCGGGTCGCACGCGGTCGTGCACCACGCCCTGCCGGGTCGCACCGCCGTGCACCACGGCCCGCCGGATCGCACGGTCGCGTCACGGCCCGCCGGATCGCAGGGTCGTGCGTCAGGGCCGCCGGATGATCGCACGGTCGGGCGTCACGGCCGTCGGATCGCACGGTGGTCGGGCGTCACGGCCGCCGGATCGCTGGGTCGTGCGTCAGGGCCGTCGGATCGCGCGGTGGTCGTGTGTCACGGCCCGCCGGGTGGGCCGGGCCGTGACGCACGGTCGCGTGCTCCGTCAATGCTTGAACACGTCCTTGGCCTTCTCCTTCGCCTCGCGGGCGTCACCCTTGGACTTCTCCATCTGCCCCTCTGCGGCCATTTTCTCGTTGCCCAGGGTGCGACCGACCGCCGCCTTCGCCTTGCCCTTCATCTGCTCCATCTTGGCCTTGCTCTTCTGTTCCCGAGCCACTGACGATCACTCCAAACCGCTGTCGGCGTGCGATTGCTCCCGCACCGGGTGACCCTTGCCGGGGCCCCTCAAACGGACCGTCGGCCGTTCACGCTCCGTCATCGCCGCGGCCGGGCCTCAGCCGCCGAGCGCCGCCAGCACCACGTCCTTCGCCTCGTCCTGCACCCGGGCGAGGTGATCGGCGCCGAGGAACGACTCCGCGTAGATCTTGTAGACGTCCTCGGTGCCCGAAGGACGGGCCGCGAACCAGGCGTTGGCGGTGGTCACCTTGATGCCGCCGATGGGCGCGTCGTTGCCGGGCGCCCGGGTGAGCACCGAGGTGACCGGCTCCCCGGCGAGGGTGTCCGCGCGGACCTGTGCCGGGGAGAGCTTGGCGAGCAGCGCCTTCTCCTCCCGGGTCGCCGGGGCGTCGATGCGCGCGTAGGCGGGTTCGCCGAAGCGTGCGGTGAGCGCGGCGTAGTGCTCCGACGGTGTCCTGTCCGTCACCGCGGTGATCTCGGAGGCGAGCAGCGCCAGCAGGATGCCGTCCTTGTCGGTGGTCCACACCGAGCCGTCCCGGCGCAGGAACGACGCGCCGGCCGACTCCTCGCCGCCGAAGCCCAGCGAACCGTCCACCAGTCCGTCGACGAACCACTTGAACCCCACGGGCACCTCGACCAGTTGACGGCCGAGGTCGGCGGCGACCCGGTCGATCATCCCGGACGACACCAGCGTCTTGCCGACCCCGGCCTCGGCGGGCCACTGCTCGCGGTGGGCGAACAGATAGGCGATGGCGGTGGCCAGGTAGTGGTTGGGGTTCATCAGCCCGGCGTCCGGTGTGACGATGCCGTGCCGGTCGGCGTCGGCGTCGTTGCCGGTGGCGATCCGGAAGCGGTCGCGCTGCCCGATGAGCGAGGCCATGGCGTGCGGCGACGAGCAGTCCATACGGATCTTTCCGTCCCAGTCCAGCGTCATGAACCGCCAGGTGGGGTCGGTGAGCGGGTTGACCACGGTCAGATCGAGCCGGTGCTGCTCGGCGATGCGGCCCCAGTAGGCGACCGAGGCCCCGCCGAGCGGGTCGGCGCCGATGCGCACGCCGGCCGCGCGGATCGCGTCCAGGTCCAGCACGCCGGGCAGATCGGCGACATAGGTGCCCAGGAAGTCGTAGCGGCCGGTGCCGGGGGCGGCGAGGGCCTGCGGGTAGGTCACCCGCCGTACGTCCTTGAGTCCGCCGGTGATGATCTCGTTGGCCCGGTCCTGGATCCAGGAGGTCGCGTCGGAGCCCGCCGGTCCGCCGCTCGGCGGGTTGTACTTGAAGCCGCCGTCGGCGGGCGGGTTGTGCGAGGGGGTGACCACGACCCCGTCCGCGAGTCCCGAGGTGCGGCCCCGGTTGTGGGTGAGGATGGCGTGCGAGACGGCCGGGGTGGGCGTGTAGCCGTCGGCGCTGTCGATGAGCACGGTGACGTCGTTGGCCGCGAACACCTCCAGGGCGGTGACCCTGGCGGGCTCCGACAGGGCGTGGGTGTCGGCGCCGAGGAACAACGGGCCGTCGGTGCCCTGGGATGTGCGGTACTCGCAGATGGCCTGGCTGGTCGCGGCGATGTGGTCCTCGTTGAAGGCCGTCGCCAGGGACGATCCGCGGTGCCCTGAGGTGCCGAACGCCACGCGCTGTCCTGGGTCGGCCGGGTCCGGGTGCAGCGCGTAGTACGCCGTGACCAGCCGGGCGACGTCGATGAGGTCCTCGGGTCCGGCCTGCTTGCCCGCTCGCTCGTGCGGCATCTGCCCGTTCCTCCGTATCGGTTGACCATCGGGTTCCGGACCCCATCCTCCCCCGGCCCGGCGGCGGCCCGCGAGTACCGCACCGCCCGTGAACGGCTCCCGCCGCGACTCCGTGCCGGCGTGGGAACGTGACGGGGGAACCCGAACTTCCCCTGTCGCGGTACGCCTTCCCCGTCCGGAGGTCCGCACGGACCTGCTGCTGTCTCTTATACAAATTT
>NZ_VJZD01000403.1 GCF_009377175.1 Streptomyces adustus
CCCCCTCCCCCGCTCCCGTCGCCGGGCATGCTGAGGGGGTGAGCAACGACGAGTTCCGCGCCGCGATGGCCCGGCTGGCCGCGGGCGTGGTCCTGGTGACCGCACAGGAGCCGCCGCTCGACCCCGACGACCCCACGGCGCCCGGCGGCGAGGACGTCGGCATGACCGCGACGGCCTTCCTGTCGGTGTCCCTGGACCCGCCCCTGGTGCTGGTCAGCCTGCGCACCGGCAGCCGGATGGACGACCTCCTGGACGAGCAGCCCTGCTGGGCGGTCTCCGTGCTCACCGAGGGCCAGCGGCACATCGCCGGCCGGTTCGCGATGAAGGGCCGGATCAGCGACCGGCTGCTGTTCGCGGACCTCCCGTACGTACGGGGCGAGGTCTCCGGCGCGCCCCTGCTGGACGGCGCGCTGGCGACCCTGGAGTGCCGTACCGAGCAGCGGGTGACCGCGGGGGACCACACGCTGGTGATCGGGCGGGTGCTGTCCGCGCGGGTGCCGAGCACGGAGGGCGGCCCCCTGCTGTACTTCCGCGGTCGCTACCGGCAGTTGGACTAGGGCCTCGCCGCGGTCCCGGCGCCGGGACCCGGCGTGCGCCGGGGTTCTAGGTCCAGTCCCGGCCGGACCGGCCGCGCTTGGTGTCCGAGCGCTGCTTCTTCTGCCGCAGCCGCCGCTCGTTGATGCCCCGTGGGATCCGGGTGGGCCGACGCGACTTGGGCGGCGGCGCGGTGGCCTCCGCGAGCAGCGCCGCCAGACGTACGGCGGCGGCCTCCCGGTTGCGCCACTGGGAACGGTGCTCGGAGGCGCGTACGACCACGACGCCGTCGACGAGCCGGCCGGCCAGCCGCTCCAGCGCCCGCTGCTTCCACACCTCGGGCAGCGCCTTCGTGGCGGCCAGGTCGAAGCGCAGCTCCGCCTGCGAGTCACTGGTGTTGACGTGCTGGCCGCCGGGCCCCGACGACCGCGAGAAACGCCACATGAGCTCGGCCTCGGGGAGCGAGACGGAGCCGCGGACGACATAAGGACCGGACATGCCGTCCATGGTCGCGCGTGTGTCCGGCTCACGTCACGCGAATATGCGGCATCCAGGACATCGGCATCCCGGACATCGGTAAAGAAAGTAAAGACACCTGGAACCTCCGGTACGTCTCACGGCGTTCATAGGGGTAGCGGTAGCTTCGTGCCGTACGAAGCCGCGCACGCAACGAGGGAAGGGACTCCCAACAATGGCTGTAAGCCTGTCCAAGGGTGGCAACGTCTCGCTCACCAAGGAGGCTCCGGGCCTGACCGCCGTCACCGTGGGCCTCGGCTGGGACGTCCGCACCACCACGGGCACCGACTTCGACCTCGACGCCTCGGCCATCGCGGTCAACACCCAGGGCAAGGTCTACTCGGACGCCCACTTCGTCTTCTTCAACAACAAGCAGACCCCGGACAGCACGATCGTCCACACCGGTGACAACCGCACGGGTGAGGGCGCCGGCGACGACGAGGCGATCAACGTCAACCTCGCGGGTCTGCCCGCCGACATCGACAAGATCGTCTTCCCGGTCTCCATCTACGACGCGGAGAACCGCTCGCAGAACTTCGGCCAGGTCCGCAACGCCTACATCCGCATCGTGAACCAGGCAGGCGGCGCCGAGATCGCCCGCTACGACCTCTCCGAGGACGCGGCGACCGAGACCGCCATGGTCTTCGGCGAGCTGTACCGCAACGGCGCTGAGTGGAAGTTCCGCGCGGTCGGCCAGGGCTACGCCTCCGGCCTGGTGGGCATCGCCCAGGACTTCGGTGTGAACGTCTGATCCGCACCGCCCGCACGAGGCCCCCGTCCGACCGGCCGGGGGCTTCGGCGTTCCCGCTACGGAGCTTCCCGGGACGGCCCAACTACCCTGCGGCCATGCGCCTCGAACCGCTCGCCCTCACCCCCGACCACGACCTCCCGGGTCCCCTGCTCACCGAGCTGACCGCGCTCTACGTGTCCGCCCGGGCCTTCCACGCGCTCAGCGGCGAGTTCCCCGACCCGGACGACATCCGTCCGGAGCAGGTGGCGGCGGCGCTCGCGGACGAACTGGCCCAGCCGGGTGCGCAGGTGTCCCTCGCCCGCAGCGAGGGGCGGCTCGTCGGGGTCGTCGTGACCCTGGACCGCCATCCCGACCCGGCCGACCCGGATCCGTGGATCGGGCTGCTGATGGTGGACGCGCGGGAGCGGCGGAAGGGGTACGGGCGCGAGCTGGCGGCGGCCGTGGAGGAACGGTTCCGGGCCGCCGGGCGGAGCGCCGTGCGCCTCGCCGTCCTCGACGCCAACGCCGAGGGCCTCGCCTTCTGGACCGCCCTCGGCTACGAGGTCCTGGACCACCGCCGCGACCGCGAACGCGGCCGCCCCTGCGCCGTGCTGCGCAAGCCCCTGCGGGGATAGGCCCGTTCCGCGACAGAGCCGGTCCTCAGCGGTGGGCGGGCTTGCCGTCTCCGTACAGCCAGTCCCGCCAGATCGGGCCGAAGTCCTTGTCCGGCGCCCGGCTCTCCACGTACGCCGTGAACTCGGCCGTGCCCGCGTTGCCGTGGCGGTGGGCGGCCGCCCAGCCCTGGACGATGTCGTAGAACGTGTCGTCGCCGACGGTCTGCCGGATCTTCTGGAGGACCATCGCGCCACGCCAATACACGGGCGGGTCGGAGATGTGCGCCGCGCCGGACGGCTTCGCGGGCGGGAACGCCCAGATCGCCGCGTTCGCCTCCGCGTCGTCGAAGTAGTCGCCGTCGTAGAGCGCGTCGAAGGTCTCCTGGGCGCTGTCGCCGCCCTGGTCCTCCTGCCACAGCCACTCCGCGTAGGTCGCGAAGCCCTCGCTCAGCCACATGTCCCGCCAGGTCCTCGGCGTGACCGAGTCGCCGTACCACTGGTGGACGAGTTCGTGGACGAGGGTTCCGATGTCGAGGACACCGGGGAAGACCGGCCGGTTCTGGGTCTCCAGGGCGTAGCCGACCTCGTCCTGACGGTCGACGATCACCCCGGTGGAGGAGAACGGGTACGGGCCGAAGTTGGTCCGGGCCCACTCCATGATTTCCGGGAGCTTCGCCAGCACCGCGCGGCTCTCCTTCGCGCGGGCGGGGGCCACGGCGACGTACGCGGGCAGACCGTCGGCGGTGGAGCGGCCGACCTCGTAGCGGCCGATCGCGACGGTGGCGGCATAACTCGCCATGGGGTCGGCGGTGTGCCAGGCGAAGGTGGTCCTGCCGCCCGCGGTGGTCTCACCGGCCTGCTCCCCGTTGGAGACCGCGGTCAGGCCCTTCGGCACGGTGACGGCGATGTCGTACGTCGCCTTGTCGGAGGGGTGGTGGTTGCCGGGGAACCAGGTCATGGACCCGGTGGGCTCACCGAGCGCGAGCGCCCCGTCCGCGGTGGGCAGCCAGCCCTCCTTCGAGCCGTCCTGGTCGGTGAGGGTGAGCGGGGTGCCCGCGTAGCGGACCGTGACCTGGAAGGTCTCGCCGTCGCGGAGGACGTCGGACGGGCGGACGGTCAGCTCCTGGCCGGCCCGGTTCCAGCGTGCCTTCTCGCCCTCGACGGTGACCGTACCGACGTCCAGGCCCTTGAGGTCCAGGTCGAAGGCGGAGAGGTCCTGGGTGGCGCGGGCCGTGAGGCCGGCGGTGCCGGTGAGCCGACGGCTGCCGGGGTCGTAGGCGAGCCGCAGGTCGTAGTGGGTGACGTCGTAGCCGCCGTTGCCCGCCTTCGGGAAGTACGGATCGCGCACCCCGGAGCCGCCCGGCGTGCCGTGGACCCCACCGCCGTCGCACGCGGCGAGGACGAGCGCGAGCACTAACGCGGGCACGACGGGCGCGGATCGGGACATGTCAGCGATCCTATGAGGGCGTGACACCATCATTCACGTGCTCGACATCGGCTACGCCCTCTCCAACCGCTTCCCGGACCCGCCCCAGACGGACTACCGCCGCGCGGACGTCCATGCGCTGCGGCACGACCTGTTCTGCGGTGACGTCTATCTGGCGGACACCGAGAAGGACCACGAGTTGTCCACAGCCTGGGGATGGGTGCCGGTGCTCGACTTCGCGTGGGCGCTGTGCGACATCGTGGAGCGCATCGACCAGGACCCGGCGGGCTCCCGTGCCTCCCGCCCGCAGCACGCGGAACTGGACTTCACCGAGTCCACCGACCGCATGCTCTTCGAGCGCCGCTTCGGCTGGGTGGACATCGAGTCCGACTGGATGCCGGCCGAGGAACCGCCGCTCACCTTCTCCCACAGCGAACTGCGCCGCGAGGCACGGGACTTCCTGCACGACCTGATCGCCGACCTGGTCGACCTGCACGACGACCTGGGCGAGAACCCGGCGATCTGGACCCTCCAGGCCCGCTTCCCCCGGGTGGGCTGAGCCCGCACCGGCCGCGCCCGGCCGGGGCCCGCCGCCGCCCCGGCACCCGGCCTCCGCCCCCCTGGACCTCAGCTCCCGGTCCTCAGCCCTCCACGCGGATCCCCAGCTCCGCCGCCAGCACCGGTGCCAGATCCAGCAGCTGCCCCGTACTGATCACGGCCCCGCGCAGCCGGTCCACCCCGCGCGCGATCTCCAGCGAGGCGACCCCGCGCAGGTCCACGTCCGTCAGGGTCGCCGCGCCGAAGTCCACGCCCTTCAGCACGCAGTCCACGAACTCCACCCGCTCCAGCCGGGCACCCCCGAAGTCCGGCTCGACCAGGACGCAGCCCTCGAAGACGACGTCCTTCAGCCGGGCCTTGCGCAGGTTGAGGTAGTCGATCTTCCCGCCCCGGATCACCACCCGCTCCAGCACCGACCCGTGCAGCTGCACCCCGCCCAGCCGCGCGTCCACCAGCTCCACGTCCCGCAGCGTCGACTCGGCGAGGTCGGTGCCGACACCCCGTATGCCGGTCAGGACCGAGTCCAGGATCCGGGCGTGGTGCAGTCGCGTCTCGTCCAGCGCGCAGCCGTTCAGCGCGCAGTCCATGAAACGCGCGCCCGCGCCGTCCTGCCCGGCGAAATCCTCCGGTCCGAACTCCAGCCCGTCGTAGTCCCCGTCGGGCTCCAGAGCGCCCCCGTCGTACGGCTCCAGCGGCGGCAGCCGCACCTCCGGCCGCCGCGCGCCCGCGCGCCGGGATCCGCCCGCCGTGCCGGAACCGCTCCGCCCGGCGGTCCTGCCCGCCCCGCCCGCACCTGTCCTCGCCATGCCCCCATCCTGCAC
>NZ_VJZD01000404.1 GCF_009377175.1 Streptomyces adustus
GGCGGGGCGGACCGGTGTGAAGCAGAGCTGTGGCGCCGCTTAAGAAAACCTCGATGGACCGGGGCACCGCGATACGGCAGATTGCTAGGCGATTCCACTGCTCTCCCCGGCTGCGGGTGTCTTCGGCATGCCCGCGGCAGGGACCTCACCCACAGGAGCCGTACCGTTGAAGGCGCTGGTCAAGCAGAAGGCGGAGCCCGGACTGTGGCTCATGGACGTCCCGGAGCCCGAGATCGGCCCCGGTGATGTTCTGATCAAGGTCCTGCGGACCGGTATCTGCGGCACCGACCTGCACATCCGGGCCTGGGACGGCTGGGCGCAGCAGGCCATCCGCACCCCGCTCGTGGTCGGACACGAGTTCGTCGGCGAGGTCGTCGCCACCGGCCGTGACGTCGCGGACATCAAGGAGGGCGACCGGGTCAGCGGCGAGGGCCACCTGGTCTGCGGCAAGTGCCGCAACTGCCTGGCCGGACGCCGCCACCTGTGCCGGGCCACGGTCGGGCTCGGGGTCGGCCGCGACGGCGCCTTCGCCGAGTACGTGGCCCTGCCCGCCTCCAACGTCTGGGTGCACCGCGTCCCGGTCGACCTCGACGTCGCCGCGATCTTCGACCCGTTCGGCAACGCCGTGCACACCGCGCTGTCGTTCCCGCTGGTCGGCGAGGACGTGCTGATCACCGGCGCCGGTCCGATCGGCCTGATGGCCGCGGCGGTGGCCCGGCACGCCGGCGCCCGCAACGTCGTCGTCACGGACGTCAGCGAGGAGCGCCTGGAGCTGGCCCGCAAGATCGGTGCGAGTCTCGCGCTGAACGTCTCCGACGCCACCATCGCCGACGGCCAGCGCATCCTCGGCCTGCGCGAGGGCTTCGACATCGGCCTGGAGATGTCCGGGCGCGGCGAGGCCCTGCGCGACATGATCGCGAACATGACGCACGGCGGCCGGATCGCCATGCTCGGCCTGCCGTCCCAGGAGTTCCCGGTGGACTGGGCCCGCATCGTCACCTCGATGATCACCATCAAGGGGATCTACGGCCGTGAGATGTTCGAGACCTGGTACGCGATGTCGGTCCTGCTGGAGGGCGGCCTCGACCTGTCCCCCGTGATCACCGGCCGGTACGGGTACCGCGACTTCGAGGCGGCGTTCGCCGACGCGGCGAGCGGCCGCGGCGGCAAGGTCATCCTCGACTGGACCGCGTAGCCGCAAGTCACCCGCCTCTTCCAAGGAGCTTTCGATGTTCGACTCCGTGCGCGACGACCTGCGCGCCACCCTCGACGAGATCCGTGCCGCCGGTCTGCACAAGCCCGAGCGCGTGATCGGCACCCCGCAGTCCGCGACCGTCGCCGTCACCGCGGGCGGCCGCCCCGGCGAGGTCCTCAACTTCTGCGCGAACAACTACCTGGGCCTCGCCGACCACCCCGAGGTCGTCGCCGCCGCCCACGAGGCCCTCGACCGCTGGGGCTACGGCATGGCCTCGGTGCGCTTCATCTGCGGTACGCAGGAGGTGCACAAGGAACTGGAGGCGCGGCTGTCGGCGTTCCTCGGCCAGGAGGACACGATCCTGTACTCCTCCTGCTTCGACGCCAACGGCGGTGTCTTCGAGACGCTGCTCGGCGCCGAGGACGCGGTGATCTCCGACGCCCTCAACCACGCCTCGATCATCGACGGCATCCGGCTGTCCAAGGCCCGCCGCTTCCGCTACGCCAACCGCGACATGGCGGACCTGGAGCGGCAGCTGAAGGAGGCCGGCGAGGGCGGTGCGCGCCGCAAGCTCATCGTCACCGACGGCGTCTTCTCCATGGACGGCTATGTGGCGCCGCTGGACGAGATCTGCGACCTCGCCGAGCGCTACGACGCCATGGTCATGGTCGACGACTCGCACGCGGTCGGCTTCGTCGGCCCCGGCGGCCGCGGCACGCCCGAGCTGCACGGCGTGATGGACCGCGTGGACATCATCACCGGCACGCTCGGCAAGGCCCTCGGCGGCGCCTCCGGCGGCTATGTCGCCGCCCGTGCCGAGATCGTCGCGCTGCTGCGCCAGCGGTCCCGTCCGTACCTCTTCTCCAACACCCTGGCCCCGGTGATCGCGGCGGCCTCCCTGAAGGTCCTCGACCTGCTGGAGTCGGCGGACGACCTGCGAGTGCGGCTGCGGGAGAACACGGCGCTGTTCCGCTCCCGGATGACCGAGGAGGGCTTCGACGTCCTGCCCGGCGACCACGCGATCGCGCCGGTGATGATCGGCGACGCCGCGCGGGCCGCACGGCTGGCCGAACTGCTGCTGGAGCGCGGGGTCTACGTGATCGGCTTCTCGTACCCGGTCGTCCCGCAGGGCCAGGCCCGCATCCGCGTCCAGCTGTCCGCCGCGCACTCCACGGACGACGTGAACCGCGCGGTCGACGCCTTCGTCGCGGCCCGCGCCGAGCTGGAGGCCTGACCCGAGACACCAGGGCCGATCGGGTGGAACGGGACACCTCGTTCCGTTTGAGAGAATCGGTCCCATGATCGAAGCGCGGCGGCTCCACATCCTCCGTGCGGTGGCCGACCACCGTACGGTCACGGCGGCGGCCGCCGCGCTGTATCTCACCCCCTCCGCGGTCTCCCAGCAGCTCACCGCGCTGGAGCAGGAGACCGGTCACCGCCTGGTCGAGCGGAGCGCGAAGGGGGTACGGCTGACCCCGGCGGGCGAGATCCTGCTCGGCCACACCAACGCGGTCCTCGCCCAGCTGGAGCGGGCGGAGGCGGAACTCGCCGCCTACGGTTCGGGCGAGGCGGGCACGGTCACCGTCGCGGCCTTCGCCACCGGCATCGCGCAGGTCGTCGCGCCCGCGGTGGCCCGGCTCGCCGTCTCGGCGCCCGGCATCCGCATCCGGGTCCAGGACGCGGAGGGCGACGCCAGCCTCCCGATGGTGCTGGACCGGCAGGTGGACGTGGCCGTGGCCGTCGAGTACCGCGGGGCCCCGTCGGCCGACGACCCGCGGCTGACCCATGTCCCGCTGTACGCCGAGCCCTTCGACGCGGTCGTCCCCGTCGCCCACCGGCTCGCCGACACCGTCGAGGTCCCGCTCGCCGAGCTGGCCAAGGACCCCTGGATCGGCCCCTACCCCGGCAACCCCTGCCATGACGTGGTCGTCATGGCCTGCGAGAACGCCGGATTCCAGCCCCGCCTCGAACACTCCTCGGACGACTTCCGCGCGGTGGTGGCGCTGGCCTCGGCCGACGCCGGGGTGGCCCTGGTGCCCCGGTCGGCGCTGCGCGGCATGGACCTGAGCGGTGTGGTCGTCCGCCCGGTCGACGGGGTGGCCCCCACCCGTCGGGTCTTCGCGGCGGTGCGCAGAGGAGCCGAGGGACATCCGCTCATCCGCCCGGTGCTGGACGCGCTGGGCGAGGCTGCCCGGCCCTGACCCGCGCCCGACCCTGCTTTCGGGTTGTCCCCGTCCCCGGCCCCCTCTCTCGTATCTCCCGTCCTGCCGCATTCGCTGTCCCGGATTCGGGATACGGCTGTCCCAGATTTGGGATGCTGTCCCTGATTTGGGATATCCTCTCCGGTATGAAACAGGAAGTGGATACGACCGGACCGGGCGACGGTCAGGACGCCGACGCCCGCCCCGATGCCCTCCCCGATGCCCGACTGGACATCCGGCTCGGCGCCCGGCTGGCCGAGCTGCGCGCCGAACGCGGCTGGTCACTGGGCGAGGCGGCGGAGCGCAGCGGGGTCAGCCGCTCCACCCTGTCCCGCGCCGAGCGGGCCGAGATCAGCCCCACCGCCGCGCAGCTCAACCGGCTGTGCGCGGTCTACGGGCGGACCATGTCCCAGCTGCTCAGCGAGGTGGAGGCGGAGCCCGCCCGGCTGGTGCGGGCGGCCGAGCAACCGGTGTGGGAGGACCGGGCCTCCGGGTTCGTACGACGGTCCGTGTCGCCGCCACAGGCCGGGCTGCGCGGTGAACTCGTCGAGGGACGGCTCACGGCGGGGGCCGACATCGCCTACGACCGGCCGCCCGTGCCCGGCCTGGAACAGCACATCTGGGTGCTCGAAGGGACCCTGGAGGTGACCGCCCAGGACGTCGCCCACCGGCTCGACGCCGGTGACTGCCTGCGGCTGCGGGTCTGGGGGCCGACGCGGTTCCGGTGCCCCCAGGACGCGGACGTGCGCTACGTGCTGGCGGTGGTGCTGCCGTGACCGCGACCACCACCCGGCTCGACGCGCCCCGGCTGCTCGCCGCCGTCCCGGAGCTGGCCGACCTGCTCGCCGACACCGTGCACGGCGGCGCCTCGATCGGCTTCCTGGCACCGCTCGACCGTACGGACGCGATTGCCTGGTGGCGCGGGCGGGCCGAGGCGGTCGGCTCCGGGCAGCTCGCGGTGTGGGTGGCGCGGGACGCGGGGCGCGTGCTCGGCACCGTCACGCTGGCCTTCGCCGACAAGCCCAACAGCCGGCACCGCGCCGAACTCGTGAAACTGATGGTGCACCGGGACGCCCGCGGCCGGGGCCTCGGGCGCGCCCTGCTCGCCACCGCCGAGCAGGCGGCCGCCGAAGCCGGTATCACCCTGCTGCACCTCGACACGGAGACGGACAGCCCGGCCGAGCGGCTCTACCGCGCCGCCGGCTGGACCAGGGCCGGGACGATCCCCGACTACGCGGCGAGCCCGGACGGGGTGCTCCGGCCGACCACCCTCTACTACAAGCACGTGGGCGGGACGGTCCGCGCGGGCTGACTGTCGGTGGCAGCGGCTACGGTGCCACTCATGCCGGATGCCGAAGACGTACGCCGTATCGCCCTCTCCCTGCCGGACACCACGGAGAAGACCGCCTGGAACATGCCCACCTTCCGGGTCGCGGGGAAGATGTTCGCCACACTGCCGGAGGACGAGACCTCCATCGCCGTGCGCTGCCCGAAGGAGGAGCGCGAGGAGCTGGTCCTGGCCGAGCCCGGGAAGTTCTGGATCGCCGGCCACGAGGCGCAGTTCGCCTGGGTGCGGACCCGGCTGGCCGCGCTGGAGGACGAGGAGGAACTGCGGGACATCCTCGCCGACTCCTGGCGCCAGGCCGCACCGCCCCGGCTGCTGGAGGAGCACCCGGAGCTCGGACGTCCCGCCGACTGAAAACCCGTGGGCGTCGCCGGTGCGGCGTGGCATGATCCGTCGGCGGAAGCGGGGCGGGACCGGACCGGCCGGGGTGGGGC
>NZ_VJZD01000405.1 GCF_009377175.1 Streptomyces adustus
CCACCCCGCCTGCTCGCCACCCACCCGCTCCGCGACGATCCGCTCGGCCCAGCCGGACCGGCGGTACGCAGCGATCGGGTCGGGATCGATCCCGAGTTCCTCGCGCACCTCGCGCAGCAGCGGACGTACGTCCGTGTTGTACGCGTCCATCAGCACCGCGTTCGCCTCCAGCACGTCGCCCGACCGCTGCGCAGCGGCCAGCGCGTCACGGTCGACCAGCAGTGCCTTCGCGGTGGCCTCCTGCACGTTCATCACCGAGCGGATGATCGCCGGGATCTTCGCCTCGATGTTGTGGCACTGGTCGAGCATGAAGGCCACATCGGGCACGAACCCGCCGCCGCGGATGACCTCGTACATGATCCGGAACAGCTGGAAGGGGTCCGCGGCGCCGACCATCAGGTCGTCGTCCGCGTAGAAGCGGGAGTTGAAGTCGAACCCGCCGAGCTTGCCCTCGCGCAGCAGCGTGGCCACGATGAACTCGATGTTGGTGCCCGGCGCGTGGTGGCCGGTGTCCACCACGACCTGCGCCTTCGGGCCGAGCTTGAGGCAGTGGGCGTACGCGGTGCCCCAGTCCGGGACGTCGGTGGCGTAGAAGGCGGGCTCGAAGAACTTGTACTCCAGCAGCATCCGCTGCTCCTCGCCCAGCCGCGCGTACACCTCGGCGAGCCCCTCGGCCAGCCGGTCCTGGCGGCCGCGGATGTCGTCCTGGCCGGGGTAGTTCGTGCCGTCGGCGAACCACAGCTTCAGGTCGTGCGACCCGGTGGCGTCCATGATGTCGACACACTCCAGCAAGTGATCGACAGCCTTTCGGCGCACCGCCGCGTCCGGATGGCAGATGCTGCCCAGCTTGTAGTCGTCGTCCTGGAACGTGTTGGAGTTGATCGCGCCCAGCCGCACCCCGCGGTCCTCGGCGTGCTTGGCCAGGGCGGCGTAGTCGTCGACCTTGTCCCAGGGGATGTGCAGCGCGACGGTCGGGGCGACGCCCGTACAGGCGTGCACCTGGGCCGCGTCGTCCAGCTTCTCCCGGGGATCGCGGGGCACGCCGGGCTGCGCGAACACCTTGAAGCGGGTTCCCGAGTTGCCGTACGCCCACGACGGAGTCTCGACGGCCTGGGTCTTGAGGGCGGCCTTCACCGCGGCGAGATCGGTCACTTCAGGGCTCCTGGGACGTCGTTGGGGGAACGAGTTCAATGAAACGTTTCAGAAGGGGAAGTTATGAGCCCTCCGAACGGGTGTCAACCCCTGCGGCCGGGACGGCCCCCCGTAACAAGAACGAGACCTTGCGCTGTCGAAACTTTTTCGACACGGACCCATTGACGTCACATGCCGGATCTGTCTAACGTCCCGGCAATCCAGTTGAAACCTTTCACGACGCTGAGGGGCAGCCCGCCGGCGTCGTCGAGGAGCCCCCAATGACCAACCCGTCCGACACGGGTCCGGCCCCGGTGCTGGCACTGAAGGACATCGCCAAGTCCTTCGGCGCCGTCCGCGCCCTGCGGGACGTCTCCCTGACGCTGTTCCCCGGCGAGGTCCACGCCCTCGCCGGCGAGAACGGTGCGGGCAAGTCGACCCTCATCAAGACGCTCGCCGGGGTGCACCGACCGGACGCCGGCCAGGTACTGCTCGACGGTGCGCCCGTCGTCTTCCACGGCCCCGGTGACGCGCGTGACGCCGGCATCGCCGTGATCTACCAGGAGCCCACGCTCTTTCCCGACCTGTCGATCGCCGAGAACATCTTCATGGGCCGCCAGCCGCGGCGCGCCCTCGGCCGCATCGACCACAAGGCCACCCACGCCGAGACCGCCGCCCTGATGCGGCGCCTGGGCGTCGACCTCGACCCCGACCGCCCGGCCCGCGGCCTGTCCATCGCCGACCAGCAGATCGTCGAGATCGCCAAGGCGCTCTCCTTCGACGCGCGGGTCCTGATCATGGACGAGCCGACCGCCGCCCTCACCGGCAGCGAGGTCGCCCGCCTCTTCGGTGTCGTACGCACCCTGCGTGAACAGGGCGCCGCCGTCCTGTTCATCTCCCACCGGCTGGAGGAGATCTTCGCGATCTGCCAGCGGGTGACCACCCTGCGCGACGGCGCCCTGATCTCCAGCGAGCCGCTGGAGGGCATGACCGAGGACGACCTCGTCCGCCGCATGGTCGGCCGCGACCTCGAGGAGCTGTACCCCAAGCAGGACGTGACGCCCGGCGAGGTGCTGCTGAGCGTGCGCCGCCTGACCCGCGAGGGCGTCTTCACCGACGTCTCCTTCGAGGTGCGGCGCGGCGAGATCGTCGGGCTGGCCGGACTGGTCGGAGCCGGCCGCACGGAGGTCGCGCGGGCCGTCTTCGGCATCGACCGCCGGGACGCGGGCGATGTCGAGGTCGACGGACGCGCGCTCGCGGGCGGCTCCCCGTCCGCCGCGATGTCCGCCGGGATCGCCCTGGTCCCCGAGGACCGGCGCGCCCAGGGCCTGGTGATGGACATGTCCATCGAACGGAACATCGGCCTGACCGGACTGCGCACCAGCGTGAAGGCCGGTCTCGTGGACCGGGGCGCCGAGCGCAGCCGCTCCCTCGACTGGGCGGTGAAGCTCCAGGTCAAGTACGCCCGGATCGCCGACGCGGTCGGCACCCTGTCCGGCGGCAACCAGCAGAAGGTCGTGCTGGCCAAGTGGCTGGCCACCGGCCCCAAGGTGCTCATCGTCGACGAGCCCACCCGCGGCATCGACGTCGGCACCAAGGCCGAGGTCCACCGGCTGCTGTCGCAGCTGGCCGCCGACGGCGTCGCCGTCCTGATGATCTCCTCCGACCTGCCCGAGATCCTCGGCATGGCCGACCGCGTGCTGGTCATGCACGAAGGCCGGCTCACGGCCGAGATCCCCCGCTCCGAAGCAACCGAGGAGTCCGTGATGGCCGCAGCCACCGGGAGGGCCGCCGCATGACGGTGACCGCACCCAGCCCCGCCCCGGCCGGCGAAGTGGCCAAGTCCAGCGGCACCCGGCTGGTCGACCGCGTCTTCAAGATGCGCGAACTCGCCATCCTGGTCGTCTTCCTGGTGATGATCGCCGTCACCCAGATGGGCAACAGCGAGTTCCTCTCCGAGCAGGGCATCAAAGACCTGCTGCTCAACGCGACCATCCTGGTCCTGGTCGCCACCGGACAGTCCCTGGTGGTCATCACCCGCAACGTCGACCTGTCCGTCGGCTCCACCCTCGGCATCAGCGCCTTCGCCGCGGGCATCTACCTCCAGGGCGGCGGAAACCCGGTCGTGGCGGTCGTCCTGGCGATCCTGCTCGGCATCGGCTTCGGACTGCTCAACGGACTGCTGGTCAGCCTCGGCCAGGTGCCCGCGCTCGTGGTCACCCTCGGCACGCTGTACATCATCCGCGGCATCGACTCCATCTGGGTCGGCTCCCGCCAGATCACCGCGGCCGACCTGCCCGGCGGATTCGTCGACTTCGGCGCCGGAGGCATCTCCGCGGTGCCCTGGCTGGCCCTGATCGCGCTCGCCGTCCTGGTGGGCACGGCGTACTACCTCAAGCACTTCGGCAGCGGCCGCGAGATGTACGCGCTCGGCTCCAACCCCGAGGCCGCCCGGCTCGCCGGCATCCCGGTCCGCAAGCGGATCCTGGTCGCGTACACCTTCTGCGGCGGCCTGGCCGGCCTCGCGGGCGCCCTGTACCTGGCCCGGTTCGGCAACGTCGACTCCGGCACCGGCAACGGCTACGAACTCACCGTCGTCAGCGCGGTCGTGGTCGGCGGCGTGGTCTTCACCGGCGGCTCCGGCAGCGTCTACGGCGCCGCGCTCGGCGCCCTGCTGCTCACCTCGATCAACAGCGTGCTGCCCGCCCTCGGTGTCAGCTCCGTCTGGGTGCTCGCGATCAACGGCATCCTGCTCCTCCTCGCCATCGCGGTCGACCGCATCGTCGCGCTGCGCGTGGCCCAGGCCCTGAAGAAGAGGAACGCCCGTCATGGCTGACTCCGCTCTCGTGCGCGCCGTCCGCTGGGACACGGTCGTCGGCGCCCTGCTCATCGTGGTCCTGCTGTTCTCCTTCGGCTTCGTCGACGGGTTCGGCAACGCCCTCAACCTGTCGTTCCTGATCGGCAACACCCTGCCGATCGCGATGGTCGCGCTGCCCATGACCCTGCTCGTGGTGTCCGGCGAGATCGACCTCTCGGTGGCCTCCACGGCCGGCCTGTCCGGCGCCGTGATGGGCGCCCTGTGGAACCAGGGCATGACCATCGAGACGATCATCCCGCTGTGCCTGCTGCTCGGCGTGGTCTGCGGGCTGATCAACGGCCTGCTGGTGACCCGGCTCGGACTGCCCTCCCTCGCCGTCACCATCGGCACCCTCGCCGCCTACCGCGGCATCGCGCAGATCGTGCTCGGCTCCGACGCGGTGACCGACTTCCCCACCCAGTACCTGGACTTCGCGGCCGGACGGCTGGGGGACAGCTTCCTCCCGCAGGCCTTCCTGCCCTTCCTGGTCCTGCTCGCGATCGCCGTGGTGGCGCTGCACGCCACCCCCTTCGGACGCTCGCTCTACGCCATCGGCGCCAGCGAGGAGGCGGCCCGGTTCGCCGGCATCCGCGTCCGGCGCCAGAAGCTGATCCTCTTCACGATGACCGGCCTGATGGCGTCCCTCACCGGCATCTTCTGGGCACTGCACTACGCCAGCGCCCGCTACGACAACGCCACCGGCCTCGAACTGTCCGTCGTGGCCGCCGTACTGCTCGGCGGTATCGACTTCGACGGCGGCAAGGGCACGCTCGGCGGCGCGATCGCGGGAGTCTTCCTGCTCGGCGCGCTCCAGAACGTGATGAGCCTGGTGAACGTCTCGGCCCAGTCGCAGATCGTCGTCACGGGCGTCCTGCTCGTCGTCTCCGTGCTCGGCCCCCGGGTCGCGCGGCAGATCTCCGTGGCACGCGCGGGCCGCAGGGCCGCCTCGACCCCGACGTCGTAACTCCCGTCCCACCTCAGCCCGGCAACCCGCTTCGCTCACCCTCGTAAAGGAACACGCCATGCGCAAGTCGTCGATCCGTCGTGCCTGTGCGGCCCTGGCCGCCGTCACTTCCCTCGCCCTGGGCGTCACCGCGTGCGGTGGCACCACCAAGAACGATGTCGCCGCTGACAGCGGTTCGGCCGCCGCGGGCGGTACGGCCGACC
>NZ_VJZD01000406.1 GCF_009377175.1 Streptomyces adustus
GGGTGAGCCCGCCGAAGGCGAAGGCGTAGACGGCGGACAGCAGATCCGCGCTGTGATCCGCGTGCAGATGAGAGATCCAGATCGCCGTGAGACGCGCCGGATCGGTGTGCCGCTGCAACTCCGCGAAGGTTCCCGGACCGGCGTCGACCCAGACCTCGGCGCCGCCGCCGCGCAGCAGATGGCCGGAGCAGGGGTGGCCGGGCTGCGGGTGCGGGGAGGCGGTGCCGAGGACGGTGAGGCTCAGGGGCATGGACGGGAGAGTACGTTTCCGGGCGCCCGGACGCTCCCTTTTTCGTGGTCTGTCACGGCTGTCGGTTTTCGGAGTCGGTCACGGCCTCCGGTGTCGGGGTCGGTCACGGCTTCCGGTTTTCGGGGTCGGTCACGGCTTCCAGCCCGGGTCCCGTCCGCTCAGTCCCACCACCCGGTCGAGCAGCGGGGCGCCGTCCGGGACCCGGACGACCGGCCCGAAGGCGCCGCCGACGCGCTGCGGGTCGTCGGCCACGGCGGCGAGGAAGTCGTACGACGCCCGGAGCGCGGCCGGGTCGGGCTCGTACTCCTGGCCGGTCGCCCGCGCCAGGTCCCAGCCGTGCACGACCAGTTCGTCGGCGACGACGGCCGCGGCGACCGCGGCGGGCAGGTCCACGCTGCCCGCGCGGGTCATGCCGGTCCAGGCGGCGGGGTCGCGCCAGGCCTCGGCGAGTTCGTCGAGCACCTCGGGCAGTCGTACGCGCCAGTCGGGGCCGATGTCGGCCGCGGCCGGGTCCGGGGCGGTGTCGGTGGTGGGGCCGAAGTCCTTGCGCGCGGCGTCGCGGAAGGCGACGGACAGGCCGGACACGTGCCCCAGCATGGTGCGTACGGCGCAGTCCGGGCACGGCGTGCCGTCCGCTAGCTGCTCGTCGCGCACGCCCGCCGCCAGGGCCGCCACGATCCGGGCCTGCGGTCCGAGGTCGAAGGCCGCGACGTCCGCGCCGGTGCCGGTACCGGTGTCGGTGTCGGTCATGGAGTGCTCCTTGAGAGTGTGATGTGCCTGAAGGGATGGACCGGCACCACCCCCGGAACTCATCGGTCTCCCGGGTACGACGCGCCCGGGCGAGCGGGGCGGCCCCGCGGCGGGCCGCCCCGCTCGCGGAGCATCCGCCCGAGGCGCACCCGGCCCCGCGGCACCACGCCGACACCGGGCGCGACAACGACCTGGACGGCGGCCCGCTCACGTCCCGTACGGAACACGGGGCCGCCGGCGCGGGCCGGCCCTGTGGCACCGGTGGCGGCGGGGTGCGTGCCCTCCGGCACCACGTGCCGGGTCGGACCGTCCGTCCCGGGTCGGGCCCTCCGTCCCGGGACCGCCCGGCCGTCCCGGGACGCCCCCTCGGCTCAGCCTCCGGCGAGCGCCCGGCGTACCGCTGTCAGGTCCGCGTCCGAGGCCAGGCCCGCGTGGTAGAGGCGCAGTTCGGTGGCGCCCAGCTCCCGCGCCCGTGCCGCGTCGGCCGCCAGGGTGTGCGGGCTGCCGCCCATCCCGGAGACCACGGTGAGGTTGGCGGCGACGACCGCCGCCCGCCGCCCCTGCTCGGCGAAGGGCGCCAGCAGGCCGGGACCGCCCGTGCAGGGCACGACCACTCCGTCCGCGACGGAGAGGATGTGCGCGGGGTCGACGCCCGCGTTCGCGCCGCAGTGGTACGAGACCGGGTCCGCGTGCACCAGCACCTGGAAGCCGTCGGGCGCGGCCGCGCGGACGGCGGCGACCGCGGCCTCCTGGAGCGTGCGGGCGGTGGCGTCGCGCCACGCGCGCGTGGCGGTCGCGTACGTCTCGCCGAGCAGCTTCACGACCTCCGCCCAGCCTCCGTCGTCCTCGGCCCGGCCCCGCCACAGCGGCTCCAGGGCGTCACGGACGGCAGCCGCCAGCGCGTCCGGGTCCAGGTCCCGCCGCTCGTACCCGGCCCGGCAGGCGGGGCAGAAGCACAGGGCCATCAGGTACTGCCCGGCCTCCCCGAGGCCGACCCCGCCGGTCTTGTCGTGGGCGTGCAGATGGGGCAGCCCGTACCAGCCCAGGGACTCCAGCTCGGTGCCGCGCGCCCCGGGGCGTACGGCGGCCTCGGCCGCCAGGTCGACGAGGTAGGCGCGCGTGGCGGGCTGCGCGATGCACGGCGCCCACGGGTAGCGGTCGCCGTAGGCGTTGACGACGGAGGTGTCCGGGTGTTCGGCGCCCAGGCGGGAGCTGTGGGCGAGGACCACCCAGGTGTGCACCTCCAGGCCGGCGTCCGCGAGCGCGTCGGCGGCCTCGCCCCAGGCGTCGCCGGGGGCCCAGTCCCCGGCCGGGAAGGGACGCAGGGCGCGGTCCGCCCAGCGGTCGCCGAGGGGGTAGAGCACGGCGGCGTGCTCGGCGGTGACGACGCGGTGCCGGGGGTGGCGCGGGGTCAGGGCGCGGGTGGAGTGGTAGGCGGAGGCGAGGGTGACCTGCCGGACGCCGAGCCCGGCGACGCGCCCGGGCGCCGCGGGATCGCCGTTGACGTCCCAGGGGTAGAGGAACGCCGACGCGGTCACCGCTCCTCCTCCAGCAGCGCGTAGCCGCGCTCGATCACCTGGGCGAGCTGCTTGACGTGGTCCTCGGCCGGCTCGTGCAGCGGCGGCCGCACCTCCCCCACGTCGAGCCCTCGCAGCCGTACGCCGGCCTTGACCAGGGAGACGGCGTAGCCGCGGCCCTGGGCGCGCAGTTCGACGAAGGGGCGGTAGAAGCCGTCCAGGAGGCGGTTCGCCAGGTCGTCGTCGCCCGAGTTCAGCGCCCGGTGGAAGGCGAGCGCGATCTCGGGGGCGAAGCAGAAGACGGCGGAGGAGTAGAGGGTGATGCCGAGGGCGCGGTAGGCGAGCTGGGTCTGCTCGGCGGTCGGCAGCCCGTTGAAGTACAGGAAGTCGCCGGGCGCCTCGGTCCGTACGGCGCTCACGATGCGCTGCATCAGGTCCAGGTCGCCGAGGCCGTCCTTGAGGCCGATGATGCCCTCGGTACGGGCCAGCGCGACCACGGTCTCCGGGGTGAACACGGCGTTGTCGCGCTGGTAGACGACGACCGGCAGGTCGGTGGCGGCGGCCAGCTCGCGGTAGTGCCGCAGCAGGCCCTCCTGTCCGGCGATCACCAGGTACGGCGGCATGGCCAGCAGTCCGTCCGCGCCGGCCTCCTGCGCGAGCCGCGCGTACCGGACGGCCAGGGCGGTGCCGTACCCGGCGCCCGCGACCACCGGTACGCGTCCTTCCACCGCCTCCACGGCCGCCCGCACGCAGGCCGAGAACTCCTCGGGCGTCAGGGCGTGGAACTCCCCGGTGCCGCAGCAGGCGAAGACGGCGGCGGCACCGGCCTCGACTCCGCGACGCACATGCGCGCGAAAGACGTCGAGGTCGACGGAGCCGTCGGGACCGTAGGGGGTGACGGGGAAGAACAGCGGCCCGCTGGGGACGCCGAGCCGGGCGGCGAGGGGGGCTGGTGTCACGGGCTCTCCCTGGGACAGGCGCTCACGCTTCCGATCCACGCTCACGCTTCTGATTCATGTCTACATTTCTGAACACTCGCACCCTAAGGAACCCCATCAGGACCGGTCAAGCACGCATATCCGCAACACGGAGGTGGATCCACCAGCTCCGCGCCACACTTGACGGGACGCGCCAACGATCCCTAGCGTGTCCACGAATGTGAATGCAGTCCACACATGCGGCCACCTGTCCAGGCGGCGGACCCAAGGAGACCCGAGGATGCCCGCTCCCCGCACCGTTCTGCTCACCGGCGCCGCCGGCACGGTCGGCACCCTGATGCGCGAGCTGCTGCCTGCCCACGGCCACACGCTCCGGCTGTTCGACCTGCTCCCCGTCGAGGGCGAGCCGGACGCGATCACGGCGGACCTCGCCGACCGGGAGGCCCTGCGGGAGGCCGTCCGGGGCGTCGACGCCATCGTCCACCTCGCGGGCATCTCCCTGGAAGCCCCCTTCGAGAAGATCCTCAGGGCGAACATCGAGGGGACCTACAACCTGTACGAGGCCGCCCGCGAGGAGGGCGTCGGACGCATCGTCTTCGCCTCCTCCAACCACGCCGTCGGCTTCACCCCCGCCCCCCGCGGGGACGATCCGCTGATCCCGCTGGACACCCCGCGCCGCCCTGACACCTTCTACGGTCTGTCCAAGTCCTTCGGCGAGGACCTGGCACAGCTGTACTGGGACAAGCACGGTCTGGAGACCGTCTCGGTACGCATCGGCTCCTGCTTCCCGGAACCCACCAGCGTGCGCATGCTGTCGGTCTGGATGAGCCCCGCCGACGGCGCCCGTCTCTTCCACGCGGCCCTGACCGCCGAGCACGTCGGCCACACGGTGGTCTACGGCTCCTCCGCCAACACGCGCCTGTGGTGGGACCTGTCGAGCGCGCGGGCGCTCGGCTACGAGCCGCAGGACGACTCCGAGCCGTACGCCGAGAAGCTGATCGCCGAGCAGGGCGAGCTGGACCCGGCGAACATCGCGCAGGCCTGCCTGGGCGGCCACTTCGTCAGCGATCCGCCGATCTGGCCGTACTGACCCGGAAACGCCCTGCTCGATTGGCCTTCGGGTAAGGGAACAGTAAAGCGGGTCCGCTCGTTCACCCGGCATGACAGCTATGACGCCTGGCTCGAACATCCCCCTGTCCGCCGCCCGCGTGACGGTGGACGTGGCCGCTCCGGTGCGGCTCGACGTATCGGGCCTGCTGCTCACCGCCGACGGCAAGGTGCGCTCCGACGACGACTTCATCTTCTACAACCAGCCGAGCGGACCCGGCGTGACCTACCGCTCCGGCGGCGGCGCGGCTCCCGACGCGATCACGGTCGACACCTCCGCGGTACCCCCGGGCATCGAGAAGATCGTCATCACCGCCAGCCCGGACGCCGCGGGCCAGACCTTCCAGGGCGTCGAGCCCACGGCCACGATCCGCAACGCCGACGACAACAGCGTCCTGGCCACGTTCACGCCCCCGCAGCTCGGCACCGAGACGGCCCTGGTGGTCGTGGCGGCATTCTCTTTTCTTCAAAAAAGGGCCCAG
>NZ_VJZD01000407.1 GCF_009377175.1 Streptomyces adustus
CTTCAAAGCCCCGGTACCCCCGCCTCCGAAGCACTTCGCCGTGGGCGACAAGGTCACGCACGACATATACGGACTCGGCCGGGTGATCGGCATCGAGGACGGTATCGCGGCCCTCGTGGACTTCGGCTCCGCCCAGATGCGGATCCTGAGCCCGTACGCCAAGATGACCAAGCTCTAATGCCGTGCAGGCAACGTCCGCCCCACGAGGCGGACGATGCCGGGACCGACACCGACCGACCGCGCACGACGATCGCGGTCGAATTCTCCGCAGAAACGCGCCCGCAACCCGGGCGCGTTTCTGCGTTCTTGCGTGACGGCTTCGCCCACCCCGGCCCTGCGGTCGGGGCCCCCACCTTCCCTCATAAAAGTCAGACTTTTAAGATTGAACGCGTCAGGCATCAGAAGGCGCTCGATCTTTCAAAAGGTGATGACTTACGATCCCGCTGCCCCGGAGCGAACCGGCCGACACCGCTGTGTGGCCGGGCGACGCCGGCCGCGAGACGCTGGAGGCCGAGAGGGTCGTCACCCGGTGGTGTCGACGCCGTGGGCGCAGTGGTTCGAGGAGCGGTCGCGCGGCTGCCGTGAGCGCGTCCTTCCGCCGTCCGTGCGGGCCCGCGTCGCAATCGAGGGCGGGATCGATCCGGCGGGGTACCGGTTCACGGAGGGCGCCGGACGCGTCGTCTCCCTCGACCATCCCGGCGCCCCCGCCGGCACCCGGACTCGTGTCGCCGCCCATGGCCTCACCCCGACCACGTCGCCGCGAAGGCCCGGGAATCCCTGGGCGCCGCGCGCGGTTGATCCGACGGCAGGAAAGAAGATGATCACAGTGAACGAAGCGACCGCGACCGCGGGAGCCCTCGGACGCCTCACCGACGAAGGCGTCTCGATCTGGCTGGACGACCTCTCGCGCAGTCGGATCACCTCCGGCAACCTCGCCGGACTCGTCGAGAAGAAGCACGTGGTGGGCGTGACCACCAACCCCTCGATCTTCCAGGCAGCCATCGGCTCCGGCGAGGGCTACCAGGAGCAGCTCGCCGAGCTGGCGGTGCGCGGCGTCACGGTGGACGAGGCCGTACGGATGATGACGACCGCCGAC
Source organism: Streptomyces adustus (assembly GCF_009377175.1). Lineage (GTDB taxonomy): Bacteria > Actinomycetota > Actinomycetes > Streptomycetales > Streptomycetaceae > Streptomyces > Streptomyces adustus. The sequence continues at coordinate 1,097 of NZ_VJZD01000407.1, forward strand.
GTGCGGGCGGCCGCCGACATCCTGCGCCCGGTGCACGAGGCGACCGGCGGCCGCGACGGCCGGGTGTCGATCGAGGTCGACCCCCGGCTCGCCCACGACACGCGGGCCACCGTCGCCGAGGCGCGGCAGCTGGCCTGGCTGGTGGACCGCCCCAACGTCATGATCAAGATCCCGGCGACGAAGGCGGGTCTGCCGGCGATCACCGAGGTCCTCGGCCTGGGCATCAGCGTCAACGTCACGCTGATCTTCTCCCTGGAGCGCTATCGCGAGGTCATGGACGCCTACCTCGCGGGCCTGGAGAAGGCGCGGACGCGCGGCCTGGACCTGGCCGGGATCCACTCGGTCGCCTCCTTCTTCGTCTCCCGCGTCGACAGCGAGATCGACAAGCGGCTGACGGTGCTCGGCACGGCCGAGGCCCTGGCGCTGAAGGGGAAGGCGGCGCTGGCCAACGCGCGGCTCGCCTACGAGGCGTACGAGGACGTCTTCGGCGGTGCGCGCTTCGGCGCCCTCGTCGGCGCGGGCGCCAACCGGCAGCGTCCGCTGTGGGCCTCCACCGGGGTGAAGGACCCGGCCTACAAGGACACGTTGTACGTGGACGAACTGGTCGCGCCCGGCACGGTCAACACGATGCCGCAGGCCACGCTCGACGCCACCGCCGACCACGGTGACATCCACGGCGACACGGTGACCGGCGGCTACGACCGGGCCCGCGCCGACCTCGCCGCCGTCGAGGGGCTCGGGATCTCCTACGACGAGGTGGTGGCGCAACTGGAGGACGAGGGCGTCGCCAAGTTCCGGGTGGCCTGGCAGGACCTGCTGGACGCCGTGACGAAGTCACTGAACAGCAAGGGAGTTGACGCACGATGACCAGCACGCCCGACCAGGGGACGGCGCCGGAGCAGGCGCAGGTCCCGGCCATGCCGGCACCGGAGCAGGCGCAGGTCCCGGCCATGCCGGCACCGGAAGAGGTGCACGTCCCGGTCATGTCGGCGACGGAGTGGGAGAACCCGCTGCGGGACGGCCGCGACCGACGTCTCCCGCGGATCGCCGGGCCGTCCGGACTCGTCATCTTCGGTGTCACCGGCGACCTGTCCCGCAAGAAGCTGATGCCGGCCGTCTACGACCTGGCCAACCGCGGTCTGCTGCCGCCGGGTTTCTCGCTCGTCGGGTTCGCCCGCCGCGACTGGGAGGACCAGGACTTCGCGCAGGTCGTGCACGACGCGGTGCGCGAGCACTCCCGCACGGAGTTCCGCGAGGAGGTCTGGCAGCAGCTCGCCGAGGGCATGCGGTTCGTCCCCGGCGACTTCGACGACGACACCGCCTTCAAGCAACTGCGCGAGGCCGTCGAGGAGCTGGACGCCTCCCGGGGCACCGGCGGCAACTTCGCCTTCTACCTCTCCGTACCGCCCAAGTTCTTCCCGAAGGTCGTCCGGCAGCTGAAGAAGCACGGCCTGGCGAACGCGCCGGAGGGCGCCTGGCGGCGCGCGGTCATCGAGAAGCCGTTCGGCCACGACCTGACCAGCGCCCGTGAGCTCAACCGGGTCGTGCACGACGTGTTCGACCCGGAGCAGGTGTTCCGCATCGACCACTACCTCGGCAAGGAGACCGTCCAGAACATTCTGGCGCTGCGTTTCCCCAACCAGATGTACGAGCCGATCTGGAACCGGTCGTACGTCGACCATGTGCAGATCACCATGGCGGAGGACATCGGTATCGGCGGCCGGGCGGGCTACTACGACGGCATCGGCTCGGCCCGTGACGTCATCCAGAACCACCTGCTCCAGCTGATGGCGCTGACCGCGATGGAGGAGCCCATCGCCTTCGACGCCGAGTCGCTGCTCACCGAGAAGCTCAAGGTGCTGAAGTCGGTGCGGCTGCCGGAGGACCTGGGCACGCACACCGTCCGGGGGCAGTACGCGCAGAGCTGGCAGGGCGGCGAGAAGGTGCCCGGCTATCTCCAGGAGGAGGGCATCGACCCGGCCTCGACGACCGACACCTACGCGGCGGTCAAGCTGGAGATCGACAACCGCCGTTGGGCGGGCGTCCCGTTCTATCTGCGTACCGGCAAGCGGCTGGGCCGCCGGGTGACCGAGATCGCGGTGGTGTTCAAGCGCGCCCCGCACTCCCCGTTCGACTCCACCGCCACCGAGGAACTCGGCCAGAATGCGATCGTCATCCGGGTCCAGCCCGACGAGGGCATGACGGTGCGGTTCGGTTCGAAGGTCCCGGGTACCTCGATGGAGATCCGGGACGTGACGATGGACTTCGCGTACGGCGAGTCGTTCACGGAGTCCAGCCCGGAGGCGTACGAGCGGCTCATCCTGGACGTGCTGCTCGGCGACGCCAATCTGTTCCCCCGTCACCAGGAAGTGGAAGAGTCCTGGAAGATCCTCGACCCGATCGAGGAGTACTGGACGGCGCACGGCAAGCCGGCCCAGTACCCGTCGGGCAGCTGGGGACCCGAGGAAGCCGACGAGATGCTCGCACGAGACGGACGGAGCTGGCGCAGGCCATGAAGATCGACCTGACCGACACCACGGCAAGCAAGATCAACAAGGCGTTGGTGCAGGGCCGCCACGCCATCGGTACACCCGCCGTGGGCATGGTCCTGACGATGGTGATCGTCACCGACGAGGAGAACGCCTACGACTCGATCAAGGCCGCCGAGGAGGCCTCGCACGAGCACCCCTCGCGGACCCTGGTCGTCATCAAGCGACACGCCCGTACCCCGCGCGACCGCACCAACTCCCGCCTCGACGCCGAGGTGCGGGTCGGCGCGGACGCCGGCACCGGCGAGACGGTCGTGCTGCGCACCTACGGCGAGGTGTCCGACCACGCCGACTCGGTGGTGCTGCCGCTGCTGCTGCCGGACGCGCCGGTCGTGGTGTGGTGGCCGGTGGACGCGCCCGACGTGCCCGCCAAGGACCCGCTGGGCGCGCTCGCCCAGCGCCGCATCACCGACATGTACGCCGTCGACCAGCCCCTGAAGGCGCTGGAGGCACGGGCGAAGTCGTACGCGCCCGGCGACACCGATCTCGCCTGGACCCGGCTGACGCCCTGGCGTTCGATGCTGGCCGCGGCCCTGGACCAGGCGCGCACGAAGATCGCCTCGGCGACCGTGGAGAGCGAGGCCGACAACCCCAGCGCCGAACTGCTCGCCCGCTGGCTGGAGGCCCGGCTGAAGGTCGGGGTGAACCGGGTGGTCACCGCGGGCCCGGTGGTCACGGCCGTGCGGCTCGGCGTCGCGGGCGGCGAGATCGTCATCGACCGCCCCGAGGGCCCGCTGGCCACGCTGTCCCTGCCGGGCCAGCCGCCGCGCACCCTCGCGCTGAAGGTCCGCCCCACTTCCGAACTCATCGCCGAGGAGCTTCGCCGCCTCGACGCCGACGAGATGTACGCCGTCGCACTGCGCGGCGAAGGCACCAAGGAGACCCCCGCCCATGTCTGACTCCCCCAGGCTCACCCGGCGCCCGCAGTGGACCGCGCTGGCCGACCACCGTGCCGAGTGGCAGCAGGGCCCGCGCCTGCGTGAGCTGTTCGCGTCCGACCCGGGGCGCGCGGAGCGCTACGTGGTGCGCGTCGGCGATCTGCGGATCGACTACTCCAAGCACCTCGTCACCGACGAGACCCTCGCCCTCCTCCAGGAACTGGCCGTCGCCACCGATGTGTTCGGGCTGCGCGACGCGATGTTCCGCGGCGAGAAGATCAACACCACCGAGGGCCGGGCCGTGCTGCACACGGCGCTGCGCGCCCCGCGGGACGCGGTGGTCGAGGTCGACGGCGAGAACGTGGTGCCCGGTGTGCACGCGGTCCTCGACCGGATGGCCGCCTTCGCCGACCGGATCCGCTCGGGCGAGTGGACCGGCCACACCGGCCGCCGCATCAGGAACGTCGTCAACGTCGGCATCGGCGGCTCCGACCTCGGCCCGGCGATGG
>NZ_VJZD01000408.1 GCF_009377175.1 Streptomyces adustus
GCCCCGCAGGAAAGCCCACCGCGAAATGAACACCCTGTCCCCCCACATGAAAAAGAAGAACAGATGCGATCGGAATTAGGGGAGTTGCATATATGGACCACAAGGCCCTCGCGCAGGAAATGCGCGGCCTGCGTGAGCAGGTGGCCGGTATCACCGACACCGCGGTGGCCGCGGCCGACGGACTGCTCATCGCGGCGGACACCGCCGACTCCATCGACCCGGAGGGCCTGGCCGCCCTCGCGGCGGCGGGGCTGGGACTCGCCCGCCGTACCGCCGACGCGACCGACCGGGGTGCCCTGCACCGGACGGTGACGTACGGCAGCCACGGCTGTGCCGCCTTCTACGCGGTCGGCGACACCGCCCTGATGGTCGTACTCGGTGACGAGGGCATGGACGTGGACCGCCTGCACATGGCGACCCAGCCGGCCCTGAGCCGGATCGGCTCGATCCTCACCGCGCAGGACAGCAAAGCCCCCGAGGGAGTGTGAAGGGATGGCGACGAAGCGTATGTCCCCAGGTTTCTCCGACCAGGTGATGGGCCTGGTCAAGTCTCTGCGTACCGATGCCCCCGACTGCGTCGCGGCCGGCGCGGTCGACATGTCCACCGGGATGCTGCTGTCGTACGAGACGGTCGACAACCATCCGCCCGAGGTGCTCGACCTGCTGGCGGGAGCGACGCTCGACCTGTTCCAGGGCCGTACCGTCGTGATGATCGAGGACGTCTTCAAGGAGCGTCGCGGCATCGCCAGCGACAACCACTTCTTCCAGGAGATCCTGGTCAACAGCGAGAACCTCACCCACCTGTTCATCCGGATGAACGATCAGCAGGACGTCGTCGCCGTGGTGGTCTGCCGCAAGTCGGTGAACGTGGGCATGCTGTTCGCCCAGGTCCGCCGGGTGGTGCGGGAGTACAGCCTCTGAGCACGGCAGCCTTCGAGCACGAAGCGGGCCCCTCCGGCCGGAGGGGCCCGCCACCTGCTCCCGTCTACTCCGTGCGCAACCCGTCCGGCCGCATCAGCCGCAGCAGCGGCGGCAGGCTCAGCAGGGTCACCACCAGGACGACCGAGGCGCCGAAGCCGGTCATCGACAGGACACTCGCCCAGTCGACCCGCACCGCGGTCGCCGTCATCCGCAGCAGCACCGCGCCCAGCGACAGACCCACCGCCATCGCCAGCAGCAGACCGAGCGTGATCGGTATCGCCGTCTGCCACAGCACCGACAGGCCCAGCGTGCGCCGCCGGGTCCCGAACGCGACCAGCGCCGACAGCAGCTTCCTGCGCTCGCGCAACTGCTCCAGCTGGGAGACCAGCAGACTCGCGCCGATCAGCGCCAGCACACAGGCGGCGCCGACGGACAGGCCGGTGCGGATGGAGCGGTACTGCCCGGTCTGCACGGTGGACGACCAGGTCGTCGGGTCCAGCAGCGGATCGATCCGGGCGGCCGTGTTGCGTACGTACTCCTGCGCGTCGCGGACGCTCGGGTCGAGGCCGAGATAGACCTGCCCGCGGATGCCCGCCGCGCTCCCCGCGGGCAGCGCCGACGGGGTGAACAGGAAACCACCGCGCTTCACACCGGTCGGGTCGGGGCGCGACTGCGCCTGCTTCAGGCCGGGCGGCACCCGCCAGGCGACGGTGACGCTGTCCTTGTCCTCCTCGCCGTCGGCGGGGTCGAGGAACAGCGTGCCGGACTTGGCCAGTTGCTGTGTGCTGCCGTCGTAGTCGGCGCCCCGCAGCGCGAAGACGTCACCGTCGTGGCAGGACGGCAGCGTCGCCACCTCGCGCAGGGCCGCGCAGTCGCCCACGGTCACCTGGGCGTTCAGCTCGGCGGACATCCGCCGCTCGCCGACATTCCCCTCGGACAGCGCGACGACCTTGCGCACCCCCCGGGTGGCGGCCATCTCCCGCGTCACACGCGCCGCCGGGATCCCGTCCGGCACGTTCACCGACATCTGCGCCCGGCTCACGTCCTGGCCGGTCGCCTTGGTGTAGTCCGCCTCCACTCCGGTGAACAGCATCTGCAAGGCGATCGCGCCGGCCACCGCGACGGCGATGCCGTTGACCATGCGGGCCGCCGTGCCGCTGCTCAGCTGGAGCCTGCGCACCGCCAGTTGCCAGGAGACCCCGCCCGGGTTCAGCCGGGCGACGACCGCCTCGACGACCCAGGGCAGCAGGGCGGTGATCCCGACGAGCAGCAGCAGCACACCGCCGGTGACCAGGTACTGGTTGAAGTTCCCGTTCCCGCCGCCCTGGCCGAGCATCGGGTAGAGCAGCGCCAGTCCGCCGGCCGGCAGCAGCAGCCGCCACCACAGCCGGCGCCGCGGGGGCCGGGCCGTGCGCACCACACCGAGCGGCTCGATGACCACCCCGCGCAGCGCGAACAGCGTGACCAGCACGGCGGCCGTCGGGACGGCGACCGCGACCAGCACGGCGAGCGCGGGGGAGGGGTTGAGATAGCTGGGGAACACACTGACCCGGAACACCTCGGCGGTGCCCGCGATCTGGCGTCCGACCAGGAAGAAGCCGGCACCCAGGACCAGTCCGAGCAGCGAGCCCGCGAGCGCCTCGCCGGCCGCGATCCGCCGCACCATCCGGCCGTCCGAGCCGATCAGCCGCAGCGCCGCGAGCCGCTGGTCGCGCCGCTCGCCACCGAAGCGCACGGCCGTGGCGATGAACACCGCGACCGGCATCAGCAGCACCACGAACATGACCAGGACCAGCAGGAGCAGCACCGGGTCGGTGTCCGAAGCGGGGAACGGATTCGGCTCGCCGAACGCGCTGATCCGGGCCACGCGCGGCGGGGCGATCCGCGCGTCGAGACCGTCGGCGCCCGCGTAGTAGGCGAGCTCGTGCGAGCCGATGAGCCCGCTCTCCGCGATGGTCCCGGTGATCCGGTACGGCAGCCGCTCCCGCAGCAGCCGGCCCCCGTCGGAGGCGAGCAGCTCCTTCAGCGCGGGGGAGACCACCATCTCGCCCGGCGCCGGGAACGCCCGCAGGCCCGGCGGCAGCGGCGCCCGGGAGCCCTCGCGCTGCATCAGCCGGCCGCGTACGTCCTCGCCGCGGTAGGTGGAGTCGATGTCCGCGATCACCAGCGTGTCGTCGGCCGCGGGCCTCGGGTTGTAGTCGTACGTGTAGTCCCGCCGCGCCTGCTCGCGGTCGTGCCGTACGGACAGCACGTTCGGCAGGGCGGTGGTGAGCAGCAGCAGCGCCACCCCCAGGCCCACGCCGACCGCGGTGAGCAGGGTCCGTATCCAGCCCTCGCGCCCGCCGGTGAAGGCGAACCGGACCCCCATGGCCAGATCCCTGGACCGGCCCCAGGACCTCGAACCGGCCGGAGCGCGCAGGTTCCCCCACCGCACGCTCATACCGCTCGCTCCATGTCCCGGGACCTGCCGTCGCGTACGACGATCTCGCGGTCGGAGTAGGCGGCCACCCGGGCCTCGTGCGTGACCAGCACGACGGCCGTGCCCGAGGTGCGGGCCGCGTCGGTGAGCAGTTCCATCACGCGCTCGCCGTTGAGGGAGTCCAGGGCGCCGGTGGGCTCGTCGGCGAAGACCACCCGGGGGCCGGTCACCAGGGAGCGCGCCACGGCGACCCGCTGTCCCTGGCCGCCGGAGATCTCGCCGGGCCGCTTGGCCGCGAGGTCGTCCACCTCCAGCCGCTCCATCCAGCCCAGGGCGGCCTTCTCGGCCGTCCTGCGGGAGGTGCCGTTCAGCCGCAGCGGGAGGGCGACGTTCTCGACGCAGGTCAGCTCGGGCACGAGCCGGCCGAACTGGAAGACGAACCCGAACTCCGAGCGGCGCAGCGCGCTGCGCCGGGTGTCGCTCATGGTCGCCATCTCCTGGCCGTCGTAGAGGATCGACCCGGAGTCGGGGGTGACGATCCCGGCGAGGCAGTGCAGCAGCGTCGACTTGCCGGAGCCGGAGGGTCCCATCACGGCGACGACCTCGCCGGGGTGGATGGAGAACCCGGCACCGTCGAGGGCGACCGTGGGCCCGTACGTCTTGCGCAGGTCCTGGGCGGTCAGCAGGGAGCCGGCGGGGGCGGTCATTCGGTCACCGCCTCGGCGAGCCGGTCGAGACGGGCGGCGGTCAGTTCGAGCCAGCGCAGGTCGGCCTCCAGGTGGAACAGCGCGTGGTCGCAGATCAGCTGGTCGGCGAAGTCGCCCTTGCGCTTGCGGTCGGTGAGGATGCGCATGCTGCGCAGGTGCTCGGAGCGCTGCGCGTCGAGGATGTCGGCGGCGTCGCGGCGGGTGAGCAGGGCGAGGACGATCTTCGTGTAGAGCGTCGACTGGAGGTAGAGCTCGGGCTTCTCCGGCGTCGCGAGCCAGCGCTCCACGTCGGTGATCCCGGCGTCGGTGATGGCGTAGCGCTTGCGCTCGGGGCCGCCGCCCGCCTCGATCCCGTCGACTTCGACGAGTCCGTTCTTCAGCAGGCGGGACATCGTCGAGTAGACCTGGCCGTAGTGCAGCGGCCGGTCGTGACCGAACTTCTCGTCGAAGGCCCGCTTGAGGTCGTAACCGTGGCGTGGCCCGGACTCCAGGAGCCCTAGAAGGGTGTGACCGATGGACATGCCGATGACTCTACACACCGTGTATACGTCGTGTGTATACGTACCTCGCGCAGGGCGCCGGGACGGGGGCGCGGATACCGCCGGACGCACCGGAGTGCCCAGGTGACAGCCGATTGTCACGGTTCTGCCACACGGGCGCGGCGCACGGCCGCTCGGGAGTTCCGGAGTCCTGTCGGCGGGGGCGGGGGCCTCGCGCGGGCATGGCCCGGGGCGGCCGTCCGGCCCCGGGGTCGGTCGACCGGCTCGGCCGGGAGGCGGCGCGGGCCGCCGGGAGCCCGGGGGCCCGCGCCGGCCGGGGCTTGGCGGTTCCGGTGCGTGGGCGTGGTCGCTCAGCCGGTCGGGGGCCTTGTGTCGCGGTCGTCCGGGCCGGCGGGCGGTGTCGGGCCGGTGCCGCCGGGGCCGGCCCGACAC
>NZ_VJZD01000409.1 GCF_009377175.1 Streptomyces adustus
GCCTCCGATCACTGTCCGCCCCGCCTCCAGCCCCCTGCGCCCCCTTCGCTACGAGCTCCGCCGCGCCACCGGCATCGGCACCGGGTTCCTCACGGCCGCCGCCGTGCTCGCCACCTCGGCTCTCACCGCCGTAATCCTGGCCCGCGCCGGACACACCCCCCAACCGCGACTGCTGGCGGCCTGGCCGAGGCAGCTGCCGCTGCCGCCCGCGGCGCTGGGCGCCGGGCTGCTCGGGGCGCTCGCCTTCGGGGACGAGTTCCGCCATCCCGCCCTCGCGGCGGATCGAGGCACCGTGCCCCGGCGACTCGGACTGCTCGCCGCCAAGCTCGTCGTCTCCGCGGCCACCGCGCTGCTGCTGGCCTTCCTCACGGTGGGCTGCGACGCGGAAGCGCTCTATGTCGTCTACGGAGGAGAGCTCGCCCAGGTTCCCGCCGACTGGTTCTCGCTGAGCTTCGCCTGGGCCGGACTCGTGGTCGGCTGCGCCTGGGCCGGCGTACTGGCGGCGGGTGTCTTCCGGTCCGCCTCCGCGGGGCTTGCCGCGGTGGTCGCGGTGCCCGTCGTCGTCGTACCACTCGTACAGAAGGCCTTTCAGGGAGCGTCTGTACGGAGAGCGGCCGGGTTCTCGGTGCGGCTGCGCGAGACGTTCCTGTGGCAGTGGCCCTTCGGGGGCGAGCGGTATCTGGCGGGAGTGGCCCGAGTGATCGCCCAACCCGTGGGTGGCGCAATGACGTTGTCACTTACAGCGCTGCTCTGCGCCTATCTGCTCACGACCCTGCGCAGCAGGGTCCGGTGATCACCGATCGTGCGCTTCCCATCCCGGCCTGCGCACAACTCCCCGGAGTGCGCTCATTTCCTTCCGATAAGGCGTCAATTGCGACGGGGTGAGCGATCACCCTTTCGTGTGCTTTTCACCAAAGACCTCAAGGGAGTTGGAGACGACGCCGACAAAGGATCCGTGAGTACCCTTGCGCACACCATGATGACCGTCGCCCGCTCCGCCGACTCCGGCCTCGTCGGCCCGGGCGAACTCGACCGCTATCCCTACACCGAGGCCTCCGCCGGTGAACGGGTCGGAACAACCGTATGGGAGGGAGCTGAGCCGGAGCTGGGTCGCGTGGGCCGACGGGCCGCGGGCAGCCGGGGTCGCGGACTGCACGGCCAACTCGTTCAGCAGCTGGGTCAGATGATCGTCTCCGGTGATCTGGGTGCCGACCGGCCGCTGGTGCCCGAGGAGATCGGGCAGCGCTTCGAGGTCTCCCGGACGGTCGTCCGCGAGTCGCTCCGCGTCCTGGAGGCCAAGGGCCTGGTCAGCGCCCGTCCGAACGTGGGCACGCGCGTGCGTCCCGTCAGCGACTGGAACCTCCTCGACCCGGACATCATCGAGTGGCGGGCCTTCGGGCCGCAGCGGGACGACCAGCGTCGCGAGCTGAGCGAGCTGCGCTGGACGATCGAGCCGCTCGCCGCCAGGCTCGCCGCCGGACACGGCCGTGAGGACATCCAGCAGCGACTGGGGGACATGGTCGAGATCATGGGTCACGCCATGGGCCAGGGTGACGCCCTCACCTTCTCCAGGGCCGACGCCGAGTTCCACTCGCTGCTCATCCAGGTCGCGGGCAACCGCATGCTGGAGCACCTCTCGGGGATCGTGTCCGCCGCCCTCCAGGTCTCCGGAGGTCCGGTCACGGGCTGTGACCGGCCGACCGAGGCGTCCCTGGCCCACCACGGCAGGATCGTCGAAGCCCTCGCCGAGGGCGACGGAGCGGCGGCCGAGACGGCCATGCGCCTGCTCCTCACCACCCACCCTGAGGTGGACCGTGTGGTGCCCGCGCCGCGCGAGCACTGACCACGCCCCATGGGCGATCCGGCCGGTGATGTCTCCCCCCTCCTGTGACATCGCCCGGTCGGCGTACCGTGCTCCGCCGGACCCCGCAGGAGCCCCGGTTCCTGCGGGGTCCGGCGGTGCGCCGGGACGACGGGCGTGCCGGAGTGGACCTCTGGTGGTAACCCGGGCGACACTTATTGTCCATGTCTGGCCGGTTTTGAGCGCTTAAGGGGTGTGACTCGGGCCACGCAGATTGGGCGTAACGCTCATGGAGACAACGCGATGACCTAAGAGGTGACTGCCGCGGAGGGAATACGGACGCCGTTTCCGGCGCTGTGAATCTTCCCGGCCCCCGCCCGCGCCGTCGGCCCATCCCCAAGGCCGGTGGTCGGCTCCTGTCCGTCGTGGACGGGGCCGGAAGCCGTTTTCCAACGTTCCGAGAGGTTGTTCGTGTCGGCCAGCACATCCCGTACGCTCCCGCCGGAGATCGCCGAGTCCGTCTCTGTCATGGCGCTCATTGAGCGGGGAAAGGCTGAGGGGCAGATCGCCGGCGATGACGTGCGTCGGGCCTTCGAAGCTGACCAGATTCCGGCCACTCAGTGGAAGAACGTACTGCGCAGCCTCAACCAGATCCTCGAGGAAGAGGGTGTGACGCTGATGGTCAGTGCCGCGGAGCCCAAGCGCACCCGAAAAAGCGTCGCTGCGAAGAGTCCGGCCAAGCGCACCGCCACCAAGACGGTTGCGGCGAAGACGGTGACCACCAGGAAGGCCACCGCCACCACGGCCGCCCCTGCGTCCCCGGCCGACCCCACCGCCGATTCCGCCGAGGAAGCCGCGACCGCCAAGAAGGCGGCAGCGAAGAAGACCACCGCCGCGAAGAAGACCGTGGCGAAGAAGACGACCGCCGTGGCCAAGAAGACGGCGGCCAAGAAGACCAGCGCCAAGAAGGACGACCCGGATCTCGTCGAGGACGAGGCCCTCGAAGAGGTCAAGGGCGGTGCCGAGGAGCCCGAGGGCACCGAGAGCGCCGGCTTCGTGCTCTCCGACGAGGACGAGGACGACGCGCCCGCGCAGCAGGTCGCGGCCGCCGGTGCCACCGCGGACCCCGTCAAGGACTACCTCAAGCAGATCGGCAAGGTCCCGCTGCTCAACGCCGAGCAGGAGGTCGAGCTCGCCAAGCGCATCGAGGCCGGCCTGTTCGCCGAGGACAAGCTGGCCAACGCCGACAAGCTGGCGCCGAAGCTCAAGCGCGAGCTGGAGATCATCGCCGAGGACGGCCGCCGCGCCAAGAACCACCTCCTGGAGGCCAACCTCCGTCTGGTGGTCTCCCTGGCCAAGCGCTACACCGGCCGCGGCATGCTCTTCCTGGACCTCATCCAGGAGGGCAACCTCGGTCTGATCCGCGCGGTCGAGAAGTTCGACTACACCAAGGGCTACAAGTTCTCCACGTACGCCACCTGGTGGATCCGTCAGGCGATCACCCGCGCCATGGCCGACCAGGCCCGCACCATCCGTATCCCGGTGCACATGGTCGAGGTCATCAACAAGCTCGCGCGCGTGCAGCGCCAGATGCTCCAGGACCTGGGCCGTGAGCCCACCCCGGAGGAGCTGGCCAAGGAACTCGACATGACCCCCGAGAAGGTCATCGAGGTCCAGAAGTACGGCCGCGAGCCCATCTCCCTGCACACCCCGCTGGGCGAGGACGGCGACAGCGAGTTCGGTGACCTCATCGAGGACTCCGAGGCCGTCGTCCCCGCGGACGCGGTCAGCTTCACCCTCCTGCAGGAGCAGCTGCACTCCGTCCTCGACACCCTGTCCGAGCGCGAGGCAGGCGTCGTCTCCATGCGTTTCGGTCTCACCGACGGTCAGCCGAAGACCCTCGACGAGATCGGCAAGGTGTACGGCGTCACGCGTGAGCGCATCCGGCAGATCGAGTCCAAGACGATGTCCAAGCTGCGTCACCCGTCGCGTTCCCAGGTGCTGCGCGACTACCTGGACTAGTCCCTGGTCGTACGAAGCCGAAGGCCCGGTTCTCCCGAGGGGGACCGGGCCTTCGGCCTGCTTGTGCGCATGCGCGTCACGGCGTGCTGGATCACTCTGGGTCTCCCACGACCACCCCAGAGTGAGGAACGTGCATGAGGCGTCTTTCTGTCCGGGCCCTGACCCGGCCGTTGGTGCTGGCGGCCGCGGCGACCGCCATACCGCTGGTGTCCGCCGCTTCCGCGCCTGCCGACAGCATCGTCGTCGGCGGATTCCCCGTGGACGTGTCCACCAGTCCGTGGACGGTGGCGCTGTCGAGCCGTGACCGGTTCGGAGGTACGCGAGCGGGCCAATTCTGCGGCGGGGTGGCGATCGGCTCGACCAAGATCCTCACCGCCGCCCACTGCGTCAGCGACGAGGCACTGGGGACGGGGTCGGGGCGTGCCGACGACCTCAAGGTGATCGCGAACCGTACCGACCTGCTCTCGTCCCAGGGCCAGGAGATAGCCGTGCACGACACCTGGGTGAATCCGGACTACGACAGTGTCAGTAACGCCGGCGACTTCGCCGTGCTGACCCTCGCGGAGCCGCTGCCCGCGAGCTCGGTCATCAAGATGGCCGCCGAGAGCGACCCCGCGTACGCACCCGGTACGGCCGCCACGGTCTACGGATGGGGCGATGTCTCCGGGGCCGGCGACTATGTGCACACTCTGCGGGCCGCGCAGGTGCACGTGCTGGAGGACGCCCGGTGCGAGCGGGCCTATCCGCGCGGCGGTGCCGACGGAACCTATCTCGCGGCCAGCATGCTGTGCGCCGGGGAGACCGCGGGCGGCAAGGACGCCTGCCAGGGGGACAGTGGCGGCCCGTTGGTGGCCGGGGGGAAGCTGATCGGGCTCGTGTCGTGGGGGAGCGGCTGCGGACGGGCAGGAAGCCCCGGTGTCTACACGCGCGTGTCCGACGCGGTACGGGTGCTGGGGTCGACCGGGACCGATGGTGCCCCGGCGCGACGCACACGCGACGCCGCGTGACGGCCTCGGGTCTGTAGCCGGGCGGCGGGTCCTGGATCTTCGCCGGTGGACCACCGGCCGGGCGGCGACGGGTCCTGGGTCCTCGCCGGTGTACGGAGAGTCGTGATGACGAGACGGGCGGCCGCCCCTGGAGTACAGGGG
>NZ_VJZD01000040.1 GCF_009377175.1 Streptomyces adustus
CGCCCGCCCCGTCCGGTTCAGGACGTCCCCGCCGTGAAGCGGCGGTTCAGGACGCTCCCGCCGTGAAGCGCACGATCAGGACGCCCCCGCCGTGAAGTGGCCGATCAGGAGGGCCAGGCGGCGGTCGTGGGCGGCTTCGGGCAGTCGGCCGCTGCGCATGAGGGTCACCAGCCCGTGCAGCCCCGCCCAGAACGTCTCCGTGAGCAGACCCGGATCGTCGCCTTCGGCCGCGATCGGCTGCACGGCGCTGTACAGCTCCCCGAACGCCTCCTGGAGCTCCGGCGGAGCCTCTGGCGTGGCGAAGGGCAGGTCCACGAGGTGCGTGAACATCGCGTCGTACAGCGCGGGCCGCCGCCGCCCGAAAGTGGCGTACGCCTCACCGACTGCCGCCAGTGCCGCCCGGGCGCCGACCGCCGCCGTACGGGCCGCGCGCAGCTCGACGGCCAGTTCCGCGCACCCCTGCACCGCGACCGCCGCCATGATGGCGCCCTTGTCCTTGAAGTGGCTGTAGAGGACGGGCTGGCTGTACTCGATCTCGGCGGCCAGCCGCCGTGTGGTGACCGCGTCCCAGCCCTCGGCCTCGGCCAGTTCCCGCGCGACCGTGACGATCAGCCGCTCGCGTTCCGCTCGTTCGCGCTCCCGGCGCGTCTGGATCGACATGACCGAGATTCTAGCAGCGCTAGCCATTCTGTCGCCGCTCTGCTAGCTTCGCTCTTGTCCCTAGCGCTGCTAGCAAGGAGATCCGACGTGACCGTCACCGCGTACACCCTGGCTGTCGTGCTCGACCTGTTCGTCGTGTTCATCGGATACCGGTTCCTGTTCCAGCCCGGCCCCGCCGCCGCCGGTTACGGCGTCCCCGCCGACCCCGCCGGCGACGCCGCCGCCTACCTCACGATCAAGGGGGCGCGGGACGGCGTCCTCGGCCTGATGGGGCTGGCTCTTCTCGCGTTCGTCGGCGCCCATGCCGAGGCGTGGTTCATGCTCGTCGTGGCGATCCTGCCGCTCGGCGACACGCTGATAGTGCTGCGCCACGGCGGCCCGAAGGCGACCGCCTTCGGCATCCACTTCGCGACCGCGGTCGTGGTGCTGATCAGCGCCGGACTGCTCTTCGCGGTCTGAGTCCCACCGTCACGTCCACTCGCGCACCGTTACGACCAGCAGGGGGTTCGACCATGTCGATGTTCGTACCGAAGTTCGATTCGTCCGTGATCGTCCGTGAGGCGGAGGCCGAGAAGCTCGGCGACGATCCCGTCGCCGTCCGGCTGCTGGCCGACAGCAGCGCCTGCGGCGGGGCGCTGTCCACCGTACGGATCACTCTCGCGGACGGCGCCGACGGCGCCCGCCCGCACCTGCACCGCAACTCCGCCGAGATGTTCTTCATGCTGGACGGCGCCGCCGAACTGCTCTCCGGCGACGACGTCGTCACCGCCGAGCGCGGCGACCTGGTGATCGTCCCGCCGGGCAGGCCGCACGCCTTCGCCGCCGCCCCCGGCGGCGCGGCCGACATCCTCGTCGTGATCACCCCCGGCGTCGAGCGCTTCGGCTACTTCCACCACCTCCAGCGCATCCGCCTGGGTGAGGTCGGCCCGGAGAGTCTGCTGGAGGTGCAGGAGCTCTACGACAACCACTTCCTGCGCAGCGAGGCCTGGGACGGTCGCCGCTGACGAGGGTCCGGGGGCCGGTCCGGGGGAAACCGTTGCGCGTGCACCGCGCCCGGCCCCCTAGGATTGGGGCCAAACCACTCACTCACCCCAGAGGAACGCTGCATGCCTGGCATCACGCGCGAGGAGGTCGCCCACCTCGCTCGGCTGGCGCGTCTGGAGCTGAAGGGCGAAGAGCTCGACCACTTCGCCGGACAGCTGGACGACATCATCGGCGCGGTGGCCCGCGTCAGCGAGGTCGCCGACCAAGACGTACCGCCGACCTCGCACCCGCTCCCGCTGACGAATGTCATGCGGGCGGACGAGGTCCGTCCGTCGCTCACCCCCGAGCAGGCGCTCTCCGGCGCCCCGGCCCAGGAGCAGCAGCGTTTCAAGGTGCCGCAGATCCTGGGGGAGGACTAAGACCATCATGACGGACATCATCAAGCTCACCGCCGCCGAGACCGCGGCGAAGATCGCCTCCGGCGAGCTCACGGCCGTCGAGGTCACCGAGGCCCACCTGGCCCGGATCGAGGCCGTCGACGAGAAGGTGCACGCCTTCCTGTACGTCGACCGCGAGGGCGCCCTGGCGCAGGCCCGTGCCGTCGACGCCAAGCGCGAGCGCGGCGAGAAGCTCGGCCCGCTGGCCGGCGTCCCGCTCGCGCTGAAGGACATCTTCACCACCGAGGGCATCCCGACGACCGTCGGCTCGAAGATCCTCGAGGGCTGGATCCCGCCGTACGACGCGACCCTCACCAAGCGGCTGAAGGCCGCCGACGTGGTCATCCTCGGCAAGACCAACATGGACGAGTTCGCCATGGGGTCCTCGACCGAGAACAGCGCCTACGGCCCGACCGGCAACCCCTGGGACCTGACCAAGATCCCCGGCGGTTCCGGCGGCGGCTCCAGCGCCGCCCTGGCCTCCTTCCAGGCCCCGCTGGCCATCGGCACCGACACCGGCGGCTCCATCCGCCAGCCGGCCGCCGTCACCGGCACGGTCGGCGTCAAGCCCACCTACGGTGCGGTCTCCCGCTACGGCATGGTCGCCTTCTCCTCCTCCCTCGACCAGGGCGGCCCCTGCGCCCGCACGGTCCTGGACGCGGCGCTGCTGCACGAGGTGATCGCCGGGCACGACCCGCTCGACTCCACCTCCATCGACGCCCCGGTCCCGCCGGTCGTCGAGGCCGCCCGCAACGGCAGCGTGGCGGGCATGCGGGTCGGCGTCGTCAAGCAGTTCCGCGGCGAGGGCTACCAGGCCGGTGTCATCCAGCGCTTCGACGAGTCGGTCGAGCTGCTCAAGGAGCTGGGCGCGGAGATCGTCGAGCTGGACTGCCCGTCCTTCGACCTGGCCCTGTCGGCGTACTACCTGATCGCGCCCTCGGAGTGCTCGTCCAACCTGGCCCGCTTCGACGGCCTGCGCTACGGCCGGCGCACCGGCGACGACGGCACGCGTTCGGCCGAGGACGTCACCTCCCTCACCCGTGAGGCGGGCTTCGGCCCCGAGGTCAAGCGCCGCATCATGCTCGGCACGTACGCCCTGAGCTCCGGCTACTACGACGCGTACTACGGCTCCGCGCAGAAGGTCCGCACGCTCATCACGCGGGACTTCGAGAAGGCGTTCGAGCAGGTCGACGTGATCGTCTCGCCGACCACGCCCACCACCGCCTTCGCGATCGGCGAGCGCGCCGACGACCCGATGGCGATGTACCTCGCGGACCTGTGCACGATCCCGACCAACCTGGCGGGCAACGCGGCCATGTCGCTGCCGTGCGGCCTCGCCCCGGAGGACAACCTCCCGGTCGGTCTCCAGATCATCGCCCCGGCGCTGAAGGACGACCGGCTGTACAAGGTCGGCGCCGCCGTCGAGGCCGCCTTCGTGGAAAGGTGGGGGCACCCGCTGATCGAGGAGGCTCCGTCGCTGTGAGCAAGGCACTGTCCAAGGCCAAGGGCTTCAAGAAGTCGAAGTCCGGCACGTACCTGTCCATGGCCACCACCGCCTTCGGCGCACTGGGTGTCGCCAAGCAGATCAAGAAGGCCCGCGCCGAGCACGACACGCTGCGCCTGGTCGACGCCACGGTGTCCGCCGTCGCGATCGTCACCGGCCTCGCCATCCTTTATCGCGAGCTGAAGCGGCTGGGCGACGACGACGTCCTGCTGGGCTGAGAGGGAAGTTTCATCGTGACCACCACGACCGACCTGGTGTCGTACGAGGACGCGCTGGCGTCGTACGACCCCGTCATGGGCCTTGAGGTCCATGTCGAACTCGGCACCAAGACGAAGATGTTCTGCGGGTGCTCGACCGAGCTGGGGGCCGACCCCAACTCGCAGACCTGCCCGGTCTGCCTCGGCCTGCCCGGCGCCCTCCCGGTCGTCAACGCGACCGGCGTCGAGTCCGCCATCAAGATCGGCCTCGCGCTGAACTGCGAGATCGCCGAGTGGTGCCGCTTCGCCCGGAAGAACTACTTCTATCCGGACATGCCGAAGAACTTCCAGACCTCCCAGTACGACGAGCCGATCGCCTTCGACGGCTACCTCGACGTGCAGCTGGAGGACGGGGAGACCTTCCGCGTCCAGATCGAGCGCGCCCACATGGAGGAGGACACCGGCAAGTCGACGCACGTCGGCGGCGCCACCGGCCGTATCCACGGCGCGTCCCACTCCCTGCTGGACTACAACCGCGCCGGCATCCCGCTCATCGAGATCGTCACCAAGCCGATCGAGGGCGCGGGCGAGCGGGCCCCCGAGGTCGCCCGCGCGTACGTGCGCGAGCTGCGCGAGCTCATCAAGGCGCTCGGCGTCTCCGAGGCCCGCATGGAGATGGGGCAGATGCGCTGCGACGTGAACCTGTCGCTGCGCCCGAACGGCACCGAAAAGTTCGGTACCCGCTCCGAGACGAAGAACGTGAACTCGCTGCGGTCCGTGGAGCGTGCGGCCCGCTTCGAGATCATGCGGCACGCGGCCGTGCTGAGCAGCGGCGGCACGATCGTCCAGGAGACCCGGCACTTCCACGAGGACACGGGGTCGACGACCTCGGGCCGCGTGAAGGAGGAGGCCGAGGACTACCGGTACTTCCCCGAGCCGGACCTGGTGCCGGTGGCGCCGTCCCGCGAGTGGGTCGAGGAGATCCGCGCCGGACTGCCCGAGCTGCCGCTGGTGCGCCGCAACCGGCTCCGCGAGGAGTGGGCGGTCTCGGGGACCGACATGCAGTCGATCCTCAACGCCGGCGCCCTGGACCTGATCGTCGCGACGATCGACGCCGGGGCGGACGCCTCCTCCGCCCGCAAGTGGTGGATGGGCGAGCTGGCGCGCAGCGCCAACGAATCCGGCAAGGCGCTGGACGAGCTGGCCATCACGCCGGAGCAGGTCGCCCGGGTCACCGAGCTGGTCTCGAAGGGCGACCTGAACGACAAGCTGGCGCGCCAGGTCATCGAGGGCGTCCTCGCGGGCGAGGGCACCCCGGACGAGGTCGTCGACAAGCGTGGTCTGAAGGTCGTCTCCGACGAGGGCGCGCTCACGACCGCCGTCGAGGAGGCCATCGCGGGCAACCCGGGCGTCGCGGACAAGATCCGTGGCGGCAAGGTGGCCGCGGCCGGCGCCCTGGTCGGCGCGGTCATGAAGGCCACGCGCGGCCAGGCCGACGCGGCCCGCGTCAAGGAGCTGATCCTGGAGAAGCTGGGCGTCAGCGAGGGCTGAGTCCCGAATCTGTGAACCCCGGGGGGATGCATCGACACCGATGCATCCCCCCGGGTGCGTGATCGGCCGGCCCGCGGTCCGGTCCGGGATGTGATCTCGGACATGGTGAACCGGCTCCTCCGACCCTCCGGAGGGGAACGGGTGGCGCGGCAGCTCGGTCGAACCGTCCAAAAACGCACCCGCCCGGGCGGGCGGCGATGCGCCGGGGGCGGTGGACGGCCGGAATGCGGGCGGATGCCGACCCGCCCCGCGGCCGGGTTCCCCGGCCGGAGCGACTACGCTCGCCCGCCATGAGCGGACGTACTGATTCCACGCCGGACACCGAGAGGGACCCCGACATAGCCGAGACGCCGATCGGGACCGGGACCGGAATCGGGGCCGAGTCCGGCACCGAGGTGGAGGACGAGGGCGACCGGCCCGACGGTCCGCAGGACTCGGAGGACTCGGAGGACCCGGAGGGTCCGGAAGATCGGGCGGGCGCGGCGGACCCCGAGGGCGCTGCGGTCTCGGAGAGCCCCGAGGGCTCGGGCGGTCCCGAGGGCTCGGACGGTCCCGAGGGGTCGGGCGGTCCCGAGGAGTCGGACGACCTGGACGACCCGGACGACCTGGAGGACCACGCCGAGGACGCGCGGCGGGCTCGGTGGACGGCGTCCGTCACCGGCGTCCTGCTGACCCTGATGGGCATCGCCGCGGCCCTGCTGCGCTGCGCCGGTCCCGCACCGGCCCTCGCCCCCGCGGCCTACGCCCTCGGCGCCGTCGTCTGCGCGCCCGCCGCCGTCCTGGGACACCGCGGACACACCCGGCGGGCGCTGTGGCTGCTGATCGCCGGCGTGATGGTGATGGCGGTCGGCGACCAGGTCGACTGACGTTACCGAAGGGGTGGTGGAGACCCCCGCGGCACGCTGTGACTTGCCTCCCAGAAGGCAATGAATCCGACAAACGATCGCTTAAGCCTGCAAGAGTGGCAACGCACCGCTCATGTGTTCTTTGCTGGCTCTTCAGTTCTTCGTAGCTGTTCCCGGTCAAAGATCCAAACGATGTAATCCGGGAGCACGACTGTGGCAGCCCTCGCGCGCTGGTGTGTCCGACACCGCGTCCTCGTCGTCGTACTGTGGCTCCTCGCCTTCGCCGGGATGACCGCGGGCGCGTCCGTCGCGGGCTCCGCGTACACCAACAACTACGAGGTCCCCGGGACCGAGGCGGGCCGCGCCACAGAGCTGCTCAAGGACGGCTTCCCCGGCCTCGGCGGCGACAGCGACACGGTCGTCTGGCACACCACCTCCGGCACCGTCCGCGCCGCCGACGTCGAACAGACGATGACCGGCACCCTGGACAAGATCGCGGACCTGCCCGGGGTGGCCTCCGTGGACAGCCCCTACGGCGACCAGGGCGCGAGCCGGATCAGCGCCGACGGGCGGACCGCGTACGCCACCGTCACCTTCGACCGCCCCGTCGAACAGCTCACCAAGTCCGAGGTGCGGCCCGTGGTCGACACCGCCGAGGGGGCCCGCAGTGACGGGCTCCAGGTGGAGCTGGGCGGCAGCGCGATCGCGCTCACCGAGTCCTCGGGCGGGCACGTCTCCGAGATCGTCGGCGTGGTCGTCGCCGGTGTCGTGCTGTTCCTGGCCTTCGGTTCGCTGGCCGCCTCGCTGCTGCCCATCGCCACCGCCCTGGTCGGCGTGGGCACCGCCTACGCCGGGATCGGGCTGCTCGGGCACGCCATGACCGTCGCCGACTTCGCCCCCATGCTCGGCATGCTGGTCGGGCTGGGCGTCGGCATCGACTACGCCCTGTTCATCGTCACCCGGCACCGGCGCGGCCTGAAACGCGGCCTCCCGGTCGACGAGGCGGTCGCCAACGCCGTCGCCACCACCGGACGGGCCGTCGTCTTCGCCGGAGCCACCGTCTGTATCGCCCTGCTGGGCATGCTGATCCTGCGGCTGAGCTTCCTCAACGGCGTCGCGATAGCCGCCGCCCTCACCGTGGTGCTGACGGTCGCGGCCTCCGTGACCCTGTTGCCCGCCCTGCTGTCCTTCATCGGCCCGCGCTCCCTCAGCCGCCGTGAGCGCCGTCGGCTCCTGGAGCTCGGCCCCCAGCCGGAGCTGCCGACCGGGTTCGCCGCCCGCTGGTCGGCGTTCGTCGAACGCCACCCCAAGCTGCTCGGCACCCTCGCCGTCGCCGTCGTCGCCGTCCTCGCGCTGCCCACCTTCTCCCTGCACCTGGGCACCTCCGACCAGGGCAACAACCCCAAGACCGCCACCACCCGCCACGCCTACGACCTGCTCGCCGACGGCTTCGGCCCCGGGGTCAACGGTCCCCTCACCCTCGTCACCGGGGTCGGCGGGGCCGAGGACAGGGTCGCCCTCGACAACCTCGACGCCACGCTGCGCAGCACCGAGGGCGTCGCGGCCGTGACGCCGGTCACCTACGACGCCCAGGGCCGCACCGCCTACCTCACCGTCGTCCCCGACTCCGCGCCGCAGTCCCGCAGCACCAGCGACCTCGTCGACCGGCTGCGCACCGAGGTGCTGCCGCGCGCCGAGCAGGGCACCGGCCTGGACGTGAGTGTCGGCGGGGTGACCGCGTCGTACGACGACTTCGCGGGCGTGATCGTCGGCAAGCTGCCGCTGTTCGTCGGGGTCGTCATCGGGCTCGGCTGCGTCCTGCTGCTGCTCGCCTTCCGCTCGATCGGCATCCCGCTCAAGGCCGCCGCGATGAACGTGGCCGCCGTCGCCGCCGCCTTCGGTGTCGTCGTCGCGATCTTCCAGTGGGGCTGGGGCAGCGAACTGCTCGGCCTGGGCCGGGCCGGCCCGATCGAGCCCTTCCTGCCCGTGATCATGGTGTCGGTGCTCTTCGGCCTCTCGATGGACTACCAGGTCTTCCTGGTCAGCCGGATGTACGAGGAGTGGCTGGAGACCGGCGACAACCGCCGTGCCGTCCGGGTCGGCCTCGCCGAGACCAGCCGGGTGATCAACTCCGCCGCGGTCATCATGATCTCGGTCTTCCTCGCCTTCGTGCTCAGCGGTGACCGGGTGATCGCCATGTTCGGCATCGCCCTCGCCGCCGCCGTCGCCATCGACGCCTTCGTCCTGCGCACCCTGCTCGTACCGGCCCTGATGCACATGCTCGGCGGCGCCAACTGGTGGCTGCCGGGCTGGCTCGACCGCAGACTGCCGCGCATCAGCATCGAACCCCCCGAGTGCCGAGCCGCGCACGAGCGGCTCATGGACCTCACGGGCGTACCGGAGGCCGTCGCCGCAATGGAGACCGGCGCCGTACCGGAGACGGACGTACCGGCGAAGTAGCCGCTCACAACGATCGTTAAGAGAGCTCTCAGACTCCGTCCGTACGGTGCGGGCCATGGGAACGAAGACACTTGACGAGACCGGTGCCGAGACGGGCGCCGAGGCGACGAACGACGAGGAGAAGCAGGACGTCACGACCGACGGCGCCACCGCGGACGGGGTGACCGGGGCCGAGGCCGAGGAATCGGCCGCGGAGGACGACGCGGACGACGCCGACGACGTGGACGACGTGGACGTCGAGGCTGTCGACGTGCCGCGGGAGGACGGGCCCTCCGGGGTCGGCCAGGGCGCGGTCGCCGTGGTCTCCGCGGCCCTCGGCCTGGTCTCGCTCACCG
This sequence comes from Streptomyces adustus, assembly GCF_009377175.1. Classification (GTDB taxonomy): domain Bacteria; phylum Actinomycetota; class Actinomycetes; order Streptomycetales; family Streptomycetaceae; genus Streptomyces; species Streptomyces adustus. The sequence continues at coordinate 8,974 of NZ_VJZD01000040.1, forward strand.
GCAGCTGGGTCTCCACGGTGGCCGCCGCGCGCGAGACCCTCATCGGCCAGCTCAAGACCTCGTCGTCCGCGAGCGTCGCCACGCAGATCAAGGAGATCTACGGCGACGCCTGGCAGACCACCGCCCTGTGGGGCGGGGTGTTCGCGCTGGCCGCCCTGATCGTCGCTGTCGTGGTGCTCGTCCGGCCCGCGTTCGGCGCCCCTGGCAAGCCGCAGGCGCCGTGGATCAAGTCGGTCGCCTGGGCCGGCGTCTCGCTGGGCGTGGTGGGCCTGCTGCTGGCCGTCCTCAAGTACACGGACATCCTGCTCGGGCTGCCCTCCGCGAGCTGACATCCCGGGCCCCGCAGCCTCGCAGCCCCCAGGGGTCCTACGGCGTACGTAAGTGCCTTATGCGCGCCGTAGGGCCCCGCACGCGCGTCTAAGGCCCCGTCGCCCCCGGAAGATGCGGAACTCTCCCGATGTGGCGGACCCCCCTGGCGGACGAAGGTGGAGTCATCGCAGCGAGCGATGACACGACACCGACACTCACCGCACAGGGGACACACCATGTACGAGTACGACCTCCAGCAGATCCGTTCCGCCGAGCTGATCCGCCGCGCCGACGAGGAGCGGCTGGCCCGCGCGGCCGTCCGCGGCCGCCGCGCCGCCCGCCGGGAGGCCGCGCAACGGCTCCCGCGCGGTGAGTCGCATACCCACCGTCTCCGGCGGCTGCGGCTGACCCGCGCCGCGTGAACGCGGTCGGGCCCCCGGCGGCCGGACGCCCCCGGCAGCAGGCCGGGGGCGAGGCCGGGGCCCGGACGGAGCGCCGGCCCGAGCGGCCCGAGCGGTCCGAGGGAGCCGAGCGGGCCGGGGGAGCGGAGCGGGCCGACGGGGGAGTGGGCGCCGGGACCGTACCGGCCCGCTCCTTCCCGTCGTCCGACCGGGCCCGGACCGTGCCCTGTGCGATGCTCGGGCCCGTGCAGAACAGTTCCGTCAGTCCCGTGTTCGTCGGCCGTGCCGCGGAGCTGGGCACCCTGGACGACGCGCTGGCCCGGGCCGTCGCGGGCGAGCCGCAGGCGCTGTTGATCGGCGGTGAGGCCGGGGTGGGCAAGACCCGGCTCGTCGAGGAGTTCGCGACCGCCGCCCGCGGCCGGGGAGCCGTCGTCGCCGTCGGCGGCTGTGTCGAGATCGGCGCCGACGGACTGCCCTTCGCGCCGTTCTCCGGCGCCCTGCGCGCGCTGCGCCGGGAACTGCCCGACGCGCTGGCCGCCGCGGCCGCCGGACGCCAGGAGGAGCTGGCCGGGCTCCTGCCGGAGCTGGGCGAGGGCGTCCTCGGCCGCTACGACGAGGAGGGCATGGCCCGTCTCTTCGAACTCACCGCCCGGCTGCTGGAGCGGCTCGCGGCCGACCGCACCGTGGTCCTGGTTCTGGAGGACCTGCACTGGGCCGACGCCTCGACCCGCCACCTCCTCGCCTACCTCTTCCGCACCCTGCGTACCGGCCGGCTCGTCGTCCTCGCCACCTACCGCGCCGACGACATCCACCGCCGGCATCCGCTGCGGCCCCTGCTCGCCGAGCTGGACCGGCAGCGCACGGTCCGCCGGATCGAACTCGCCCGCTTCGACCGGGCGGAGGTGAGCCGCCAGATCGCCGGCATCCTCGCCACCGAACCGGACCCCGCCCAGGTCGACCACATCTTCGAGCGCTCCGACGGCAACGCCTTCTTCGTCGAGGAACTCGCCGTGGCCGCCGGGGCGGGCTGCGCCACGGGACTCACCGACTCGCTGCGCGACCTGCTGCTGGTGAGGGTCGAGAGCCTGCCCGAGTGCGCCCAGAACATCGCCCGGATCGTCGCCGAGGGCGGTTCCACCGTCGAGTACCGGCTGCTCGCCGCCGTCGCCGGGCTCACCGAGGACGACCTCATCGAGGCGCTGCGCGCCGCCGTGAACGCCCACATCCTGCTCGTCGCCCCGGCCGGCGACGGTTACCGCTTCCGGCACTCCCTGGTCCGCGAGGCGGTCGGCGACGACCTGCTGCCCGGCGAGCGCGCCCGCCTCAACCGTCACTACGCCGAGGCACTGGAAGCCGATCCCACGCTCGTGCCGGCCGACGAACGTGTCATGCGCCTGGCGAGCTACTGGTACCACGCCCACGACCCGGCCAAGGCCCTGCCCGCCGTCCTCGAAGCCTCCGCCACGGCCCGCTGCCGGCACGCCTACAGCGAGCAGCTGCGGCTGCTGGAACGCGCCATGGAACTGTGGGACGCCGCCCCCGAGGCCGTACGGTCCCGGCTGCGCCCGCCGGACCATGTGCCGGCCTATCCGGCCGACGGCCACGAGGGTCACGACGGCGCGGAGGGGTACGACGGGACGCCCCTGTGCTACCTCGACCTGCTGGCCGAGGCGGCCGTCGCGGGCCGGTTCTGCGGCGAGCGCGAACGCGCCCTGAAGATCACCAAGCGGGCGCTGCGCCTGCTGGACGAGGAGAAGGACCCCTTGCGCGCCGCCTGGTTCTGGGTCCAGCGCTCCCGGCTGTTGCAGGCGCAGGCCCGCGGCGACGGCTGGACGGAGCTGGCCACCGCCCAGGAGCTGGTACGCGGTCTGCCGCCCTCGCTGGTGCACGCCGAGGTGCTGGGCAGCGTGGCCGCCTGGCTGATGTCGCACGCGCCCGGCCCGGAGGCCCTCGCGGCCGCCGAGCGCGCCGTGGAGTACGCGCGCATGGTCGGGGCCGACGAGATCGAACTGAACGACCGCCTCACCCTCGGCGGCCTCATGGTCGACGCCGGGGACATCGAGGCGGGGCTCGCCGAGATGAGGGACGTCAAGGAACGGGCGCTCCGCCTCGGGCTCGTCAATGTCGCGGGCCGCGCCTATGTGAACCTGCCCACCGAGCTGGAGGCGGTCGGCCGCTCCCGGGAGGCCGTCCCGATCCTGGAGGAAGGGGCCGTCTACACCAGGAAGTTCGGACTGGTGGAGTCGGAGGGCTGGGTGTGGGGCAACCTCGCCGAATCCCTGTACTCGCTCGGCCGCTGGGACGAGGCCGTCGACGCGGCACGCAACGCCGTACGCCTCGGCTGCAATGGCCGGCCGCAGGCCGACAGTTCCCTCCTGCTCGCCCAACTCGCCCTTTCCCGGGGCGATGTCGCCGAGACGGGCCGCCAACTGAAGGGAGCGGCGGCGTACTTCGGCTCCTTCGAGGCCGCACGCATGCAGTCGATCCCGGTGGCCCTGGTCAGCGTCGGCCTCGCCGCCGCCGAGGGCCGTCTGCTCGACGCCCGCGCCGTACTCGACAACGCCCTCGACACCGGCTTCCCCACCGGCACCCAGCGCTACGCCTGGCCCCTGCTGCTGGCCGCGGCCGCCGCCGAGGCCGACGCCCGCGCCCTGCCCGCCGCACAGCAGGGGCGCCGCCGGACCCTGGAGCGCATCCTGGAGTCCGCGAAGAACCTCACCACGGACGCGCCCGTCTGGCTCGCCCACGAGCGGTGGGTGCGCGCCGAGGTGCGCACGAGCGAGGGCCGGGCCACCGTCGAGACCTGGTCGGAGGTCGTCACCGCCTTCGAACGGCTGGAACGTCCCTACGACCTCGCCCGCATCCGGTACCGGCTCGCCGAGGCGCTGCTCGCCACCGGTGCCGAGCGTCCGGGCGGCACCCCCGCCGACGGCGGCGACGAGCGGGCCCGTGCCGCCGAGCTGCTCCGCCTCGCCCACGCCGTCGCCGAGGAGCTCGGCGCCCGCCCGCTGGCCGACCACGTCACCCGGCTCGCCCGGGGCGCCCGCCTCCTTCCGGCGGCCCGCGCCCCGGAGCGGCCGGCCGACCCCGTCGAAGCCCTAGGTCTGACCGGCCGGGAGCGCGACGTGCTGCGCCTGGTCTCCGCCGGGCGCACCAACCGCCAGATAGCCGAGGAGCTCTTCATCTCCCCGAAGACGGCCAGCGTCCACGTCTCCAACATCCTGGGCAAGCTCGGGGTCTCGGGCCGAGGAGAGGCGGCCGCGCTGGCGCACCGGGCGGGACTGTTCCCGGCCGGCCCGCCGCCCGCCGACCGGTCGCCCTCGGGTCCGCGGACCTGAGTCGTAGGGTGGAGGAAACCGCCAGGAGGAGGACCTGTGTTCGATGCCTTCGCGGAACTCTTCGCACCGGGCCGCAAGCACACCCGTGACGAACAGAACCGGCTGGAGCTGACCCGCGAGGACACCGGGGACAGCGATCCCGGACGCGGGCCGATAGACCTCACGTCCGGGAAGGTCGTCGTACGCCTGCCCCCGCCGGAACCGGCACCGGACGCGCCGGAGGCGGCACCGGCACCGGACGCACCCGGCCCCGGCGACGGATGAGCGGCCGGGAACGGGCGGTTCAGCTCACCTCCAGCTCCAGGATCCGGTCGTCCCCCGGCTTCGGGTCGCCCCGGCCGTCCGTGTTGCTGGTGACCAGCCACAGCTTGTCGCCGCCCGCCGACACCACCGTGCGCAGCCGGCCGTACGTGCCGGCGAGGAAGTCCTGCGGGGCCGCCGAGGTCTCGGTCCCCTTCAGCGGGACGCGCCACAGGCGCTGCCCCTTCAGACCCGCCATCCAGACGGAGCCCTGCGCGTAGGCGATCCCGCTGGGGGAGGCGTCGTCCGTGTGCCACTGGGCCACCGGGTTCTGGTACTTCGGGTCGGACGACCTGCCCTCGGCGTCCGGCCAGCCGTAGTCGGCGCCCGGCTTGATCGCGTTGAGCTCGTCCCAGGTGTCCTGGCCGAACTCCGAGGCGAACAGCCGCTGTTTCGCGTCCCAGGCCAGCCCCTGGACGTTGCGGTGCCCGTACGAGTACACGGGGGAGTCCGGGAACGGGTTGCCCGGGGCGGGCTCGCCCTCCGGGGTCAGCCGCAGGATCTTGCCGCCCAGCGACTTCCGGTCCTGCGACAGGCCCCGGTCGCCGCTCTCGCCCGTGCCGGCGTAGAGCATCCGGTCGGGGCCGAAGGCGATCCGGCCGCCGTTGTGGATCATCCCCTTGGGGATGCCCTTGAAGACCGTGTCGGGCGCGCCCAGCTGCTCGCCCGCCGGTTTCGCGGGGTCGTAGAGCATCCGGACGATGCGGTTGTCGGAGGCGGAGGTGAAGTAGGCGTAGATCATGCGGTCCGAGGCGAAGTCCGGGGAGAGCGCGATGCCCAGCAGGCCGCCCTCGCCGGCGGGGGACACCCCCGGCACCTCGCCCAGCTCCGTCTTCTTGCCGGTCTCCTCGTCGACGAGGGTGATCGTCCCCTCGTCCCGGGAGGAGACGAGCAGGCCGCCGCCGGGGACCGGGGCCAGCCCCCAGGGGGTCTTGAGACCCTCGGCGACCGTGCGCAGCACCTTCACCGAGCCCTTCGCGGGCGGTGTCTCCTCGGCCGCCGGGCCGGCGGCGGACGCCGCCGCGCTCGTACGGTCCGACGCGGCGCCCGACGGCTCCTGGCCGGATCCTTCGGCGCCGGAGGAGCAGCCGGCCGTCAACAGGAGGGTGCCCGCGGCCAACACGGACGTCACAACTCGACGTTGCACGATCATGGTCCCTTCGACGCGGAGGGTTCTCCTTGTCTACGCCGCTCCCGCTCGAAGGGTTCCCGAGCGAGGGTTGCAACGCCCGTACGAGTCCCCGCGCGCGCCGCGGGGGAACTCTTGTGCGAATGAATCCCGCGTTTGCCCCGCGGGCTTCCGGCTCAGTCCCAGGACCCCATCGCCCCCGGCAGCGCGGCCACCTCCGCCAGGTCGTCGGGCGTCAGCCGCAGTGCCGCCGCCGCCGCGTTCTCCGTCACCCACCGCTCCCGCTTCGCACCCGGTACCGGCAGCACGTGCGGCCCCTGGGCCAGCACCCAGGCCAGCGCCACCTGGGCCGCCGTGACGTGGTCGCCGTGCCGCCGGGCCACCCGGCGCAGACCGGCCACGATCGGCTGGTTCGCGGCCATCATCTCGGCGGTGAAGCGGGGGTGGCGGGCACGCATGTCGTCCGGTTCGAAGCCCTCGCCGGGGGTCAGCGTGCCGGTCAGGAAGCCGTTGCCGAGCGGCATCGCCGCCAGGAAGCCGACCCCGCGCGCCGCGCACCACGGCAGCAGCGCGTCCAGGGACTCCGGCGACCACACGGACAGCTCGGCCTCCACCGCGCTCACCGGGAACACCTGCTGCACGCGCTGCAACTGACGGATCGTCGCATCGTGCAGCCGCGCCCCGGACCGGCGTCCGCCGCGCGCGCCCACCGCGCACAGCCCGAGCGCCCGCACCTTCCCCGCCCGTACCAGCTCCGCCATCGCGCCCCAGGTCTCCTCGACGGGAACCTCGGGGTCGGCCCGGTGCAGCTGGTAGAGGTCGATCACGTCCGTCTGGAGCCGGCGCAGCGAGGCGTCGCAGGCTCTCCTCACGTATCCGGGGCGCCCGTTGGCCACGATGTGCTGCTCGCCGACCAGCAGGCCGACCTTGGTGGACACGAACGCGTCGCCGCGCCGCTCCTTCAACACCCGCCCCACCAGGAGCTCGTTGGTGAACGGGCCGTACATGTCCGCCGTGTCGAGCAGCGTCGAGCCCAGGTCCAGGGCCCGGTGCACCGCCCTCAGCGATTCTTCGCCACGTTGCCGCGACCCGCTGTAGGACCAGCTCATCGGCATGCACCCGAGTCCGACGGCCCCCGTCGCGAGCGCGCCCGCACCGATCGTCCTGCGCTCCACCTGCTCGTGAACCTCCCTCGCCCGGACTCCAACCTAACCTCTGCCTCCGGTTGGCCTGACATAGCCTCCTGACCATGAGTGCTGACGTATGGCTTCCCATTCCGCCGGACGAGATCGAGGGTCTTCCGCAAGGGCCCGCATACCTGTTCTGGAACGGCGAGGCGGACTTCCCCGCGGACCCGGCCGACTGCGCCTTCTATGTCGTGCCCTACATGAAACCCGCCGCCGTCGGCCTCCGCCCCCTTCCGGCCATGAGCTCCCTCCAGGTGGTCCAGACGCTGTCCGCCGGCACCGACAATGTCGAGCCCGGTCTCAAGCACCTGCGCCCCGGCGTCCAGTTGTGCAACGCGCGCGGAGTGCACGACGCGAGCACGGCCGAACTCGCGCTGGCGCTCATCCTCGCCTCGCTGCGGGGCATCCCCGACTTCGTGCGGGCCCAGGACCAGGGCCGGTGGGCCGGTGGCTTCCGGCCGGCGCTCGCCGACAAGAACGTCCTCGTCGTCGGATACGGAGCCATCGGCGAGGCCATCGAGGACCGGCTCGTCCCGTTCGAGGTGGCGCGGGTGGCGCGAGTCGCGCGCTCCGAGCGCACCACGGCGCGCGGCCCGGTGCATCCGCTCGCCGAACTGCCCGCCCTGCTCCCGGAGGCGGACGTCGTCGTCCTGTCCACCCCGCTCACGGAGAGCACCCGCGGCCTGGTCGACGGGGACTTCCTGGCCCGGATGAAGGACGGCGCGCTGCTGGTCAACGTCGCCCGCGGGCCGGTCGTCGACACCGAGGCGCTGCTCGGGGAACTGGAGAGCGGCCGCATCACCGCCGCCCTGGACGTCGTGGACCCCGAACCGCTGCCCCCGGGCCACCCGCTGTGGCACGCGCCGGGCGTGCTGATCAGCCCGCACGTCGGCGGTCCTACGTCCGCGTTCCTGCCCCGCGCCAAGCGGCTGCTGGTCGACCAGTTGGGGCGATTCGTGAACCGGCAGCCGCTGCGCCACGTGATCCGTACGACAGGCACGACCGACATGTGATCCACGGCGAGCACCCTCCGCAGTCCCGCGGGCGCGGTGCGTGCCCGCCTGTCCTGCGTCGTCACGGAGCGTAGAGGAACTATGTCCCTGAGTGACGGGACTGGTGTATCGTCCCGACAGGGGCTGCGCCGCGCACCGTTCGGCGCCGGGGATGGATATTTCAGACTTGTGAGGGGGGCGACGGGCGATGCACGGCCTATGGACGAACGACCCGACGCGTCGGGACCGCCGACGGCGGCCCTGGCGCACGGCCGCGCGCAGACGACGCGGTCACCATGCCGATCACAGTGGTAACCACAGCCATCACCACCGCAGGCACAGCTGTCGCAGGAGAGCGCATCCAGCGCACCGGGACCCGCGGGACCCGGGAGCCGCGCGGAGCGGGAGGGACCGGTGAGTTCGCTCCGGCCTTCCGTGACCACCCTCGACGGGACGCTGCGCGCGCAGCCTCCCATGCGGACGACACTGTTCGGCCCGTCGGTCCCCGGCGGCGGATCGAGCCTGGTCCACCAGCTCGTCCTGGCCCTCGCGTGCGCGGTCTACGCCGTCGGATCCGCGCTCGGCTGGGGCTCCGGACAAGTCGCGCTGATCATGGGTGACTTCGGGCTGAGCGCCGCGGCGGGCAGCGCCGCCGTGTCGTGCTTCCTCTACGCGCGCACCCGGCGCGTCCGCTTCCGGTCGGCCTGGCTGCTGTTCGCCCTGTCCTCGGCGATGGCCGCGCTGGGCAACGGCGTATGGGGGTGGTACGAGGTCGTCCTGGAGCGGCCCGTGCCCAGCCCCAGCTACGCCGACCTGTTCTTCCTGTGCTTCGCCCCGCCCGCGATCGTGGGGCTGCTGGTGCTGGCCAAGCGGCCGGTGACCAAGGCCGGCTGGGTCTGTCTGGCCCTGGACGCCTGGCTGATCGGCGGCTCGCTCGTCACGCTGTCCTGGAGCCTGGCGCTCGCCCAGGCGGCGAAGTTCGACGGGCCGAGCGTGGCCCACACCGCGCTGTCGCTGGCCTATCCGCTGCTCGACATCGCCCTGGTCAGCATGGTGCTCGCGCTGCACTTCCGACGCTCGGCGGTCAACCGCACCGCGGTCAACACCGCGATCGGCGCGCTCGCCCTGACCGTGATGTGCGACGCCCTGTTCACCTCGCCGCTGCTGCACGACACCTACCGCTCCGGCCAACTGCTCGACGCGGGCTGGTTCGCCGGTTCCCTGCTGCTCGCGTACGCCCCCTGGGCCGCGCCCCGGCCGAAGGATCCGGCGGGCGACGAAGGGCACACGCGCGTGGTGCGCGAGCACCTGCCCGGACAGCGTCCCGGCGGCCACCCCGCCGAGCCGCCGCAGGAGACACCGCGCGGCACGGAGCCGGGCACACCGCCGGGCGCCTCCCGGGAGACCCCCGAGGGAGCGTCCCCCGGGGCGCCGCAGGGAGGTGATCACAGCCGGTATCCGGTCACCCGACCCATCAGCGGTTCCCTCGCCGCCCTCACGCCCTACCTGGCCGCCGCCGTCTGCACCCTGGGCATCCTCTACAACGTCCTGGACGGACACAGCGTCGACCGCGTGGTGCTCTTCACCGGCGGCACGGTCGTCCTCGCCCTCGTGGTGCGCCAGGGCATCATGCTCCTCGACAACATCACCCTCACCCAGGAACTGGCGCAGCAGGAGAACCACTTCCGCTCCCTGGTGCAGGGCTCCAGCGACGTCATCATGATCGCCGCACCGAACGGCATCCTCCGGTACGTCTCCCCGGCCGCTGCCGGGGTCTACGGACGGCCCGCGGAGGACCTGGTCGGCACCGAACTGGCCGGTCTCATCCATCCGGAGGACCTGGGCTGCGTGGTGCACGAGGTGCGCCGCTTCCTCGCCGCCAGCCCCCTGGAGGAGGCCACCACCCGCATCGAGTGCCGCTTCAGGTCGGGCGACGGCGGCTGGCTGAACGTCGAGTCCACCGTCAACCGCCATCACGGCGGTCTGATCTTCAACAGCCGGGACGTCACCGAGCGGGTCCGGTTGCAGGCGCAGCTCCAGCACAACGCCGAGCACGACCCGCTCACCGACCTGCCCAACCGCGCGCTGTTCACCAGGCGGGTGCAGCAGGCGCTGTCGGGCCGCCGCGCCGCCGACCGCACCGCCCTGCGCGGCACCGCCGTGCTCTTCATCGACCTCGACGGCTTCAAGGCCGTCAACGACACGATCGGGCACCAGGCGGGGGACGAACTGCTGGTCCAGGCCGCCCGCAGACTCCAGGACGCCGTCCGGCACGGGGACACCGCCTCGCGGCTGGGCGGCGACGAGTTCGCGGCCCTGATCACCGGCGACGGAACCCGCGACCGTACCGCCCGCGAACGTCACATCCTGGAGCTCGCCGACCGCCTCAGGATCACGCTCTCGCAGCCGTACGTGATCGACGGCAACGAGGTCCGCGTCGCCGCGTCCATCGGCGTCGCCTTCGCCGAGCCCGGCCTCGGCGCGGGCGAACTGCTGCGCAACGCCGACCTCGCCATGTACCGCGCCAAGGCGGCCGGCAAGGGCCGGGTCGAGCTGTACAAGCCGCAGATGCAGCAGGACGTCGTACGCAAGGCCGAACTGGCCACGCGGCTGCGTGCCGCGCTGCACGACGGCGAGTTCGCGCTGCTGCACCAGCCCGTGGTCGGCCTGGAGGACGGCCGGATCACCTCGGTCACCGCCCAGGCCCGCTGGCGCTCCTCCCAGGGGGTGCTCTTCACACCCGCCGAGTTCCTGCGGGTCGCCGAGGACAGCGACAAGACCGCCGAGCTGGGCCGCTGGGTCCTGGAGGAGGCCGTCGAACAGGCAGCCGAACGGATCGGGACCGGCCTGGGTGTGCCGGTGGTCGTGCGGGTCAGCGCCCGCCGGCTGCTCGACCGCTCGATGCCGCTCGGTTCCGTCGAGGCACTGCTGACCCGGCACGGCCTGCCGTCGGGGTCCTTGGTGATAGAGCTCGCCGACACCGAGCCCAGGGTGCCGCTGGATGAGCTGGAGCGCCGTCTGAGCGCCCTGCGGCGCCTGGGTGTCCGTATCGCCCTGGACGGCTTCGGCAGCGGCTACGCGGCCATCACGGCGCTCCGCAGACTCCCCGTCGACGTGCTGAAACTCGACCGCTCGCTCGTCGAAGGGGTCGTGGAGTCGGCCCGGCTGCACAAGATCACCAGCGGGCTGCTGCGGATCGCCGGCGATCTGGGACTCCAGTCCGTGGCCGACGGCGTGGACCTTCCGGAGCAGGTCGTCGCCCTGCGCGCGATGGGCTGCACCCATGGCCAGGGCATGGCGTTCTCCGGCCCGCTGGACGAGTACCGGCTGCGCCGGGCGCTCGCCTCCGGCCACTATCCGGTGCCGCACGGACCGGCCGAGCCCGCGTTCGCGGGCGGCGGTGCCGGGGTGTACCCAGGTGGGGTGGCCGCCGTCCTCGGGGGCGGGACAGCTCTCCGCTCACATAATGAGACTCCCGTCCCACCCACTTGACAGTGGATGTGCGCCGGGGGGAGGGTCAGTTCCATGCGCACCCGAATTCTCGTACTTGGACAGCGCGTCGGCTGAGCTGGGAACGACCGGAGAGGATCCGGAATCCCCAGCGACCTCCCCGGCGCGCTCCCCTCGCTTGCCTTTCGGCACGAGGGGTTTTTTGTTGCACAGAGCCTGGCGTGCAACAGCCGCACACCGCACGAACTTCGCAAAAACCCTCAGCATCGAGAAGAGAATGACGATGACCGAGCAGGCCACCGGGGCCCACCATCCGCAGCCGCGGCCCCGATCCGGAGGACAGTCCGCGTCCGTCGAGCACGTCACGGGCGCGAAGTCCCTCATCCGCTCCCTTGAGGAGGTCGGGGCCGACACGGTATTCGGCATTCCCGGCGGTGCGATCCTCCCCGCCTACGACCCGTTGATGGACTCGACCCGGGTGCGCCACGTCCTGGTCCGCCACGAGCAGGGCGCAGGCCACGCGGCCACCGGGTACGCGCAGGCCACCGGCCGGGTCGGCGTGTGCATGGCCACCTCGGGACCGGGTGCGACCAACCTGGTCACGCCGATCGCGGACGCCCACATGGACTCCGTGCCGCTGGTCGCGATCACGGGCCAGGTCGCCTCCAAGGCGATCGGGACCGACGCGTTCCAGGAGGCGGACATCGTCGGCATCACGATGCCGATCACCAAGCACAACTTCCTGGTCACCAAGGCGGAGGACATTCCGCGGGTCATCGCGCAGGCGTTCCACATCGCCTCCACCGGCCGCCCCGGACCGGTCCTGGTCGACATCGCCAAGGACGCCCTCCAGGCGCAGACCACGTTCTCCTGGCCGCCGGTGATGGACCTGCCGGGCTACCGCCCGGTGACCAAGCCGCACGCCAAGCAGATCCGCGAGGCCGCCAAGCTGATCACCTCCGCCAAGCGGCCCGTCCTCTACGTCGGCGGCGGGGTGCTCAAGGCCCGGGCCACCGCCGAGCTGAGGGTCCTCGCCGAGCTCACCGGAGCGCCCGTCACCACCACCCTCATGGCGCTGGGCGCGTTCCCCGACAGCCACCCGCTGCACGTGGGGATGCCGGGCATGCACGGGTCGGTCACCGCCGTCACCGCGCTCCAGAAGGCCGACCTGATCGTCGCCCTCGGCGCCCGCTTCGACGACCGTGTCACCGGCAAGCTGGACAGCTTCGCCCCGCACGCCAAGATCGTCCACGCGGACATCGACCCCGCGGAGATCGGCAAGAACCGCGAGGCGGACGTGCCGATCGTCGGTGACGCCCGTGAGGTGATCGCGGACCTGGTCCAGGCGGTGCAGAAGGAGCACAGCGAGGGCCAGAAGGGCGACTACACCGCCTGGTGGAAGGACCTCGACCGCTGGCGTGAGACCTACCCGCTGGGTTACGAGCAGCCCGAGAACGGCTCGCTCTCCCCGCAGCAGGTCATCCAGCGCATCGGCCAGCTCGCCCCCGAGGGCACGGTCTTCGCGGCGGGCGTGGGCCAGCACCAGATGTGGTCGGCGCACTACATCCAGTACGAGAAGCCCGCGACCTGGCTGAACTCCGGCGGTGCCGGGACCATGGGATACGCGGTGCCCGCGGCCATGGGTGCCAAGGCGGGCGTGCCGGACCGGACCGTCTGGGCGATCGACGGCGACGGCTGCTTCCAGATGACCAATCAGGAACTGACGACCTGCGCCCTGAACAACATCCCGATCAAGGTCGCGATCATCAACAACGGCGCCCTGGGCATGGTCCGCCAGTGGCAGACCCTGTTCTACAACCAGCGCTACTCCAACACCGTGCTGCACTCCGGCCCGGGGGCCACCGGCAAGGAGCCGAGCGCCGGCACCCGCATCCCGGACTTCGTGAAGCTGTCGGAGGCGATGGGCTGCCACGCCATCCGGTGCGAGTCGCCGGACGACCTCGACAAGGTCATCGAGGAGGCGAACTCCATCAACGACCGCCCGGTCGTCGTCGACTTCATCGTCCACGAGGACGCGATGGTGTGGCCGATGGTCGCCGCCGGAACCTCCAACGACGAGATCATGGCCGCCCGGGACGTCCGCCCCGACTTCGGCGACAACGAAGACGACTGAGCGAGAGAGACCACACCGCAATGTCCAAGCACACGCTCTCCGTCCTGGTCGAGAACACGCCCGGCATCCTCGCCCGGATCGCCGCGCTGTTCTCCCGCCGCGGCTTCAACATCGACTCGCTCGCGGTCGGTGTCACCGAGCACCCCGACATCTCCCGCATCACCATCGTGGTGCAGGTGGAGGACCTGCCGCTCGAACAGGTCACCAAGCAGCTCAACAAGCTCGTCAACGTGCTCAAGATCGTCGAACTGGAGCCGGGTTCGGCCGTTCAGCGCGAACTCGTTCTGGTGAAGGTGCGCGCCGACAACGAGACGCGCTCCCAGATCGTCGAGATCGTCCAGCTGTTCCGCGCCAAGACCGTCGACGTCTCCCCGGAGGCCGTGACCATCGAGGCCACCGGCAGCGGCGACAAGCTGTCGGCCATGCTCAAGATGCTGGAGCCGTACGGCATCAAGGAACTGGTCCAGTCCGGCACGATCGCCATCGGCCGCGGCGCCCGCTCGATCACGGACCGGTCGCTGCGCGCCCTGGACCGATCTGCGTAAGTCTGGGTAGGGGCGGCCGGCCGTCGGCGGGCCGCCCGTATACCGAGACCCGAAACCTACCCTTCCCCTCATCGTCATACGGTGAGAGCAACACCTGCACACCAAGGAGAGAACCCAAAGTGGCCGAGCTGTTCTACGACGCCGACGCCGACCTGTCCATCATCCAGGGCCGCAAGGTCGCGGTCATCGGCTACGGCAGCCAGGGCCACGCGCACGCCCTGTCGCTGCGTGACTCGGGTGTCGACGTGCGGGTGGGCCTGCACGAGGGCTCCAAGTCCAAGACGAAGGCCGAGGAGCAGGGCCTGCGTGTGGTGACGCCCGCCGAGGCCGCCGCCGAGGCCGACGTCATCATGATCCTGGTGCCGGACCCGATCCAGGCCCAGGTCTACGAGGAGTCCATCGCCCCGAACCTGAAGGACGGCGACGCCCTGTTCTTCGGTCACGGCCTGAACATCCGCTACGGCTTCATCAAGCCCCCGGCCGGCGTGGACGTCTGCATGGTCGCCCCGAAGGGCCCGGGCCACCTGGTGCGCCGTCAGTACGAGGAGGGCCGCGGCGTTCCGTGTATCGCGGCCGTCGAGCAGGACGCCACCGGCAACGCCTTCGCGCTGGCGCTGTCGTACGCCAAGGGCATCGGCGGCACCCGGGCCGGCGTCATCAAGACGACCTTCACCGAGGAGACCGAGACCGACCTGTTCGGTGAGCAGGCCGTCCTCTGCGGCGGTACGGCCGCGCTGGTCAAGGCGGGCTTCGAGACGCTGACCGAGGCCGGCTACCAGCCGGAGATCGCGTACTTCGAGTGCCTGCACGAGCTGAAGCTGATCGTCGACCTCATGTACGAGGGCGGCCTGGAGAAGATGCGCTGGTCGATCTCCGAGACCGCCGAGTGGGGCGACTACGTCACCGGCCCGCGCATCATCACCGACGCCACCAAGGCCGAGATGAAGCAGGTCCTCGCCGAGATCCAGGACGGCACGTTCGCCAAGAACTGGATGGACGAGTACCACGGCGGTCTGAAGAAGTACAACGAGTACAAGCAGCAGGACTCCGAGCACCTGCTGGAGACCACCGGCAAGCAGCTGCGCAAGCTGATGAGCTGGGTCGACGAGGAGGCGTAAGCCTCCCGACCGAAGGGGCCGGGGCGGCGCGCTCCGGCCCCTTCGGCAGACCCCGGGTAACACCGGGAATCAGTGTGTTGTCCAACCCGTCCAGCCACGGACGGGTGATCCTTACGCAGAGGCGCAAGACAGCCTTTGCCGCGCTACTACACTGCTCCACTACATACGCGTCAGGCCCACAGCGTCGTGCGCTTCCACGCGGCTAGCCCCCTCCTCCGCCTGCGGCCGTCGGGACGGCCGTCCGCACGCGCCCCCATGGCCTGGCGGGCATGGGAGGTGCCCCAGACTTGTGAGGACTCACGTGAGCTCGAAACCTGTCGTACTGATCGCTGAAGAGCTGTCGCCCGCGACCGTGGAGGCGCTGGGCCCGGACTTCGAGATCCGGCATTGCAACGGAGCCGACCGAGCCGAACTGCTCCCGGCCATCGCCGACGTCGACGCGATTCTGATCCGCTCGGCCACCAAGGTGGACGCCGAGGCGGTCGCGGCCGCGAAGAAGCTGAAGGTCGTCGCGCGAGCCGGCGTCGGCCTGGACAACGTGGACGTCTCCTCGGCCACCAAGGCCGGCGTGATGGTCGTCAACGCCCCCACCTCGAACATCGTGACCGCAGCCGAGCTCGCCTGCGGTCTGCTCCTGGCCACCGCGCGCCACATCCCGCAGGCCAACACCGCCCTGAAGAACGGCGAGTGGAAGCGGAGCAAGTACACCGGCGTCGAGCTGGCCGAGAAGACCCTCGGCGTCGTCGGTCTGGGCCGCATCGGCGCCCTCGTCGCGCAGCGCATGTCCGCGTTCGGCATGAAGGTCGTCGCCTACGACCCCTATGTGCAGCCCGCGCGCGCCGCCCAGATGGGCGTGAAGGTGCTGTCGCTGGACGAGCTGCTGGAGGTCTCCGACTTCATCACCGTCCACCTGCCCAAGACCCCCGAGACGGTCGGTCTGATCGGCGACGAGGCGCTGCGCAAGGTCAAGCCGAGCGTGCGCATCGTCAACGCCGCGCGCGGCGGCATCGTCGACGAGGAGGCGCTGTACTCCGCCCTCAAGGAGGGCCGGGTCGCCGGTGCCGGTCTCGACGTGTACACCAAGGAGCCCTGCACGGACTCCCCGCTGTTCGAGTTCGACCAGGTCGTGGCCACCCCGCACCTCGGCGCGTCGACCGACGAGGCGCAGGAGAAGGCGGGCATCGCGGTCGCCCGGTCCGTGCGCCTCGCCCTCGCCGGCGAGCTCGTGCCGGACGCGGTCAACGTCCAGGGCGGTGTCATCGCCGAGGACGTCAAGCCGGGCCTGCCGCTCGCCGAGCGCCTCGGCCGCATCTTCACCGCCCTCGCCGGCGAGGTCGCGGTCCGCCTCGACGTCGAGGTGTACGGCGAGATCACCCAGCACGATGTGAAGGTGCTGGAGCTGTCGGCGCTCAAGGGCGTCTTCGAGGACGTCGTCGCCGAGACGGTCTCCTACGTCAACGCCCCGCTGTTCGCGCAGGAGCGTGGCGTCGAGGTGCGGCTGACCACCAGCTCCGAGTCGCCCGACCACCGCAACGTGGTCACCGTGCGCGGCACCCTCGGCAACGGCGAGGAGGTCTCCGTCTCCGGCACGCTGGCCGGTCCCAAGCACCTCCAGAAGGTCGTCGCCGTCGGTGACTACGACGTCGACCTGGCGCTCGCCGACCACATGGTGGTGCTGCGCTACGAGGACCGTCCGGGTGTCGTCGGCACGGTGGGCCGCATCCTCGGTGAGGCCGGCATCAACATCGGCGGTATGCAGGTCGCCCGTGCGGCGGTCGGCGGCGAGGCGCTGGCCGTGCTGACCGTGGACGACACGGTGCCGCCGACGGTGCTGGCCGAGGTCTCGGCGGAGATCGGCGCGACGTCGGCCCGTTCGGTCAACCTCGTCTGAGTCCGACCGGCACGCCCGGGGGCCGGCGCCCCCGGGCTCCCGCGAACCGGATGCGAAAGGCGCCGGGCGGGCTGAGGATCCTCAGCCCGCCCGGCGCCTTTTCGTGTGCCGTCGCCCCGCGCGTTGTCGCCTCCGCTGCCGTCAGCCGGCCTTGACGTGGATCTTCCGCAGGGTCACCGCCGCCAGTACCGCCGCCGCGATCAGAAGCGCCGCCCCCGCGATCCCGGCCGCCTGCATCCCGTCGGTGAAGGACGCTCGCGCCGCCGCCGCCAGGGCGTCACCCGTGCGTCCCGGGAGCCGGCCGGCGAGGGCGAGCGCGCCGCCCAGTGTCTCGCGGGCTCCGGCCGGCGCCGAGGACGGCATCGAGTGGCGGTAGACCGCGGTGCCGATGGAGCCCAGGACCGCCATGCCCAGGGCGCCGCCGAACTCCGCGCCGGTCTCCAGGAGGGAGGCGGCCGCGCCCGCGCTCTCGGCCGGGGCCGCGCTCAGCGCCAGGTCCATCATCTGGGAGATGACCATGACGATGCCGGAGGCGAGCACCCCGCACGCGGTCAGGACCAGCCAGAGCGAGTCGGTGCCGGCCAGGGCGAGCAGACCGTAGCCGGCCGCGCCGATCACCAGGCCCGCGGTGACGACGTAGGCGCGGTTGACGCCCTTCTGGACCAGGGCGGTCGCCGCCGGGGCGGCCATGCCGATCGGCACGGACGGCAGCAGCGACCACAGGGCCGCTTCCATCGCGCTCTTGTCCAGCACCGACTGGAGGTACTGGGTGGTGAAGAACGCCGAGCCCAGTATCGCGAAGGACGAGACGAGGTTGAGGACGACGGCCGGGGCGAAGCCGGGGCCGCGGAACAGGGCCGGAGAGATCATCGGGTGCTCGACCGTGCGCTGGCGGCGGACGAAGAGGGCCGCGAAGAGCAGGCCGACGGTGATCGCGACGACGTACCGGACGTTCCAGCCGTCGGAGGGGATGCCCTTCAGGCCGTAGACGACGGGGAGCACCGCGGCCATGGACAGCGGGACGCTCGGCCAGTCGAAGCGGCCGGGCCGCGGGTCCTTGGACTCGGGGAGCAGGACCGGGCCGAGGACCAGCAGCAGTGCCATCGCGGGCAGGTTGACCAGGAACACCGAGCCCCACCAGAAGAACTGCACCAGTACCCCGCTCAGCACCGAGCCGAGCGCGATCCCGGCGGTCATCACGCCGGACCACAGGCCGATCGCCTTGGCGCGCTGACCGGGGTCGGTGAACATCGTGCGGACCAGCGCCATGGTCGAGGGCATCAGGGTCGCGCCGCCGATGCCGAGGACCGCGCGGGCCGCTATCAGGGTCTCGGGGCTGTTCGCGTAGGCGGCCACCGCCGAGGCGGTGCCGAAGGCGGCGGCGCCGATCAGCAGCAGCCTGCGCCGGCCGATGCGGTCGCCGAGCGAGCCCATCGTCATCAGCAGGCCCGCCAGGACGAACGCGTAGATGTCGAAGATCCACAGCTGCTGGGTGCCGCTGGGCGCCAGGTCCGCGCTGATGGCCGGGATCGCGAAGTAGAGGACGGAGACGTCCATCGAGACCAGCAGCAGCGGAAGCATCAGCACGGCCAGGGCGGTCCACTCGCGGCGGCCGGCGCGGGCGGCCGAGGGAGTGGCGGTGCCTGTCGCGAGGGTGTCGGTCGGGTCGGTGCCGGGTCGGTTCGTGCTCGGCGAGTTCGTCATGTCGAGGAATGTACGCACGTATTAAACGGTTGTCTAGAACGCTTGTATAAGTCACGCGTCTAGGACGGGTGTATGGATCGGCGGTAGGGTGTTCCGCATGGGACATCGTGAGGATCTGCTCGAAGGCGCCAAGCGCTGCCTGCTGGCGAAGGGCTTCGCGCGCACCACGGCGCGCGACATCGTGAAGGAGTCGGGGACGAATCTCGCGTCCATCGGCTACCACTACGGGTCGAAGGACGCGCTCCTCGCACAGGCGTACCTGGCCCTGGTGGAGGAGATGTCCTTCGAGGGGGACGGGGACGCCGGGATCAGCGCCCCGCCCGGCTCGCTGGAGCGCTTCCGTGAGGTGTGGTCGAACATCGCCGAGTCGATGCGGCAGCCCGGCTCGATGTGGCGGCTCGGCATGGAGGTCATCACCATCGACCTGCCCGAGGTG
Organism: Streptomyces adustus; assembly: GCF_009377175.1. GTDB lineage: Bacteria > Actinomycetota > Actinomycetes > Streptomycetales > Streptomycetaceae > Streptomyces > Streptomyces adustus. The sequence continues at coordinate 27,908 of NZ_VJZD01000040.1, forward strand.
CGCGACCATCTGGCCCGCGCCCAGCGGGAGGGCGGCCGGGGCCTCGTCTCACTCCTCATGGGCGTGCCGGAGGAGGAGGTGTCCGACGAGACCGCCGACACGCTGGGCCGCTTCTACATGACGCTGATGTCGGGCCTCATCGCGCAGTGGACCTTCGACCCGAAGACCGCGCCCGACGGGGACGTGCTGACGGAGGGGCTGCGGCAGATCATCGAGGCCGCCACCCGGACCTGACGCTCATCGAGGCCGCCACCCGGACCTGACGCGTCGGCGGGGTGCCGGGGCCGGCAGCGCTCAGTGCGCGTCGGCCCCGTCGTCGCGCAGCCGCGCGCCCTTCAGCGCCATGTGCAGCAGCAGCCGGTCCTCCCCGTCGTCCAGGTCCAGCCCCGTCAGCTGCTCGACCCGGGACAGCCGGTAGTACAGGGTCTGGCGGTGGATGCCCAGCTCCGCCGCCGTACGCCCGGCCTGGCCCGCGCAGTCGAGGTAGGCCTCGGCGGTGCGCGCGAGATCCCGCTGGGCCGGGGACAGCAGGGCCTGAACGGCGCTGTCGCGGGCGGCCGCCGGGGGCAGCGCGGTCAGCAGCCGGTACGGCCCGATGGCCGACCATTCGGCGACCGGTCCGAGCCGGGGCTCCGCCCGCGCGGCCCGCGCCGCCGCCGCGGCCTCGTGCCAAGCGGCGGCCAGCTCGGCGAGTCCGGTGCGCGCCTCGCTCACCCCGGCCGCGGCGGCCCCCTCCTTCGCTCCCGCCGCCCCTTCCTTCAGCAGCCGGGCGGCCGTGGTCAGCGCGGGGGCGCGCACGTCCGCGGACCGCAGCCGCACCAGCACCGCGAGGCTCTGCCCGGTGGCGCCCCAGGGGACCGTGCACAGGGCGGTGGCGTGCGGCACCGCCCGCGCCGACGGCGCGCCCTGCGGATCGGACGTCCGCCAGGGGGCCACGCAGACGACCGTGTGCAGGCCGTCCGCGCGGGGGCCCAGTGCCGTGCGCAGCTCCGCCACCGCCATCTCCTGCTGCCAGCCGCGTTCGGCCGTCAGCACCGCCCGCAGCTCCCGGGACAGATCGGCGCCGTGCTGTGCCTCGTCGGCCAGCAGTTCCCCGATCCGGCCCGCGACCCGCATGGCGGCGGCCAGCTGTGCCTCGGAGGGGCCCGGGTCGTCGTCCAGCAGCCATACGTAGCCGAGGACGACACCCCGATGACGGGCCGGCAGACAGATACGGCCCCGGTACACGCCCGCCTCCGGGGTCGGCGGGATCCGTACCGGACCGGCCGCCCGGGTGATGCCGAAGCCCTCGAACCAGGTGCGCACCGCCGTCGTGGAGCGGCGGGTCAGGATCGAGCGGGTGCGCACCGGGTCCAGGGCCGCGGCGTCCAGCTCGTCCTCGCTGTCGTAGGCGCCGAAGGCGATCAGCTCGAAGTCGCGGTTCTCCAGCGTCGCCGGGGCGCCCAGCAGCTCCGAGAGCTCGTCGACCAGCTCCTGGTAGTCAGCCCGGTGGTGGAAGGGCGCGGCGTCCGACGTCACTCCGGCATTCTCCCGCATGTACAGGGGCTCTTCATACATCTGTCTGAGAACCGGGGCGCGGATGCGTGACAGCTGTCGATGGCCCACGATCGGAGAGATCCTTAGGTTTCACGGTGGTTCTCCGTGCCGTACCCGAATCGTCGGTGAGCGGCCGTTTCGTGCTTGTCTGTGGAGGTGCCCCGTGCTGGGTCCCGTGATTCTCGCCGCGTCGCGCAGCGACCGGATGCGCCGTCTGATCTCGGCCGCTCCGGTGACCAAGCCGGTCGTCGACCGCTTCATCCCCGGTGAGACCGTCGACCAGGTCGTCCCGATCATCAAGGACCTCACGGGCAAGGGCCTGGAAGTCACGATGGACGTCGTCGGCGAGGACATCACCACCCCCGAGCAGTCGTACGCCGCCCGGGACGCCTACCTGGAGCTGATCGGCCGCCTCAAGGAGCTCGGCCTCGGCACCAAGGCCGAGATGTCGGTCAAGCTGTCGATGTTCGGCCAGGCCCTGGAGGGCGGCCACGAGCTGGCCCTGGCCAACGTCCGGCCGGTCGTCGAGGCCGCCGCCGCCATCGGCACCACCGTCACGCTCGACGCCGAGGACCACACCACCCTCGACTCGATGTTCGCCATCCACGAGGAGCTGCGGAAGGACTTCCCGCAGACCGGCTGTGTGATCCAGGCGTACCTCTTCCGCACCGAGGACGACGCCCGCCGGCTCGCCGCGGCCGGCAGCCGCGTGCGCATCGTCAAGGGCGCCTACAAGGAGCCCGCCGAGGTCGCGTACCAGAAGAAGTCCGAGACCGACAAGGCGTACGTCCGGATCCTGAAGATCCTGATGGAGGGCGAGGGCTACCCGATGATCGGGTCCCACGACCCGCGCCTCATCTCGATCGCCCAGGAGCTGGCGCGGACCGCCGGGCGCAAGCTGGACGAGTACGAGTTCCAGATGCTGTACGGCATCCGCAGCGACGAGCACGTGCGGCTCGCCGCCGAGGGCCACCGCATGCGCGTCTACACCGCGTACGGCACCGACTGGTACGGCTACTTCATGCGTCGCCTGGCGGAGAAGCCGGCCAACCTGCTCTTCTTCGCCCGCTCGATCCTCACCAAGGGCTGAGACCGAACACCCGCTCGACTCAAGGAGTTACGGAAAAAATGGACGCTGTGACCCAGGTCCCCACCCCCGTCAACGAGCCGGTGCACGGCTACGCCCCCGGCTCGCCCGAGCGCGCCCGCCTGGAGGTCAAGCTCAAGGAGCTGGCCGAGAACCCGATCGACCTGCCGATGACCATCGGCGGCGAGAAGCGGATGGGCGGCGGCGAGCGCTTCGACGTCGTGCAGCCGCACAACCACAAGGCGCGCATCGGCACCTACGCCAACGCCACGCAGCAGGACGCCCAGGACGCCGTCGACGCGGCCCTCGCCGCCGCCCCCGCCTGGCGCGCGATGTCCTTCGACGACCGCGCGGCGATCATCCTGCGCGCCGCCGAGCTGCTGGCCGGCCCCTGGCGCGAGACGCTGGCCGCCTCCACCATGCTCGGCCAGTCGAAGACCGCCCAGCAGGCCGAGATCGACACCCCCTGCGAGCTCGTCGACTTCTGGCGCTTCAACGTCCACTACGCCCGCCAGATCCTCGCCGAGCAGCCCCCGGCGAACTCCCCGGGCGTGTGGAACCGCATGGACCACCGTCCGCTGGAGGGCTTCGTCTACGCGATCACGCCGTTCAACTTCACGGCGATCGCGGGCAACCTGCCCACCGCCCCGGCGCTCATGGGCAACGTCGTCGTCTGGAAGCCGTCCCCGACGCAGACCCACGCCGCCGTGCTGCTGATGCAGCTCCTGGAGGAGGCGGGCCTGCCCAAGGGCGTCATCAACCTCGTCACCGGTGACGGCATCGAGGTCTCCAAGGTCGCCCTTGAGCACCGCGACCTGGCCGGCATCCACTTCACCGGCTCGACCAAGACCTTCCAGTACCTGTGGAAGACGGTCGGCAACAACATCGAGAAGTACCGGTCCTACCCGCGTCTGGTCGGCGAGACCGGCGGCAAGGACTTCGTGGTCGCCCACCCGTCCGCCGACCGCGCGATCCTCAAGACCGCCCTGACCCGTGGCTCCTTCGAGTACCAGGGCCAGAAGTGCTCGGCGAGCTCCCGCGCCTACATCCCGGCCTCCATCTGGAACTCCGGTTTCAAGGAGGAGTTCGCGGCCGAGGTCGACGGGCTGACCATGGGTGACGTCACCGACCTGTCGAACTTCATCGGCGCGGTCATCGACGAGCGGTCGTTCGCCAAGAACAAGGCGGCCATCGACCGCGCGCAGGCCGACCCGACCTGCACGATCGTCGCGGGCGGCTCGTACGACGACTCCGTCGGCTACTTCGTGCGCCCGACCGTCGTCGAGTGCACGGACCCGGAGAACGAGGTCTTCACGACCGAGTACTTCGGCCCCTTCCTCGCCGTGCACGTCTACGAGGACGACAAGTACGACGAGATGCTGACCCAGATGGAGTCGGCGTCCGACTACGCCCTCACCGGCTCGGTCATCTCCGGCGACCGCGCGGCGGCCGCGTACACGATGGAGAAGCTCCGCTTCGCGGCGGGCAACTTCTACATCAACGACAAGTCGACCGGCGCCGTCGTCGGCCAGCAGCCCTTCGGCGGCGGCCGTGCCTCCGGCACCAACGACAAGGCCGGCGCCCCGCAGAACCTGATGCGCTGGACGCTGACCCGCGCCATCAAGGAGACGCTGGTCCCGCCGACCGAGTACGGCTACCCGCACATGGGCTGACATCCCTGACCCCGCACGGGCCGGGCCGGATCGACTCGATCCGGCCCGGCCCGTCGGCGTGTGCGCGGGCAGACTGTCCCCATGGCCCGCGCTGAGCAGGAGACGGTGACCACGGACGACGGCGTACGGCTGTGGGCGAGCGGCTCGGGCCGGGGCGAGCCGCTGGTGCTGTGCCACGGCGGACCCGGCCTGTGGGACATGTTCGCCGACGCGGCCGGGCCGCTCGCCGACCTGGCCACGGTGGTCCGCTGGGACCAGCGCGGGTGCGGACGGTCCGAGCGGTGCGTGGGACCGTGGACGGCCGCCCGCTTCGTGGCCGACCTGGACGCCGTACGACGCCACTTCGGGTTCGACCGGATGGCGCTGCTCGGCCACTCCTGGGGCGCCCAGCTCGCGCTGGAGTACGCGCTCGCGCACCCGGAGCGGGTGAGCGCGCTGGTCTATGCCGCCGGGACGGGCATCGGGCCGGACGCCGGCTGGCGCGACGCCTTCACGGCGAACTTCCTCGCCCGGCTCGGCGACCGCCCCGGACGCCTGGCCCGCTGGCGGGAGCTGACGGACCGGCCGCTGCGGACCGGCGGGCAGGAGCGGGAGCGGGCGGTGCTCCAGTGGTCGGCCGAGTTCGCCGACCGCGAGCGCGCACCGGAGCTCGCCGGGCGGATGGCCGATCCGTGGTTCGCGGTCAACGACGCGTGCAACCGGGCCCTCGACCGGGAACGGCGTGGGCGCTGCGGCACGACGGAGCTGTACGACGCCTGCCGGGCGCTGCGGGTGCCGGTGACGATCCTCGACGGGGCCCACGACATCCGGCCCCGCTCGGCGGCTGACTCGCTGGAACGGGCCCTGCCGAGGGTGCGCCGGGTGACCCTGACCGAGGCCGGTCACATGCTGTGGACCGAGGATCCGGCGGGTTTCACGGAGGCGGTGGCGCGCGCCGTCTCAGATAGTAGGAAGTCCGAGTAATTGTAGAGACAGGCGCGAGCTTCTCCCTTAGCGTTGTAGGAGCCGAACGTCTCGCTCGATCCAGCGAATGGCGGTCGTGAGCCGGGCCCCGTGCAGGCAACCCCTGCGGCCAGGCTCCCCGCCCTTTCCGGCGTCTCGTACCCCCTTCCGCGCTCCCGGATTTCGAAGGAGTCGATTTCCCATGGCCGAGACGACCGTCCGCCGCCGAGTCCGTCATACCTCCCGCAGCAGCGAGTCCGACCGCAAGAACGCCGCGGCCGCGCTCCAGCGCGCCCTAGACCGCCGTGACAACGGCGGCGAGACCGGCCACTGAGCCGGACCCCTGTACTGAAACGCCCTGTGCCGGGAGCCGCACCCGTCGGGTTGCGGCGCGGGGTCTACGCCCCGCGCCGCACCTCGAAATGGTCGACGCGCCTGCCGTTCGCGGCGAACGCCGACACCCGCAGCCGTGGGGTCGTCCCGCCGGACGCCTCCACGGACAGCAGGGAGAAGCCGCGGTAGCGCACCCGTGACCACGCCACGGTCTCGGCGCTCTGCTGCCGCGACCTCGTCCAGTGGAACGTCTCGACCGGTTCGTGCCGGGTCACCCGGCCCTCGTGGCTCTCGTCGGCGCCTGCCGGAAAGCCGTACAGGTCCCGGCCGCCGCCACCGGCGGTGACGTACACGGTCCCGTCCCGGGTCGGATCCGTCGACCCGCCGACCGGCACCGGCCTGCCCACCTCGCCGTTCTTCACCGCGTCGGTCCGCTCGTACACATGGTTGTGCCCGTTGATCACCAGGTCCACCTGGTGCCGTGCGAACAGCGGCACCCAGGCGGCGCGCACCCCGCCGTCGGAGGCGTGCGCCGAGGTGGAGTAGGCGCAGTGGTGGAAGAAGACCACGACGAAGTCGACGCCGTCGGCCGCCCGCAGCTCGCGCAGCCTGCGCTCCAGCCAGGCCGTCTGCCGCCCCTGGGTGTGGCCCAGGTTGGCGGGGATCTCGTACGACACGTCGTTCGCGTCCAGCGCCACCACCGCGACGTTGCCGTAGACGAAGGAGTACACGCCCGGCGCGGTGCGCGGGTCGAAGCCGCTGTCCGGGAGCGAGAAGCGGGCCAGCTGGCCCCCGTAGCCGTCGGGGGAGTACCAGGCCTCCATGTCGTGGTTGCCGGTGGTCACCATCCACGGCACGGAGCGGGCCACCGGCTCGTTCTGCCTGAGGAACAGGTCCCAGGCGGTGGGGTCGTAGCCGTCCGACGGCTTGCCCTGCCCGTTGCCGTCCGCGTAGCAGAGGTCGCCTGCGTGCAGATGGAAGGCCGGGGCGCGGGTCAGCAGCAGCCGGTCGCAGGAGGCCGCCGCCCGGGAGACCCCCTGGTCGCCGAAGGCGGTGAACACGAACGTCCCCGGGTCCGCGGGTGCCGTGCGGAAGGAGGCGATCGTGGCGCGGTGCCCGATCGCGGCCGGGTCGAAGCCGTCGTGGCCGACACCGTAGTAGTAGGTCGTGCCGGGCAGCAGGCCGTCCAGCGCCGCGTGCACGTAGTACTGCTCCACCGCCGGGCGCACCCCCGGCACCCCCGGTGTGTGCAGGGCGCGCACCTCGGCCTGGATCCGGGTGCCCAGCTCGTCCGGCCGCGCCCCCAGGCGCAGATACGGGCGGTGCACCGCGGCCGGCACCTGCCAGGAGACCCGCATCCCGGTCCGTGGATCGGCGCCGAAGGCGAGATGCCGCCCGAAGGGCACGACGGCGGACCCGGGTACCCGCGAAGCCGTCGGTACCGGACCCGCGGCCACCGTCCCGGCGGTCGCCCCGCCGGCCGGGCTCGCCGTCGTTCCGGCGGCAGTTGGCGCGGAGCAGCCGGTCAGCAGACCGCCCGCCACCGCGCCCGCGGTCACCAGCGCGCGGCGCCTGGTCGGCCGTGTGCGCAGGTACTCGTACTGCTCCGCCATGCTCATCCGGCGCGCGAGCCGCGGCGGGATGCCGACATCGGGAAGGTCCATGGCGGTGAACTTCCCGGCGCGCGCCAACACCTGCCGTACGCGGGGGTGAACGCCACTCGACGGGATGAGTCCGTGCGCCATCGGAGTGTCCGTATCGCGGACGCCCCATGTCATTCCATGGGACGAGGAGTAGGGTGCCCGCATGTCTCGCAGCATCAATCTCGCAGTGATCCCCGGTGACGGCATCGGCCAGGAGGTCGTGGCCGAGGGTCTCAAGGTCCTCTCCGCCGTCCTTCCGCAGGATGTGAAGCTGGAGACCAAGGAGTACGACTTCGGCGCCCGGCGCTACCACGCGACCGGTGAGACCCTCACCGACGCCGACCTCGACGCGCTCAAGCAGCACGACGTCATCCTGCTCGGCGCGATCGGCGACCCCTCGGTGCCGTCCGGTGTCCTGGAGCGCGGCTTCCTGCTCAAGCTCCGGTTCGCCTTCGACCACCACGTCAACCTGCGTCCCTCGAAGCTGCTCCCGGGTGTCGCCACGCCGCTGGCCGGCCAGCCCGAGATCGACTTCGTCGTGGTCCGCGAGGGCACCGAGGGCCCGTACACCGGCAACGGCGGCACCATCCGCAAGGGCACCGAGCACGAGGTCGCCACCGAGGTCTCGGTGAACACGGCCTTCGGCGTCGAGCGTGTGGTCCGCGACGCGTTCGCCCGCGCCCAGGCCCGCCCGCGCAAGAAGCTCACGCTGGTCCACAAGAACAACGTGCTGACCTTCGCCGGGCACCTGTGGACGAACATCTTCAACAAGGTAGCCGAGGAGTTCCCCGAGGTCACCACCGAGTACATCCACGTCGACGCGGCGACCATCTACCTGGTCACCCAGCCCGAGCGCTTCGACGTCATCGTCACCGACAACCTCTTCGGCGACATCATCACCGACCTCGCCGCGGCCGTGTCCGGCGGCATCGGCGTCGCCGCCTCCGGCAACATCAACCCGACCGGAGCGTTCCCGTCCATGTTCGAGCCGGTGCACGGCTCGGCCCCGGACATCGCCGGCCAGGGCAAGGCCGACCCCACCGCCACGGTCCTGTCCGTCGCCCTGCTGCTGCGCCACCTCGGCTACGAGGCCGAGGCGGCCCGGATCGAGGACGCCGTCTCCGCCGACCTCGCGGAGCGCGTCGGGCAGCCCGCCCGCAGCACCACGGAGATCGGCGACGCCCTCTCCGTACGAGTAGCCGGCTGACCCGCCGCGCCACTCGATTCACTCGAAGCCGCCGGGTCGCATCAGCACCCGGCGGCTTTCCGTATGCCTCGCCGGGGTGCCACCATCAACCCCTGGGCCGCATTCACCCCGTTTTCTTCCGCCGCAGCCCCCGCGCGATAATCGAACGCGGAGCCGCGGCATGAGGGAATGCTCGGACGTCCTAGCACTGGCCACCGGCCGTGCGGGAGTGAGCGCGGCCCGTCACTACAACCGGTGAAGGACACCTACTCATGACGACGCCCACGATCGAGCTGAAGCCCTCCGCCAACCCGCTCTCCGCCACGGAGCGTGCGGCGATCCTGAAGAACCCCGGGTTCGGCCGCCACTTCACGGACCACATGGTGACGATCAAGTGGACCGAGGGGCGCGGCTGGCACGACGGCCAGCTCGTTCCGTACGCGGCGATCCCGCTGGACCCGGCCACCAACGTCCTGCACTACGCCCAGGAGATCTTCGAGGGGCTCAAGGCCTACCGCCGCCCCGACGGCTCGGTCGCCACCTTCCGTCCGGACCAGAACGCCCTGCGGTTCCAGCGTTCCGCCCGCCGCCTTGCGATGCCCGAGCTGCCGGTCGAGACCTTCATCGAGGCGTGCGACCTGCTGGTCCAGCAGGACAAGGACTGGGTGCCGGCGCACGGCGGCGAGGAGTCCCTCTACCTGCGCCCCTTCATGATCGCCACCGAGGTCGGGCTGGGCGTCAAGCCCGCCAACGAGTACCTGTTCATCGTCATCGCCTCCCCGGCCGGCGCGTACTTCCCCGGCGGTGTGCGCCCGGTCTCCATCTGGGCGTCCGAGGACCGTGTCCGCGCCGTCCCCGGCGGCATGGGCGACGCCAAGACCGGCGGCAACTACGCGGCCTCCCTGCTCGCCCAGGCCGAGGCGGCCGCCCAGGGCTGCGACCAGGTCTGCTACCTCGACGCGGTCGAGCACAAGTGGGTCGAGGAACTCGGCGGCATGAACCTGTACTTCGTGTACGGGAACCGGATCGTCACCCCGACCCTCAGCGGCTCGATCCTGGAGGGCGTCACCCGCGACTCCCTGCTGGCCGTCGCCCGCGACCTCGGCTACGAGGCCGAGGAGGCCCGCGTCTCCATCCAGCAGTGGCAGGCCGACTCCGAGAGCGGCACCCTCACCGAGGTCTTCGCCTGCGGCACCGCCGCCGTCATCACCCCGGTCGGCAAGGTCAAGCGGGCCGGCGCCGAGTGGAGCCAGTCGGGCGGCGAGCCCGGCGAGGTCACGATGCGCCTGCGCCGGGCGCTGCTCGACATCCAGCGCGGCACGGCCGAGGACAAGCACGGCTGGATGCACGAGCTGGGCTAGGAAATCGCCGGGGCCCTCAGGCCTCGCTGCTCACCAGGGCCGCCGTGGACTCCTCGTCCGCGGCGGCTCCGCCGTTCGCGGCGCGGGCCGTCCACAGCAGGTAGACCGCCCCGCCGACCAGCCCCGACAGCAGGAAGCTACAGTCCACCCCGCCGGTCAGCGACAGCAGCGGACCCTCGTACGACGGCAGCGACACCGCCAGCAGGCCGACCGCCGCGCCCAGCGCCCAGGAGACCGTGGCCGCTACGTTCCAGCCGGCCCGGTACCAGTAGATCCCGCCCCGCGCGCGCCGGTTGAAGACCTGGAGCGCGTCGGAGTCGTAGTGTCCGCCGCTGCGCACGAAGCCGATGAGGGTGATGACCGCCCAGGGGGTGCCGATCGCGGTCAGCAGCAGCACGAAGGACGTCATCGCGGACTGGGCGTTCCAGGCGAAGTGGCCGATGAACACACAGGCCGTCGCCACCACCGCGACCGTGACCGTGGCCCGCGCGCGGGAGGCGCGGGGCAGGATGGCGTCCAGGTCCAGGCCCATGGAGTAGAGCATCAGGCCCGCGTTGCCGGCCGAGCCCGCCGAGGCGGAGAGCAGCAGCGGGACCAGGTACCAGCCGGGGGAGGCGTCGACCAGGGGGCCCGCGTAGTCGAGGGCCGCGCCCGCCGCGTACGCCGTGAAGGTGCCGAACAGCTGCGGGACGAGCAGGCCCAGGATCAGGCCGAGCCAGGTGGCGTGCAGGACCCGGCGGGAGGTGTGGCGGGCGGGGGAGATGTAGCGGGTGTAGTCGCCCAGCAGGGTGATGAACGCGATCGGCCCGGACAGACCGGCGGCCACCGTCGCCAGCAGCCAGGTGGGCCAGAACCCGCCCAGCAGATAGCCGCCGGCCTCCGGCAGCGCGGCGGTGGTGAAGTGCGGGGCGTACGCGATCACGCCGAGCACCAGCAGGGCCGTCATGACGATCGCCAGGGCGCGGGACATGGCCAGCAGCACCCGGTAGCCGTAGACCGCGCCGGCCACGGTCGCGGCCGCGAGCAGCCCGTACACCAGGGTGTACGCGGTCCCGGAGGCCGACATCCCGAACAGCCGGTGCAGCACGCCGACCATCACGTCGCCACCGATCCACACCGTCAGCGCGGTGTAGCCGAGCGCGAGCAGCAGCCCGACGACCGAGCCGACCAGCCGGCCGCGCACCCCGAACTGGGCGCCGGAGGAGGTGGACAGGTTGGTCGCGGTGCGCAGCGAGACCAGTGCCAGCGGGGCCGTCAGGGCGGTGCCGACCAGCGTGCCGACCACGACCGAGCTGACCGAGGCCCACCAGCCGAGCCCGAAGGACGGCGGCAGCCAGCCGAAGATGATCACGCCGAGGCAGAGGTTGGAGCCGAGCAGGATCGACACGAGGTCGCGCGGCCCGCTGGTGCGTTCCTCGTCGGGGATGGTGTCGACTCCGCGCTGTTCTATCGGCATGACCGGTCTCCTTCGACCTACGACAAACCTCGGGCAGGGATGAGTGCGTGCCACCCGGGCACAGTTTGAGCGACGCTCAATGTGACGTGTTCGAAGGTCGACCGTCAATGTTTCGGTTGAATGAATCCGACGTTTAGAGTGATGCTCTAACCTGAGGAAGGCAAGGAGGTGCCGTGCCGTGAGACTGACTCCCACCGAACGTGACCGGCTGCTGCTCTTCGGGGCCGCCGAACTGGCCCGTGCCCGCCGCGCCCGCGGTCTGCGGCTGAACGTGCCGGAGGCGACCGCGATCATCGCGGACACCGTCTGCGAGGCCGCCCGCGACGGCAGGCGGCTGGCGGAGGCGATCGCCGCGGCCCGGTCCGTGCTCGGGCCGCAGGACGTCCTGCCGGGCGTCGCCGACATCGTCACCGAGGTGCACGTCGAGGCCGTGTTCGACGACGGCTCACGTCTGGCGGTGGTCAGCGACCCGATCGGCGGCGGACTGGGCGACGAAGGACCCGGCGCGCTGCTGCCGGGCCCCGAGCACGCCGAGCCCGAGGCCGCCGTCCGGCTGACGGTCACCAACACCGCGGCCGTCCCGGTCTCGGTCACCTCCCACTTCCACTTCTTCGAGGCCAACCCGCGCCTCGACTTCCCGCGCGGACAGGCCTACGGGATGCGGCTGGCGGTCCCGGCCGGATCCTCGGTGCGCTTCGGCCCCGGCGAGAGCGCCGAGGTCGGGCTCGTGCCGATCGGCGGCGAGCGGATCGCGATCGGCTTCGCCGGCCTGGTCGACGGGCCGCTCGACGCGCCGGGAGCCCGGGGGGAGGCCCTGCGCCGGGCCGCCGCCTGCGGCTACCTCGGCGTACCGCACACCCCTGACCAGGAGGCCGAGCGATGAGCCGCCCCGGAGGCCACCCCGCCGACACCCGCCGTCTCACCCCGTACGAGTACGCCGCCACCCACGGTCCGCGGGCCGGCGACCGGGTCCGCCTCGGCGACTCCGGTCTGACGATCCGCGTCGAGTCCGACGCCCAGCACTACGGCGACGAGTTCCTGGCCGGCTTCGGCAAGACCGCCCGCGACGGTCTGCACCTCAAGGCGGCCGCGGTCCGCGACACCTGCGACGTCGTGATCAGCAACGTCGTCGTGATCGACGCCGTGCAGGGGATCCGCAAGGTCTCCATCGGCATCCGGGAAGGCCGCATCCACGCCATCGGACGGGCCGGCAACCCCGACACCCTCGACGGGGTCGACGTGGTGGTCGGCACCGGCACCTCGATCGTCTCCGGCGAGGGGCTCATCGCCACCGCCGGGGCCGTCGACACCCATGTCCACCTGCTGTCGCCGCGCATCATGGAGGCCTCGCTGGCCTCCGGCGTGACCACGATCATCGGCCAGGAGTTCGGGCCGGTGTGGGGTGTCGGCGTCAACTCACCGTGGGCGTTGCGGCACGCCTTCAACGCCTTCGACGCCTGGCCGGTCAACATCGGCTTCCTGGGCCGGGGTTCCTCCTCGCACGCGGCCCCGCTGGTCGAGGCGCTCGCCGAGGGCGGCGCCTCCGGCTTCAAGGTGCACGAGGACATGGGCGCCCACACCCGGGCGCTGGACACCGCGCTGCGCGTCGCCGAGGAGCACGACGTCCAGGTCGCCCTGCACAGCGACGGGCTGAACGAGTGCCTGTCGGTCGAGGACACCCTCCGGGTCCTGGAGGGCCGCACCATCCACGCCTTCCACATCGAGGGCTGCGGCGGCGGACACGTGCCGAACGTGCTGAAGATGGCGGGCGTGCCGAACGTCATCGGCTCCTCCACCAACCCCACCCTGCCCTTCGGCCGGGACGCGGTCGCCGAGCACTACGGCATGATCGTCTCCGTCCACGACCTCAAGACCGACCTGCCCGGCGACGCCGCCATGGCCCGCGATCGCATCCGGGCCGGCACCATGGGCGCCGAGGACGTGCTGCACGACCTGGGCGCGATCGGCATCACCTCGTCCGACGCGCAGGGCATGGGGCGCGCGGGGGAGACCGTACGCCGTACGTTCGCCATGGCCGGGAAGATGAAGGCCGAGTTCGGCGCCCCCGAGGACCACGACAACGAGCGGGTCCTGCGCTACATCGCCAAGCTGACCATCAACCCCGCCATCGCGCACGGTCTCGCGCACGAGGTCGGCTCCATCGAGACCGGCAAGCTCGCCGACATCGTGCTGTGGCGGCCGGAGTACTTCGGCGCCAAGCCGCAGCTCGTGCTCAAGGCCGGCTTCCCGGCGTACGGCGTGGTCGGCGACCCCAACGCGGCCACCGACACCTGCGAACCGCTCGTCCTCGGGCCGCAGTTCGGCGCGTACGGCGCCACGCCCGCCGACCTTTCCGTCGCCTTCGTCGCCCGGGCCGCCCTGGACCAGGGCAACGACACGATGCCGACCCGCCGGCGCCGGGTCGCGGTGCGCGGCACCCGGGGCATCGGCCCCGCCGACCTGCGCCTGAACTCCCGCACCGGAGCGGTCGACGTGGACCAGCGCACCGGCCTGGTCACCCTCGACGGCGAACCCGTCCGCTCCGAACCGGCCGACTCGGTCGCCCTCAACCGCCTGTACTTCCTCTAAGGATCACCATGTCTGCTGCCGCCGACGGCTTCCGCATGCCCGCCGAGTGGACCCCGCACGAGCGCACCTGGATGGCGTGGCCGGGCCCCAACCCGACCTTCGACGACCCCGAGGACCTCGCCGCCTCCCGCGCGGCCTGGGCGTCGGTCGCCCGTGCGGTCCGCCGCTTCGAACCCGTCACCGTGGTGTGCGGTCCCGGGCAGAGCGCGCAGGCCGCCGAGCTCCTCGGACCCGGCGTCGACACGGTCGAACGCGACCTCGACGACGCCTGGATGCGCGACATCGGCCCCACCTTCCTCACCGACGGCAAGGGGCGACTCGCGGCCGTCGACTGGACGTTCAACGGCTGGGGCGCCCAGCACTGGGCCCGCTGGGAGCACGACGCGAAGATCGCAGCGCAGGTCTCGGACCTCGCGGGAGCCCGGACGTACGCCTCGGAGCTCGTCAACGAGGGCGGCGCGATCCACGTCGACGGCGAGGGCACCGTCCTGCTGACCGAGACCGTGCAGCTCGGCCCCGAGCGCAACCCGGGCTGGACCCGTGAGCAGGTGGAGGCGGAGATCCACGCCCAGCTCGGCACCCGCAAGGCGATCTGGCTGCCGCGCGGCCTCACCGGCGACTACCCCCCGCACGGCTTCGGCACCCTCGGCCATGTCGACATCGTCGCCGCCTTCGCCCGTCCGGGCGTGGTGGTCGCGCACCACCAGCCCGACCCGGCGCACCCCGACCACGAGGTGACCCGCGAGGTCATCGGCATCCTGCGCGCCCAGACCGACGCGCACGGCCGCCCGCTGGAGGTCGTCGAGGTCCCCGCGCCCACCGTCCTGGAGGCCGACGGCCACTGGGCCGACTACTCCTACATCAACCACTACCTGTGCAACGACGGTGTGGTGCTGTGCGGCTTCGACGACCCGCGGGACGAGGTCGCGGCCGGAATCTTCGGCCGCCTGTTCCCCGAGCGGACGGTGACGCTGGTGGACGCCCGTACGATCTTCTCCGGTGGCGGTGGCATCCACTGCATCACCCAGCAGCAACCGAAGGTCTGACACCACAGGAGCAAGGGATGGCCGGTGCGGCGCGGGCGCGCAAGAATGCGCCGCCACGCGAGGAGGTCCTCGCCGCGGCCATGGACATGATCGCCGAGCGCGGTCTGGAGAAGCTCACCATGGCGGGGCTCGGCCGCGAGGTCGGCATGAGCAGCGGCCACCTCCTGTACTACTTCCACTCCAAGGACGAGCTGCTGCTCCAGACCCTGGAGTGGAGCGAGAGCAGGCTGGGCGCCGAGCGGGGCCGGCTCCTCACCCGCGCGGCGCCCGTCCGCGAACGCCTCGACGCGTTCGTCGACCTGTACGTCCCCGACGGCCATCACGATCCGCACTGGACCCTGTGGCTGGAGGTCTGGAACCGCTCGCAGAACGCGGACGACGACGCCCGCGACCGCCAGGCCGCGATCGAGGGCGCCTGGCACCGCGACCTCGTCGCCCTGCTCGCGGAGGGCATCTCGCGCGGCGAGATCCGCCCGGTCGACCCCGACCGCTACGCCACCCGGCTGCGCGCCCTCCTCGACGGTCTGTCCATCCATGTGGCGATCGGGCTGCGCGGCACCGGCCGGGCGCAGGTGCTCGGCCACGCCCGGGAGTTCCTGGACCAGACGCTGGCGCGGACCGGGCCCGCGGACGGCTGACCGGCCGCCCGGGTCGTACGCCGGCGCCCCACGGCGCGGCCGGTCCCGGCCCGTGCGGTGTCCACGAATGGGCAGCGCGCTGTTCGCATCCTGAGACGGACGGTGAGCACGGGGGCGAATTGTGCCAGACTGCCGCCGTGCTCTCGTTCGCCATGATTATTGGCAGCAGGCGCGCCGGTCCGCAGTGACCGCCACGTACGACCAGGTACGGGCGGCCATCGTGTCCTCGACCCGCGCGCAGACCTCTCGCACCCGCGAGAGGTTTTTCGTTTTCCCGGCCCACCTTCAGCCAGGGAGCGAAGCGCACGGAACCGTGGGGGGACGGTGGAGCCGGTCATTCCGGTAGACCGAGATCCAAAACAGGAGCCTTGAACCCATGACGGAAACCAGCGAACTCGACGACTCGTTCCACGTCTTCGACACCACCCTGCGCGACGGCGCCCAGCGGGAGGGCATCAACCTCACCGTCGCCGACAAGCTGGCCATCGCACGGCACCTGGACGACTTCGGCGTGGGCTTCATCGAGGGCGGCTGGCCCGGCGCCAACCCCCGCGACACGGAGTTCTTCGCCCGCGCGCAGCAGGAGATCGACTTCAAGCACGCCACGCTCGTCGCCTTCGGCTCCACCCGCCGCGCCAACGCCAAGGCCGCCGAGGACGCCCAGGTCAAGGCGCTGCTGGACTCCGGCGCCCCGGTGATCACGCTGGTCGCGAAGTCCCACGACCGGCATGTGGAACTGGCGCTGCGCACCACGCTGGACGAGAACCTGGAGATGGTCCGCGACACCGTCTCCTACCTGCGCTCCCAGGGCCGCCGCGTCTTCGTCGACTGCGAGCACTTCTTCGACGGCTACCGCGCCAATCCGGAGTACGCCAAGGCCGTCGTACGGACCGCCGCGGAGGCGGGCGCCGACGTGGTGGTCCTGTGCGACACCAACGGCGGAATGCTCCCGGCCCAGGTCCAGGCGGTCGTCGCCACCGTCCTCGCCGACACCGGCGCCCGGCTCGGCATCCACGCCCAGGACGACACCGGGTGCGCGGTCGCCAACACGCTCGCCGCCGTCGACGCGGGCGCGACCCACGTCCAGTGCACGGCGAACGGCTACGGCGAGCGGGTCGGCAACTCCAACCTCTTCCCGGTGGTCGCCGCGCTGGAGCTGAAGTACGGCAAGAAGGTGCTGCCCGAGGGCGCGCTGCGGGAGATGACCCGGATCTCGCACGCCATCGCCGAGGTGGTCAACCTGACCCCGGCCACCCACCAGCCCTACGTCGGTGTCTCGGCCTTCGCCCACAAGGGCGGCCTGCACGCCTCCGCGATCAAGGTCGACCCGGCCCTGTACCAGCACATCGAGCCCGAAGAGGTCGGCAACACCATGCGGATGCTGGTGTCCGACATGGCCGGCCGCGCCTCGGTCGAGCTCAAGGGCAAGGAACTCGGCATCGACATCAGCGACGACCGCGAGCTCGTCGGCCGGGTCGTCGAGCGGGTCAAGGAGCGCGAGCTCAAGGGCTACACCTTCGAGGCGGCGGACGCCAGCTTCGAACTGCTGCTGCGCGCCGAGGCCGAGGGCAGGGCCCGCACGTACTTCGAGGTCGAGTCCTGGCGCGCGATCGTCGAGGACCGCCCCGACGGCTCGCACGCCAACGAGGCCACGGTCAAGCTCTTCGCCAAGGGCGAGCGCATCGTCGCCACGGCGGAGGGCAACGGCCCCGTCAACGCCCTGGACCGGGCCCTGCGGGTGGCCCTGGAGAAGATCTACCCCCAGCTCGCCCAGCTGGAGCTGGTGGACTACAAGGTCCGCATCCTGGAGGGCAAGCACGGCACCCAGTCCACCACCCGGGTGCTGATCTCCACCTCGGACGGCACGGGCGAGTGGTCGACGGTCGGCGTCGCGGAGAACGTCATCGCCGCCTCCTGGCAGGCCCTGGAGGACGCGTACACGTACGGCCTCCTGCGCGCCGGCGTGGAACCCGCGGCGTAGAGCCCGTCCCTGTCGCACGCCCCGGGGGAGACACCCCCGGGGCGTCGAAGGCGCGGGACTACTGGAGCCGCCACTTCTGGTTGGCGGCGCCCGTGCAGGACCAGATCTGCGCCCGTGCCCCGTTCGCCGACGAGTTGTCCGTGACGTCCAGACACTTGTTCGCCGCCGTGTTCACCACGTCACCGGTCGAGGCGTTGTACGACCACTGCTGGGCGCCCGAACCGTTGCAGTCGTAGAGCTGGACCTTGGCACCGTCGGCGGTCGACCCCGACGTGACGTCGAGGCACTTGCCGAGCGCGCGCACGGATCCGTCGCCCTGCACGGTCCAGGACTGCGCGGTGGACCCGTTGCAGTCGTAGAGCTGCACCGCGGTGCCGTTGGCGCTCGACGCGCCCGCCACGTCGAGGCACTTGCCCGCCAGCCCGACGAACGCCCCCGACTGGCTGCCCCCGCCCGACTGCGTCCCCGACCAGGTGAAGGTCGCCGACGTCTTGCCGGGCAGCGAGTACGTCGCGTGCTGGCCGCCCCAGTTGACGGTGACCGTCCTCGCCGCCGAGCCGTCGTTGTAGGCGATCAGCGCCTTCGACCCGTCCGGATTGCGCCAGGCGACGTTCGGGACGGCCGACGACGCCGTGGAGGCGATCCGCTGCGCCCCGGGCCGGACGAACTTGGTCAGGTGCCCCATCGTGTAGTACTCGATCGTGTAGTCGACCGTGCCGCTCGCCCCGTCCCCGTTGTGCACGGTGACCAGCCCGGTGCAGGTGCCGCAACCGCCGTTGTGCGGGCCCATGTTCTGGTCCACGGCGAGCGACCACTTGGTCACCGACTTCGCCCAGTTGCGGGTGTAGTCGACGATGTTGAGCATGTCCTCGCGCTGCTGGTTCGCGATCCAGGTGCCGCCGGAGTGCTCGGTCCCGAAGGCGTCGAGGCCCGGGTACTGGTTGTGCACGCTCGTCTGCTTCGCGATGTCGCCGCCGTAGCCGTGCCAGGCGATGCCGCCGAAGTTCGGATGCGAGCGGACCGCCGCGTCGTCCACCGTCTGCGCCGCGTACCCGTCGTACACGTCCCAGTTCCAGTCGTGCGCCAGCACCTTCGTCGACAGTCCCGCCGCGGCCAGCTTCGGCAGCAGTTCGCTCTTGGTGAAGTAGGCCAGCCCCGAGGCGTTCCAGCTCATCGACGGATACCCCGAGCAGCACGTCGGCTCGTTCTGCGCGGTCACGTACGAGACCGGCACGCCCTGGTCCCGGTACGCCTGGAGGTACTTCACGAAGTACGACGCGTAGGCCCCGTAGTCCTCGGCCTTCAGCCAGCCCCCGTTGAGCTGCCCGCTGTCCTTCATCCAGGCCGGCGCGGTCCACGGCGAGGCCATCACCGTCAGGGACGGGTTCAGCTGGAGGGCCTGCCGCGTCAGCGGCACGACGTCCGCGAGGTCGTGGGCGATCGAGAACTTCGACAGCGAGGCGTCCGTCTGCCCGGCCGGCACGTCGTCGTACGTGTACCCGTACCGCGCCAGGTCCGAGGCGCCCATGGGATTGCGCAGGAACGACAGCCCGATCCCGTCCGTCGGCGAGAACAGCTTGCGCATGGTCGCGTCCCGGGTCGACTGCGACAGCGCACCGCTGCCGTTCATCAGCCAGGCCGCGGTGTCCGTGAAGGACGCGCCGCCGCCGGTGAAGGTCTGGTAGCGGGTGTTCTCGTCGACGGTGATGTTCTCACCGCCGCCGCCGCCCGTCCCGGACTGGAAGGCGAACGGGGTCTGCGCCTGGAGGCCGCGGACCACATGCCGACCGCCGCTGTCGTCGGTGGTGGTGAGCCAGACCGTGACCTGCTCACCGGCCGCGTGCGCCGGTGCGGCCGCGGTGAAGCCGGCCGTGGTGAGCAACCCGGCGATCAGCAGCCGGATGGCCCGAGTCGATCTCCTCATGGAGCGCCGCCCTTCTGGAGGTGGGGGTGGGGAGGCGTGCGAGCCGTGAGTAAATGACGGCTTCGGATGGGCGTCAAGAGGTTGGGCGTTCACATTCTGAAGGATCAACATGCCAGATCCGGCCGGGAGTTGAGTGCGTACCGGTTCTGGTGTGAAGTCTTGACGGCGCCCGGAGCCCCCAGTTAACTCACGCCGTGATCTAAGCCGTGAGTTGGACTGGGTCACGTGTGGGGCCGGCCGCACCCCGGCCGCCCGTCAGAGGACTCACGAGAGCCAAAGGGAAGGTCCATGCGAAGAACCGCCCTGATCGCCTCCGCCGCCCTGCTCACCGCTTTGCTGCCGCTGACCGCCGTCGGCACCGCGTCCGGCGCCGCCGACCCGCCGCCGGTCCCCGTCGACCGCTTCGAGGGCGAGGTTCCCTTCGCGGGCCAGCCCGCCGAGGGCATCTTCACCTGGGGCGGCGACGCCGACGACCCGCCCGCCCTCCAGCTCACCGAGCGCGCCGACGCCCCCGAGGGCGCCAAGGTCCTCACCGGCACCTACGACATCAGCGGCTACGGCGGCTTCACCCACGACTTCGCCGCGACCGAACCGGCCCACGACTGGTCCGCCCACAAGGGCATCCGCTTCTGGTGGGACGGCCGGAACACCACCAGGAAGATCTCCTTCGAGATCAAGGACGGCGGTGCGAACGGCGAGGCCTCCGAGCTGTGGACGACCTCCTTCACCGACGACTTCACCGGCTGGAAACAGATCGAGATCCCCTTCGCCGACTTCGTCTATCGCACGGACTACCAGCCCGTCGGCGGGATCGACCACGTCCTCGGGCTGACGCAGATGTGGGGCTACGCCCTCACCCTCCCGGTCGGTCTCCAGGGGCAGTTCGCCATGGACGACGTCGAGCTGTACGGCAGGGCCGACCAGTCCCTGCGGGCCTCCGTCACCACCGACGCCGCCGTCTACCCGGTACGCGAGGGCGGCACGGCCGCCGTGAAGGTCTCCGTCGCCACCACCGGCGCCGCCCCGATCGACGAGCCCGTGACCGTCGCCTACGAGAGCGCGGGCGGCACCGCCACCTCCGGCCGGGACTACACCCCGGTCCACGGCGAGATCACCTTCCCGGCGGGCACGACGTCCGGCACCAGCCGCGTCGTCAAGGTCCCGACCCTGCGCGACAAGTCCGCCGAAGCGGCCGAGACGATCCCGCTCAAGCTCACGGTGACCGGCGCCAAGGCTCCCGCCGAGACCCCGCAGGTCGTGATCGACGCCCACGGACTGCCGTACCTGGATGCGAAACTGCCCGTGAAGAAGCGGGTCGCCGACCTGCTGTCCCGGATGTCCCTGGCGGAGAAGGCCGGCCAGATGACCCAGGCCGAGCGGGGCGCGGTGGGCAACGGCGGTGACGTCGCCGCCTACGACCTCGGCTCGCTGCTCTCCGGCGGCGGCTCCACGCCGACCCCCAACACCCCCGAAGCCTGGGCCAAGATGATCGACGGCTTCCAGCTCAGGGCGCAGGCCACCCGGTTCCAGATCCCGCTGATCTACGGCGTGGACGCGGTGCACGGCCACAACAACCTCGCCGGCGCCACGGTCATGCCCCACAACATCGGCATCGGCGCCACCCGTGACCCGGCCCTCGCCGAGCGGACGGGCGCGGTGACCGCGGCCGAGGTACGCGCCACCGGCATCCCCTGGGACTTCGCGCCCTGCCTGTGCGTGTCGCGCGACGAACGCTGGGGCCGCTCCTACGAGTCCTTCGGCGAGGACCCGGCGCTCGTCGAGTCCATGGAGACGATCGTCCAGGGCCTCCAGGGCGCCCGCAGCGGCAAGGACCTCAAGCGCGGCGACAAGGTCCTCGCCACCGCCAAGCACTTCGTCGGCGACGGCGGCACCGGGTACGGCACGTCCACCACGGGCTCGTACACCCTGGACCAGGGCGTCACCAAGGTCACCCGGCAGGAGCTGGAGGCCGTCCACCTGGCCCCCTTCAGGACCGCGGTCGACCGGGGCGTCGGCACGGTCATGCCGTCCTACTCCTCGCTCGACATCGTCGGCGACGGCCTGGGACCGGTGAAGATGCACGCCCGCGCCGACATGATCAACGGCGTGCTCAAGGGCCGGATGGGCTTCGACGGCTTCGTCATCAGCGACTGGAACGCCATCGACCAGCTCCCCGGCGACTACGCCTCGCACGTGCGCACCTCGGTCAACGCGGGCGTCGACATGATGATGGTGCCTTACTCCTACAAGGACTTCCGTACGGCGCTCGTCGCCGAGGCGACCGCGGGCCGGGTGAGTGAGCGGCGGATCGACGACGCCGTCTCCCGCATCCTGACCCAGAAGTTCGAGCTGGGCCTCTTCGAGAAGCCCTACGCGGACACGGGCGGCGCCTCGCGGATCGGCTCGGCCGCGCACCGGGCGGTGGCGCGGCAGGCCGCCGCCGAGTCCCAGGTCCTGCTGAAGAACGCGGACGCCGTACTGCCCCTGAAGAAGTCGCAGAAGGTGTACGTCGCCGGCTCGAACGCCGACGACCTCGGCAACCAGACCGGCGGCTGGACCCTCACCTGGCAGGGCTCGTCCGGCCCGATCACCAAGGGCACGACCATCCTCCAGGGCATGCGCGACGCGGGCGGCGACGTCACCTACTCCAAGGACGCCTCGGCCCCGACCGCCGGTTACGACGTGGGCGTGGTCGTGGTCGGCGAGACCCCGTACGCCGAGGGCGTCGGCGACGTCGGCAACGGCAACGACCTGGAGCTGACCGCGGCCGACAAGGCGGCCGTGGACAAGGTGTGCGCGGCCATGAAGTGCGCGGTGCTGATCGTCTCCGGGCGCCCGCAGCTCATCGGCGACCGGCTGGGTGACATCGACGCCCTGGTGGCCTCCTGGCTGCCGGGCACCGAGGGCGCGGGCGTGGCCGACGTGCTGTACGGAAGGCGCCCGTTCACCGGACAGCTCCCCGTCACCTGGCCCAGGTCCGAGGCCCAGCTGCCGATCAACGTCGGCGACTCGGCGTACGACCCGCAGTTCCCGTACGGCTGGGGCCTGACGACGCTCGGCAGGACGCCCGCGGGCGGCCTGTCGACGCTGAAGGCGCTCGGGCTGGCGGCCGCCGCCGCCGAACGGGCGCACCGCGGGACGGCGGGGCGCGCGCTCGTCACGAAGGCCCGGCTGCTCGTCCAGCAGAAGGCGGGGCAGCACATCACCGCGGCGCTGGCGAAGCCCTTCGCCGACGCCGACCACCTGCTGCTGACCGGACGCTACGGCGCGGCCGTGCGGAAGCTGACGGAGGCGTACCGGGCGGCCTGACCCGGGCACCGCGTCTCCCGTACGAGTGAATGCCCTCTTTTGGGAGGCTTCGGGTAACTTCGAACCATGACGGACGTGGTACGGACCCGAAGCCTCCCCCGGCTGGTGCCGGCCCTCCTGCTCGCCGCCCTCGCCGCGGTGTGGGCGGGCCCGGCACCCGCTTCGGCCGCCCCCACCGCCTCGGACACCCCCGGTGGCGTCGCGGCC